>JACQGN010000178.1 GCA_016199545.1 Betaproteobacteria bacterium | reverse complement strand
GTAGCCAGGTACTCTATCCAACTGAGCTACGGGCGCGAAGGCGCGAATTATAGCAAAGTCGAGTCCCAGGACGCGTGCTAGGATTGCGCGCCGCAGGAGAGCGTGTGGCAGAATCAAATTTCCTGTCACCCTCACCCTAACCCTCCGCCATCGAGGGGGAGGAAAGTTATATTGAAGGAGAAGGTGTTGAAGATCGGCATTGCAGGCATGGGGCGCATGGGCAGCGCCATGGCGGCTCGTTTGTTGAAGCTGGACCACGAGGTCATGGTCTGGAACCGCACTGCGGAGAAAACGAGACCGCTCGCGGCCGCTGGGGCCGGGGTCGCGGCCAGTCCCAAGGCACTCGCCGAGGCGTGCGACCTCGTTATCACGATGCTGTCCGATGCATCCGCCGTTGACGGGACTTACAGCGGCAGCGGTGGACTTCTCACGGGCGCCGTCAAGGGCAGGCTCTTCGTCGAAATGAGCACCCTGCCGCCGGTCGTGCAGCGAGGGCTCGCCGCCAGGGCGCAGGCGAAAAGCACCTCATTCATCGACTGCCCCGTGGGCGGCTCGGTGGCGCAGGCACGCGACGGCAAGCTGCTGGGATTCGTCGGCGGCGAAGCGGCGGACGTCGCGCGTGCAAGGCCGGTGCTGGAACAACTCTGCCGGCGCCTCGAGCACGTCGGCCCGGCCGGCGCGGGCGCAAGCATGAAGCTCGCGATCAACCTGCCGCTCCTCGTTTATTGGCAGGTGCTCGCCGAGGCGCTGTCGCTCGTCAAGCCACTGGGCCTCGATCCGGCTCGGGTGATGGACATCTTCGCGGATACCTCCGGTGGCGCCAACGTCATCAAGTGGCGCGGCGGCGTGCTTGCCGAGGCTCTCCGGGGCAAGGCACCCGATTCGGTCTCGTTCGACATCGAGCTTGCGCGCAAGGACCTGCGCACGATGGTCGAGGAGGCAAGGTACCTGGGGTATTCCACCCCCGTCACGACGCAGGCGCTCGATTGCTACGACCAGGCGGTGAAACGCGGGCTGGGGCCGGAGGATACCGCGCTGCTAGTTGCTCAATGGGTGAAGGATGGCAGGTACTGACGGCGCGCCAATTTCATGCTGGACACCCCCACCCTGGCCCTCCCCCATTATCAAGGGGGAGGAAATTCACATTATCGCCGTCCCAAGCTCTCCAGATCTCCGTCCTCAGCCCAACAGATCCCCGTCCTCAGTTCACCAGCACCGTGCTGTTGGTATCGAGCGCCTTGATGATGGCTTCGAATGCCGCGACGACGTTGATCATCTGATCGGGGGTGATGGGGTATGGCGCGCGGCCCTCGACCGCATCGGCAAAGGCCTCGAATTCGCTCAGCAGCGTGTCGATCTTCTCGAAACTCGAGCGTTCGATCTTGCCGCCCGGCAGCCGCACCACGAGTTCGTTTTCGCCGATCGCCTCGGCGGACCCGTTCCTGCCGAAGACGTGCACTCGCCAATAGAACGGGCTCGCGCGCACGGTGCCGAGGAATCCGCTCACCTTGTTCCGAAACTCCAGGATGACCGACACCGTATCGTACGGATCGGGTTGGGGCTTGCGCACGATGAGCTGCCCGTGCACGCGCTTCAACGGCCCCATCAGGTTCACCAGCGAGTCGAGGACATGCAGGCCCGCTCCGGTCATGCCGCCGCCGGGAGATTCGGTCGGCAGATCGCGCCATGCGGAAAAATGGGCGCCGGAATTCTCGTTGCTGTAGTGCGACTCGATGTGCAGGATCTCGCCCAGCATGCCGCTGTCCACGACTTTCTTCAGCGCCGGCATCGCCGGCCAGAAGCGCTTGTTGGTGCCAATGCCCAGCACCACGCCGGCCTTGCGGCAAGCTTCCACCGCGCGCACCGCTCCGGCCTTTTTCAACGAGAGCGGTTTTTCGCAGAACACCGGTTTGCCGGCCCTGGCCACCGCCACGATCTGGTCCGGATGCAGCGAGTGCGGCGTCGCCAGCACCACCGCCTGCACGCGCGGATCGGTGAGCACGTCGTCGAGTTCGGTCGAGAGCTCGAACTCGTGCCTGGCCGCGAAATCGCACACGCTGTCGGGTTCCTTGCTCACGCCGCGAATGAAATGGATGCGCTCGGTCTTGCCCTGCACCGCGTTCACGATGTTCTTGCCCCACCAGCCCAGCCCGATTATTCCTGCTCTTACCATGAGAGTCCTTGATCACATTGCAGTTTGAATGATCTCTTGCGCGCCCTGCGAATGCGCACGGCGCCTATTGATCTGTCATTGCGAGGAGCGACGCGCGACGAAGCAATCTCGCGGCTGGCCGCGGTAGCGTTGCCTGCAACGGGGATTGCTTCGCTACGCTCGCAATGACACATCAAGCACACTTAACGAACGAGCCCGATTTCGCGCAGGTAACGCAGCACGCCGGGGTGGATCAGGTCGCGGCTCGGCGCCGCGGCGAGGGTATTCGCCAAGGTCGATTCCGCCGCCTGTTCGAGGCGTTTGCCGAACGTGCCCTCGGCGCGGTGCAGGGCGCGCGCGAGGCGATATGCAACATCGTCCGGCAGCGTCGCGCGCGCCAGCACGAAGGGCCACGAGCCCACCGACGGAATCGGCGCAACCTGGCCGGGGTAGCTGCCCGCCGGCATGAGCGTCCCCTTGAGGAAGGCGTGTTTCGCCATGATGCGGCTGATCTCCCCGGCGGTAGGATGCACGAAACGTCCGCCCGCAGAACCCTTCGCGATAGCCATGAACGGCGGCCATCCCACTCCGCCGCCCCACATCGCCGCGGCGCGTCCGTCGAGCACCATGGGCGGGCCATCGCCCGCCTTGTCGAGCAGGATCGCCTGGAAATCCTTTTTCATGTCGAGTCCGAGACCATCCATCACGTAACGCGCCAGTACGATGAAACCGGACGTCGCCGCGCCCCACACGACGGGCTTGCCTTTGAGATCCGCGATGCTGCGGTACGGGCTGTCGGCGCGCACCATGAACATGCCGGCCTGCGAGTAGGTGGCGTTGATGATTCGCAGGTTGCTCGCCCGCGGCTGGCCGATGCCGCTCACCGCCTCGTAGGTCACCTCCCCCGTCACCAATCCGAGGTCGAGCTTGTTCTGCTCGAGAAGCGGCGCGTTCTCGGTGCTGCCCTTGGTGTTGATGGGCGCGATCGCGAGCGTCGGCTCCATTTCATTCAGCACTTCGGCGTATGGCCAGCCATAGGCCGGAAATCCGCCGCCGGGCGTCGCGGTACCGAGTACGAGAGTTGTCTTTTCCGCCATGGATAGTGCCTTTCCCTTGAACTCCTGAAGATGATCAGGCGAGCGCTTCGCCTGCGACTGCGCGCGATACCTGCGAAGTCTTGTCGATCCAGACGGTCTCGGCCGCATCGGTGTTGCCCACCCCGATGTAGCAGAAGATAAGCGAGGCTTCCTCGGTGTCGGAGGCGTTGGAGATGACGTGTATCGCGCCGCTCGGTATGTAGACGAAATCGCCGCCTTCCAGGATCACCTCCTTGCGCTCGCTGCCGTCGCTGCGCGCGAACCATGCCCGAATTTTCCCGTACAGGATGTACCAGCACACGTCGTTTGCGGAATGGTAATGCGTCGGATTGGGTTTGCCGCCCGGCACCAGGATGGTGCGGCCCATGGTTGCGTTGGCGCCCTCGACGATTTTGTCATTGATTCCGAAGCCGATCCTCAGCGGCGGCTCGTAGGTCGTATCGGTGCCGATCTGCGCCGGGCGGATGATCGTCGCCATCTGGCGGTTATATGGAACCACATGCACCTCCTTCAATCGTGAAATCGCAGCTTCAGCTTCCGGTCCAGCGCGGCTCGCGCTTCTCGACGAAAGCTTCCACCCCGATCCTGAAATCGCGGCTGCCGTAGCACTCGCGGATGAGATCGTCTCCCGCCGGCAGCCCGGCGTGCAGCAGGCGGCGGATCGCCTCCTTCGTCACCCGCATGGTGACGGGGGCGTTCGCGGCCAGCCGGGCGCACATTTCCGCGACCCGGGCATCGAGTGTCTCGGGGGAAACGATTTCGGAGAGAAAGCCCGCGGCCAGTGCTTCTTCCGCACTCAACATTTCCGCCAGCAGCAGCATGCGCTTCGCGCGCGCGACACCGAAAGCCGCTCCGATCAAGGCGATATTCTCGACCGACAGGCAGTTGCCGAGCGTGCGTGCGACGGGAACCCCGAAACGCGAGCCGGGTGTGCCGATCCGCAGGTCGCACGCCGTCGCGATCGCGAGCCCGCCGCCAATGGCCCAGCCCTCGATCACCGCCAGGGTCGGAATCCGGAGATTCTCGACGGCAGAGAGATAGCCCGCCATCGTCCGCTCGTACTTGACCCCGTCCTCCGCGTTCTTGAATTCACGAAACTGCGCGATGTCGGTGCCCGCCACGAACGCCTTCCCGCCGGCGCCCCTGAAAACCGCCACGCGCACGCCCGAGTCCGCGGCGATCCGTTCGCACGCCGCCCCGAGCTGTTCGTACATTGCCCACGTCATGGCGTTGCGGGCGGCCGGCCGGTCGAACACGACATGTGCCACCGCCCCGTCGCGCCGCAGACCGACCTTGCCTTCGTCGATACTCAATTCGCACCCCCGATCAAACCAGGACGACCGCTGCCGCGCCCGCCAGGAACACCACCACCGTGCCCGCGATCACCGGGCCTTTCATCATCCGCCCGCCCATCATGAGCACCATTCCGCACTTGACGCAGGTATTGGTGATAGCCGCAATGACGATTGCGTTCACCGCGATCTCGGCGTCCCCGGTCTTGGCATATTCCGCCATCGACAGCGTGATGGCGTCCACGTCGGTGAGTCCGGCGAGCGCCGCCACCAGGTACACGCCCTCGCCTGGAAAGTGCGCCTGCACGAGCTTGACCACGAGCAGCACCACGGCGAAAAACGCTCCGAATTTCGCGGCGGCAGTGAGACTGAAAGGGTTCTTGAGAGGCACATCTTCGGAACGCTGCCCGGCGCTGCTGTGCATTACCGCCGCGCGCCAGAAAAGCACCCCGGCCACTACGCCACCCGCGACGGCCATCGCCACGAACGGCACGAGCACCTTCGCCACCAGCGCAGGATTGACGACCAGCACCTCGACCACGACCCGGCCGAACATGATGCACCACGCGAGCAGGACGCCGCCCGCAAGCATGCCGCCAAGCCGCTCGCTGCCCTGTTCACTGCTGCGCCGCGCGAACGAGAGCGTGACGGCGGTCGAAGAGACGAGACCGCCGGTGAGTGCAGTGAGGGCCGCACCTCTGCCCGTACCGAGCCAGCGGGTGGCGACGTAACCGACCAGTCCCAGACTCGAGATCAACAACACCAGCAGCCACAGCGAATACGGATTGAGCGCGCCCCAGGGGTCGATCGCTCGGTTGGGCAGCAGCGGCAGCACGACGAATGTCGCGATCATGAGCCTCAGGCCGGCGAACACGTCATCCCAGCCGATCTTGCTCACCATGCCGTGCAATGGTTGCTTGTACGCGAGCACGGCGGCGGTCACCACTCCCAGGCCGATGGCAAGGCCCTCGTGACCCATCGTCACGATCGCGCCGAGCAGAAACACGCTCACCGCTCCAAGCTCCGTGGAAAGCGAAAGGGCCTTCGGCTGCACCCGCGCCACCAGCACGTAACTGGTCACGATCAGCGCCGCCAACACCACTAGCACGCCCACGACCACCCACGGAAAATCGTAGGCGCGGCCGACCCAGCCGGATATCGCGCCCACCAGGGAAGCAAGGATGAATGGCCGCAGCCCCCAGGCATCGACGTCGTTGTCATCCATCTTGCGCTTCTCGCGCTCGATTCCGATCAACGCGCCGATAAGCAGTGCGACTGCAAACATCCGTACGGTCGCGAGGTCCAGATTGTGTTCCATGGTCCGAGTCCAACAAACGCCAAGTCGTCAGCGCAGGTAATCCTGCTGCCACTTGCGATAATCGCCCGCCGACACCAGTTGCTCCATTTCCTGGGCGGATGCGATCCGCGACTTGAGTTCTTCGGGGGCGCCGCCGCCGTAGAGGTGTGCATAGACCTCGCGCACAGCCCTCACCGCGGCGGCAACGGGCTGGTGCCCTTGCAGGAGAATGCGCGCGCCGTGTGCGGCAAGGTCCTCGCGTTTCAGCGAGGCGGGTGCCGAACCCACGATGATCGGCAGGCGCACCGCGTCGTAAACCGCCTTGATCTGGTCGACGGCCACGAGACCGACGAGAAAGATGGCATCGACGCCGGTGGCCGCGTACGCCTTGGCCCGTTCCACCGTCTTCTCGGTACCCTCCGATCTCAGCGCCGAAGTGCGCCCGGCGATGATCAGCGAAGAATCCTGCCGTGCCCGCACCGCGCCCTTGAGCTTGCCGACCATCTCGGCGGTCGAGATGAGTTGCTCCTGCCCTTCCTTCTGTCCGAACGGCGTCGGCAGCACAGTGTCTTCGATGCTGAGCGCCGACACGCCGGCGTGCTCCAACTCCTGCACCGTGCGCATGACGTTGAGCGCATTGCCGTAGCCGTGATCGGCGTCCACGATCAGGCTCAAGTTGCTGGCGCGCGTCATGCGCCGCACCTGGTCGGCGAACTCCGTCAGTGTCAGCACGATGAGATCGGGCGCCGCCAGCGTGGTATTGGACGCAACCGAACCCGCCAGCATCCCGACCTCGTAGCCGACGGATTGTGCGACGCGCGCGGAGAGCGGATCGAAGACGCTCGCCGGCGAAAGACATTTCGGTTCCCTGAACAGCGCCCGGAGTCGTTGCCGTCGTTCGGTTGGATTCATGTGTCTCCCTGTCGTTTAAGTTTGCTCTCCTGCACTTCCCGCGTCACCGCCCGCGAATTTCCGAAGCAGGGAATATAAACCGAGTGCGTTCCCGCGCCGCCCGCCACGATGATCCCGATGTCGTCAGGTCGCTTGGCGATCGGAAGCAGCGTGTTGGGGCCGATCTCGCCCAGTTCGGCGCGGCGCGATTCGCGGGTGCGGAGCAGATCCCTCGCGCTCATGTGACGCGCCGGCATTCTGGAGCGCTCCCACAGCGCGCGCTTGACGTCGCGCTTGGTGAGACCCGCGCCCTTCAGGATATCCGCGTGTTCCGGCGCCAGCATGATCCAGGGCTCGCCGCCGTGGCAATACTCGTTGCTCGGCGGATGGACGAGTGTTTCGGCGATGATGCGCAGCAACTCGTCGGCGTCCTTGCTGTGGGTGTTCATGTTGACGATCACCCACACCGCGACGGGGTTGGTCGTCGCCTGGATCGCCTGCAGGTTGAATTCGGGAGCCGCCATACCCTCGACCGCTGCAAGCAGCAAGGGCAGATACTCGGGATCGCAGCCAGCGAGAACGGCGTTGATCGCGATGC
>JACQGN010000177.1 GCA_016199545.1 Betaproteobacteria bacterium | reverse complement strand
TGCAGTTGCCAAACCGCCTCTTGCAGCCGGCTGACATCGTTGCCGTGGCCGTCGATGAGCTCCACGCACCGCCAGGTGAGGCCATGGCAGTTGGCGGCGCTATTTGGCCAGCCGTTCAACGACAAGATGCTTTCGATTCCCGCGCCCCGCAGTTCGACAAGCCGTAATGCGTCGTCCACGTTGCCGATCGCGATATCGCGTGTGATCCAGTCCAAAGTCAGCCCCTTCCGATATCGTGAAGGATAGAAGATTAGGGCAAATCGCACCAGCCGCTTTTCTCCGTGGACTCGCGCCAGACCTCGCCGAACTGGAGGAGGCGCATGGCGTCCTCGAAGCGGGGGATGGCGCGCGCCGGTTCGTGTTCACCGCGGATGGCGGCTATGAAGTCGGCCTCGACGCTGACCCCATGGTCGTACTCAGGCGGGATGGGCAGCGGCTCGAGCTCGCTGGAGCCGCGCCTGGCGCCGAAGAAGCTCGCAGGCGCGTTGCGGGCGCCGGCGTAGGCGACGACGTAGCCGTCGGAGCCGACGATCTCCCAGCGAGGGCGTGCGGTCTCGCCGGCGACGGTGCTGTGCTGGTAGGTGATGATGGCGCCGCTGGCCAGCTCGGCAATGGCGATGTTGGTCTCGGGGCGGACCTCCCCGCGACCGGCGCGGCCGGCGACCGTGGCGCCCTGGACGTTGTAGCTGTGGCGGTAGCCGAAGATACGGGTGTGCTGGCCGAACCAGCGGCTGCCGACCTCGAACATGCTGCCGAGACCGAAGAACGGCGCGTACCAGTAGTCGGCGACCTGGAGCACCGTACCAACGTAGCCGTCGTCGAGCAGGTGGCGCATCATCGCGTCCTCGCGCAGGAAGTAGGCCGCGCCTCCGGCGGGGTAGACGAGCGCCACCAGGTTGGGACGCTCGGCAGCCTTGGCCGCAAGCTCACGGGCCTGGGCGGCATTGCGGCAGAGCGCGTTCATCGACAGCACGTGACGACCGGCTTCGAGCGCAGGCGGGATCATCTCGTAATGCGCCTCGGTGCGCGTGCCGACAACGATCGCGTCGACGTCCTCCGCGCCCACGACCGCGCGCCAGTCGGCCACGGAGCGTACGAAGCCGAACTCCCTGGCCACGGCGTCGGAGGTTTCCTGGCTGCTGTTGGCGACAACCACCAGTTCGACGCCGGGGACCTTCAGGAGGTTGGGGAGCAGCACGCGCCGGCTGTAGGCGCCCGCTCCGATGTAGCCAAGCCGTACCGTCGGCTGCGCCGTGCTCTCTACTGTCCGGCTTGCACTCACCTCTGGCATGAGACCCCCGCGCGGGAGAAGGAGCCACCGTTTGGACTCAAGGACGCTTTAAGATTCAAGGACGCCATAATATGTCGTCCTCGTCCGGCAACACAACCGTGGGCGTCGTCCTGCGTAAGGAGTGTGTCGGACCCAAGTCCGACACACTCCTAGTGTTGCGGTAACATCAGCCCTGATGTGCCTGATCCTTTTCGCCCATCGCGTCGTCCCCGGCGCCCCCCTCATCGTGGCGGCAAACCGCGACGAATATTTCAGTCGGCCGGCGACACCAGCGGCCATGTGGCACGACCATCCCGAGATTCTGGCCGGCCGCGACCTCGCGGCCGGTGGGACGTGGCTGGGGGTAACCACTAGTGGGCGGTTTGCCGCGCTGACCAACTTCCGCAACCCCGCGACCCACCGGGCCGACGCCCCTTCGCGAGGTGGGCTGGTGAAGGCCTTCCTCGTGGGCCGGATGTCGGCCAGGAGCTACGTTGAACATATCGTGCGCGAGGCCGTCCCGTACAACGGGTTCTGCCTGCTCGTCGGGGATGGTCGAGAGCTCTTCTTCCACTCCAACCGCGCGGAAGCACCGGTGGAGGTTGAGCCCGGCGTCCACGGCTTCGCCAACCACCTGCTGAATACGCCGTGGCCCAAGGTCGTCAAGGGGCGCGCGGGGCTGGAGAAGCTCACCCGGGCGCCGTTCGACTTCGACGAATACCTGGCGCTGCTGGACGACCCGACTCCGGCGGCTGACCGCGATCTGCCGAAGAGGGGCCGCGATCTCGAGCGGGAGCGTCGCCACTCGGCGCTGCGCATTCTGAGTCCCGACTACGGCACGCGATGCTCCACCGTGCTCCGGATCACTTCTGAGGGCGCCATCGACTTCGCGGAGCGAAGCTTCCACCCCGACGGTGGGATCGCGGCTAACGTCCGGTACCGGCTCAAAATGATGTCGCCTGTCACCCTGTGATTCGCGCTTGCCCGTGCGCGTCCCTTTTTTGGCGCCGATTCTTGATCCAGGACAAATTTCCCGCCCGCCCGATCGCCTACAGTGCCCTCTACCCAACTCCCGGGAGGAGCGGCCATGAAGTACGAGGACCCTGCCTGCGCATATTGCCCGCCGACGGTTCGCGCCTGCCGCCAGGGCGAGGCGGAGGAGCGCGGCCCCGGCTTCTGTCCGACCAAGGTTGATCAGGAAACGCAACGATCGGCGCGCTCTGTCTACGACGATCCCGACGTGCGCAGGATCTCCCGGGAATCGGCGCTGGTCGAATCCGAGGGCTACTGCAAGTGGACGCGCGTGGAGGAAGTCGTGCAGTTCGCCAAGCGCATGGGCTATCGCCGGATCGGCATCGCCAACTGCATCAGCTTTGTCGACCATGCGAAAGTGCTGAGCGGCATCCTCGAAAGCCATGGTTTCGAAGTGGTGTCGGTCGCGTGCAAGAATGACAGCATTCCGAAGGAAGAGCTGGGAATCGCCGATCACGAGAAGGTGCGTCCCGGCCAGTTCGAGGCGCTGTGCAATCCGGTGGCGCAGGCTGAACTGCTCAGCCAGCACGGCTGCGAGTTCAACGTGGTGATGGGCCTGTGCATCGGGCACGACAGCCTGTTCTTCAAGCACGCGAAGGCGCTGACGACGGTTCTGGTGGCCAAGGATCGCGTGCTGGGCCACAACCCGGTGGCGGCGCTGCAGCTGGCGGACAGCTATTACAGCCGCGTATGGGGGCCGGACAAGCCGTCGAAGCCGGCGAAACTTCCCGTGGCGGGGCGGCGTGCCAAAAACGCGTAGGGCGCGGGACGGCCAGCCCGTTCGTCCGCTGCGCCTATAATCCGGCCCTGCGGGGCATCGGCTCCCCGACTTCGCTTCAATCCTTCCGCGGTCCGGCAGCGCACGCGCGGTGGGCTGGACGGGAACGGATTTGACCGCGATTCGAATCGATCGGACTTTCTGCTCCACGGCTCTTGACCGGGCAGTGCGCGCCCCGGCCTCGCATCGCAGGACTCGTCGTGCAGCGTAGGACGCCGGGGTTTTTTTTCCTGGCGGTGATCCTCGCAGCCCTGGCGATGGTGGGGCCGTTCACCGTCGATACCTACCTGCCGTCGTTTCCCGCGATCGGGAGCGACTTTGGTGTGAGCCCGGTCGCGCTGCAACTGACGTTGAGCGCCTATTTTTTCACCTTCGCGGCGATGACCCTGTTGCACGGGTCGCTGTCCGATTCCTTCGGGCGGCGGCCGGTCATCCTGGCGGGTCTCCTGGTTTACACGCTCGCTTCGGCAGGGTGCGCACTGTCGCAGGATCTCGCGCAGTTGCTGGTTTTCCGGGCCCTGCAGGGGATGTCGGCCGGGGGCGGAATGGTGGTGGGGCGGGCGATGATCCGCGACAGCCGCGAAGGCCACGAGGCGCAGCGCCTGATGTCGCTGGTAATGCTCATCTTCAGTCTCGCGCCCGGCGTCGCGCCGATCCTCGGCGGGTTCCTGCTCGGCTGGTTCGGATGGCGTTCGATTTTCGTGTTTCTCGCGGGCTACGCCGCGCTGCTGCTCGCGCTGACGTGGTGGCATCTGCCCGAGACACATCCGCCGCCGGCGCGCCAGCCGTTCGCGCTCGCGCGGCTCGCCGGGAATTACCTGAATCAGCTGCGCCACCCGCAGCTGGTGTTGCTGTGCTTCACGATTGCGCTCAATTTCGCCGGGTTCTTCGTCTATATCCTATCAGCGCCGGCATTCGTCTATAACATCCTGGGGCTGAACGAGAGGCAATTCGCGTGGCTCATCATTCCGGGCGTGGTCGGGATCATGTCCGGAGCATTCCTTTCGGGCCGGCTCGCGGGTCGCGTCGCGCCGCGGCGCACGGTGGTCATCGCCTACGTCATCATGTATGGCGCGGCGGTGTTCAATGTGGCTTTCAGCACGCTCGCCGCGCCCGCCTTGCCGTGGTCGGTGTTGCCGATGATGATTTACACCACCGGATTGGCGCTGATGATGCCGAGCGCGACCCTGCTCGCCCTCGACCTTTTCCCGCACCACCGGGGCATGACCTCGTCGCTGCTGGGGTTCACTCAGAGCTTCACTTCGGGTATCGTGGCTGCCGTGATATCACCGCAACTATCCCACTCCGCCTTGACGCTCGCGCTCGGCATGACCGCCCTGCTGTCGAGCGGCTGTGTCGCATGGATCTTTTACTCCCGCATCGGGACGAGGCGCGTCGCTCATGCATGAAGTCGATAGCTGGCGCGAGGAGAAGAACTCCGCGTACCTGTATCGCGTGGTGGCGGAAACGGAGGCCGGTTCGCCGCGCGCGGCGCTGTTCCGGGAGCTGGCGCAGCAGGCCGAGAAGCAGGCGGCGATATGGGAACGCCACGCGCGCACCGCGGGGGCGGCCCTGCCGGAGCTGTTCGTCCCGGGCGCCCGCACGCGCCTGGTGGCGCGGCTGGTGCGCCGGCTCGGCCCGCGGCGCATGCGCGGCATACTCGCGGCGATGAAGGTGCGCGGCATGTCGCTCTACACCCACGCCTCCATGGGACACCCGATGCCGCAGGCGGCAGCGGGCATGGAACACCGGCATCGCGGCGTGGAGAGCGGCGGCAATCTGCGGGCGGCGGTGTTTGGCGTGAACGATGGCCTGATCTCGAACGCGAGCCTCATCATGGGTGTCGCAGGGGCGACGGCCGACAACGCGACGCTACTGCTCGCGGGTGTGGCGGGACTGGTCGCGGGAGCATTCTCGATGGCTGCCGGCGAATACGTGTCGGTGCGCTCGCAGCGCGAGATGTACGAGTATCAGATCGATCTCGAACGCGAGGAGCTGGACCAGTACCCCGATGAGGAGGCCGAGGAGCTGGCGCTGATCTACGAGGCGCGCGGTTTGCCGCGTGAGGAGGCGGCGCGCATGGCGAAGAACCTGATCGCGGATCCGAAGCTCGCATTGCAGACGCTGGCGCGCGAAGAACTGGGGCTCAACCCGGACGAACTCGGTTCGCCGTGGGGCGCGGCGTCCTTTTCGTTCGCATCGTTTGCCGTGGGTGCCGCGATCCCGCTCGGGCCATTTCTGTTCGCGAGCGGCGCCACGAGCCTCATCGTGGCGATCGGACTGACCGCGATCGCATTGTTTGGCGTGGGCGCCACGCTGTCGCTCTTCACCGGCCGCAGTGCGCTTGCGAGCGGCGCCCGCATGCTGGTGATCGGCGCGGCGGCCGGAGGCATGACCTACCTTATCGGCAAGCTGCTGGGCGTGACGCTGGGATAGGAGTGAGGAGCGAGGATTGAGGACTGAGGGGAAGGCGCCTGCGAACGACGTTACTCGATCCTCAATCCTCAATCCTGCCCTTCAACATTGCTCCCAGGGCAGCCCATCGTAGCGCCACCCGGTCCTGGATCCCCGGTGATGGTTCTCGTCGAGTTCGCCCTCGAATCCGTGCAGCACGTTGTAGACTTTGGTGAAGCCCGCTTCTTCGAGCGCGCGGCCGGCATCGAGCGAGCGCTTGCCGCTGCGGCAGATCAGAATGATGGGGCGATCGATACTGGCTGCTTTCTTTACATGCGCGACAAAATCAGGGTTGATTTCCCAATTCGGGCCGTCGTTCCACGGCACCAGGATCGCACCCGCGGGATGACCCACGAACAGGTACTCCATCTCGCTGCGGCAATCGACGAAGATGGAATTCGGATTTTTCCTGAGAAATTCGTGGGCTTCCTTGGGTTCGAAGTGTTTCATCGTGGCAGCTCGCAAACGCGGACAGCCGATTATAGGCGCACCCCTCAATGTGCGCCAGGCAATGCCCTCGCGGCCGTCATGGCCACCGGCGACGCCGGTTGACAGACCCACTGTTGACAAGGTAATTTCCCATTGCGCCGATTTGACGTTCAGCTTGCGGGCGCCGCCGGTTGAGGCCGGATGCGAAATCAAATACTGCTAAAGCGAGGAAACCCGTTCCTGGCTGGCAGGGCGGGTTTTTTTATTTGCTGAGTATCCATGAACGATCGCCGCAACGAACTTGAGGCACTGCTCGGGGAGCGCATCCTGATCCTGGACGGCGCCATGGGCACGATGATCCAGACCTACCGGCTGGATGAGGCCGGATATCGCGGCGCGCGCTTTGCGGGTCACGCCCACGACCTCAAGGGCAACAACGATCTGCTGACGCTCACCCAGCCGCAGCTCATCCGCGAGATCCATGCGCAGTATCTTGACGCCGGCGCCGACATTATCGAGACCAACACGTTCAATTCGACCTCCATTGCACAGGCCGATTATCACCTCGAGCACGTTGTTTATGACCTGAATCTGGAGGGAGCGCGGCTCGCACGCGCGGTGGCCGACGAGTACGAGAAGAAGGACTCGCGCCGCCCGCGCTTCGTGGCCGGCGCGCTCGGACCAACCAACCGTACGGCGTCGATTTCGCCCGACGTGAACGATCCCGGCTATCGCAACGTCACGTTCGACGAACTGGTCGCGGCCTACACCGAAGCCGTGCGCGGACTTGTCGATGGCGGCGCGGACCTGTTGCTGCTCGAAACCGTATTCGACACGCTCAACGCCAAAGCGGCGCTTTTCGCTATTGATGAATTCTTCGAGGCTCGAAGAATTCATTTGCCGCTCATGATCTCGGGGACCATCACGGACGCCTCCGGCCGCACGCTGTCCGGGCAGACGCCCGAGGCGTTCTGGAATTCCCTGTGCCACGCGCAGCCGTTTACGATCGGGCTCAACTGCGCGCTCGGCGCGAAGCTGATGCGGCCCTACATCGAGGAGATCGCGCAGGTCGCGGGCACCTATGTCTGCGCCTATCCCAACGCGGGCCTGCCCAACCCGCTGGCGCCCACCGGCTATGACGAAACGCCGGAACAGACGGCGGCGTATCTGCGCGATTTCGCCCAAAGCGGCTTTGTCAACATCGCCGGCGGCTGCTGCGGCACGACGCCCGCGCACATCAGGGCGATCGCCGACGCACTGCGGGGACTGCCACCGCGCGCGGTGCCGGACATCGAACGCAGAACGCGGCTCGCGGGACTGGAGCCGCTCAACATCGGGGATGACTCGCTCTTCGTCAACGTCGGCGAGCGCACCAACGTCACCGGCTCGATGGCGTTTGCGCGCCTCGTCCTTGCCGGCGACTACGCCGGCGCGCTGGCGGTCGCGCGGCAGCTGGTGGAGAAC
>JACQGN010000009.1 GCA_016199545.1 Betaproteobacteria bacterium | reverse complement strand
GGTCCGTGCCTTGGCGACGGCCAAAACAGTTCTTTTCGCACCGTTCCGTTGCAAATCTGCGGGCGGTTTTGCATTTAGCAGCCTGTCGGAGCTTTAAGTCCGACAGGCTGCTAGGCGAGGGGCAGATAGACGCGCCGTCCTTCGCGGCTCGAGATGTGAACCGCTTCCGTGAAGTCCATGTAGTTCACGGCGTCGAGGAACGACGTTCGACGGATCGGCTCTTTCCCCCGGATCGCGCTGATGAATTCCTCTTCCACCCGCCAGCGGTAGGTCTTTTCCTCCGGGATGGCGATCTGGGCCATTTCCTTGTCCCCCCGCCGGCCGCCCGAAAGAAACGCGTTGTCGCGCCCGCGCATTTCCAGGCGCAGCGTGCCCTCGCTGCCATAGAGCGAGACCTCGGGCCCGGGCATGAAACCCGCGACCGAACTCCAGTGCAGCCGGGCGATGGCGCCGTTCGCAAGATCGGCCAGTACCTCGACGTGGTCGGGCACCGCGATCGAGCGGCGCTCTCCGCGCTCCTGGTCCATGCGGTACGGGACCGCCACCCTGGTGCGGGCCATGACCGCCGTCGCCGGTCCTACCCAGCGCGAGATGCACTCGTACCAGATGCCCATCGACAGGATGTTCAGGCCCGAGTAGTCGCGGTTCATCCGCCAGTGCAGCGGCGCATCGCGGTTCAGAAACCCGGCTGGGACGCGCAGGTCCATCGACTGCAGCTCGCCGATGTAACCGTCGGCCAACAGATGCATCACCATCGGGTCGGCCGCGAACGTGGCGGGACCCGGGACGACCTGGGTCACGAGGTGCGGACGCACACGCGAGGCGGCGAGCATCTGCCGCGCTTCGGCCGCGTTCATCGCGATGCGCGCCTCGGTGAGGACGTGCTTCCCGGCCGCGAGCGCCGCGAGTGTCACCGGGCAGTGCAGGTAGGGCCAGGTGCCGATGACGACTGCGTCGATGCCATTGTCGCTCACGAGATCCTGCCAGGTGTCGTGCACGCGCGGAATGCCGAATTCCTTGGCCACTTTTTCCGACGAGGCCCGCGAGCGGTTCACGACCGACGCGATCTCGACGCCCTCGATCTTTTTCAGGTTGGGGATGTGGTGCCGGCGCGTATTGGCGCCGGCGCCGACGACGCCGATGCGAATGGTATCGGGCATGAGTGCTTCCTCCACGACAGGTCAGATATTCCGCGAGATCATAGCCGAAGCCCGGCGCCGGCGGCTACGGATCGCCGCTACCGCGCGCGATCGACGTTTAGCAGCCTGTCACGTCTTCAAGTCCGACAGGCTGCTAGCGGGCACGCCGAACTCGCGGCGGCAGACATCGGCCAGCGCTGCCACGCCCTGGTGGATTTCCTCGTGGCTCGGGCTCGCGAAGCACAGCCGCATCCGGCTGCGGGCGTGGCCCTGGTTCACCGACCACTGGGGCCCCGGATTGATCGCGACGCCCGCCGCGAGCGCCGGCTCGTAGAGCTTCATCGTGTCCACGCCGTCGGGAAGCTTGACCCAGAGGAAAATGCCGCCCTTGGGATCGTCGAACTCCACCGCCGTTCCGAAGTGCTCGTTGAGCGATTCCATCAGCGTCTCGAGCTTGGCGCGCAGGCTCCGCCGCAGCGCGGGAACGTGCCTGGAGAAATGCGTCGCGCAATACTCCGCCAGCACCATCTGCTCCAGCGCGCCGGTGCCGGCGTCGGTCTTCAACGCGAGCATGCGCGACATCACGTCCCAGGGCGCCACGATGTAGCCGACCCGCAGCGCCGGCGCGATCGACTTCGAGAACGAGCCGATGTGGATCACTCCGCCGCGCTTGCTCATGGCGTAGAGCGCGGGCGGGCGCTCCCCCGACCAGATCAGGTCGCAATAGCAGTCGTCCTCGAAGATCGGCACGCCATGCGCCTCCGACAGCCGCAGCATTGCCTCACGCCGTTCCACGGGCAGGATGGTGCCGGTGGGGTTCTGCACGGTCGGAATGGTGTAGATGTATTTCGGCCGAATGCCCTTGCGCTTGAGATCGTCGAGCGCGCTCGAGAGCGCGTCGAGCCGCATGCCGTCGCGGTCGAGCGGGATGCCGACCAGGGTGACGCCGAGCCGGGTGAGCCGGTTGATCGAGCCCTGGTAGCAGTCCTGCTCGATGACGACGGTGTCGCCGCGCGCGAGCAGCGTGCCGTTGACCAGGTCTATCGCCTGCAGCGAGCCCGACGTGATCAGGATGTCGTCGGCCCCGCAGGCAATGCCCGCATCGGCCTTGAGCTTGGCGACGAGGAACTCGCGGAGCCGCCGGTAGCCCTGCGGGCCGCTCGCCAGCCCATAGGTCGAGAGCGTGCGTCCCTCGCGTCTGAGCACTGCATCGGCGGCCGCGATCAGCCCCTCGAGCGGCAGCCCGTCGGCGTCATTGTTGCCGCCGGTGAAATCGTACTTGACGCGCCCGGTCCAGCGCGCCGCCGGCGGCGGCAGCCCTGCGGGCAAAAGCGGCACGAAATCGAACGCTGCGGAACTCATGGTCTCAGGTCTCCCCTCTAGCAGCCTGTCGGTCTTGACAGCCCGCACAGGCTGCTATACGCAAAACTGGCTGGCCGTTCATCATAAAACCACTCGAAGCGGTCGAACTTGAGGGAAAGCGTATGTGGCGTCACCTATTCTCTTCCATTGTCTCGCACTTCTCCGGTACCAGTTTTGCATAAGGAGTTTGTCGGGGCTCAGTCCGACAAACTCCTTGTGGCTTCTTTTGGCACCGCCCGGGCAATTGGCCCACGGAGCGATGCCGATCGTCAGAAGGTGGCTAGCATAAGGCATAATGGGGGTAGCTGAGTTGCACAGGAGTCGCACCCGAACGGGGGGAGCAATTATGCATGAAATGCGTTATGAGGCGCCAAAGACACTGGCGGCGGCGGTTTCCCTGCTCGCGGGCGCCAGCGGGCAGGCGAGAGTGCTGGCCGGCGGCACGGACCTGCTGATCCAGATGCGCGGCGGCCGCGTTGATCCCGAGCTGCTGGTCGACATCAAGGGCATCCCCGAGATGACCTCGATTGTTGCCGACAACGGCGTGTTTCGGTTCGGAGCGGCCGTTCCGTGCATGGAGCTGGTCGAACATGAGGCGTTCGCGAAGGCATGGCCTGGCGTGATTGACGGAGCGAACCTGATCGGATCGATCCAGGTGAGAGGACGCGCGACCGCGGGCGGCAATCTGTGCAATGCCTCGCCGGCTGCGGACACCGTTCCGGCGCTGATCGCCGCCGGAGCGACCGTCAGCGTTGTCGGGTCCAACGGCAGACGCGAGGTGCCGGTCGAGGATATCGCCACCGGACCGGGCAAGACTTCGCTCGTCAGGGGCGAGATCGTCGCGTCGTTCCTGCTGCCACGGCGCCCGCCGCGTTCGGGCGATGCCTATCTTCGCTTCATCCCGCGCACCGAGATGGACATTGCGGTCGTCGGCGCGGGGATCAACCTTACGCTGGACGAAGCGGGTGTCTGCAGCCAGGCGCGGGTCTGCATAGGCGCAGTGGCCGAGCGCGCGTTGCTGGTGCGCGAAGCCGCCGCCGCCCTGATCGGCACCAAAGTCGATGCGGAAGCGCTCCAGCGCATGGCCGCGGCCGTGAGCGCAGCCTGCCGGCCGATCGACGACAAGCGCGGAACGAAGGAATACCGGATCAAGGTTGCCGGCGTGATGGCACGGCGCGCCGCTCAAATTGCGCTCGATCGGGCGCGGAGGAAAAACTGATGGCCAAAGTTCATGTAACGGCAACACTCAATGGCAATGCGGTCGAGTTTCTTTGCGAAACGCGCCAGACGCTGCTCCAGATCCTGCGCGACGAATTGCACTTGACCGGCACCAAGGAAGGGTGTGGCACGGGCGACTGCGGCGCCTGCAGCGTGACGGTCGATGGGCGGCTGATGTGCTCGTGCCTGATTCTCGGCGCCGAGATGCAGGGGAAGTCGATCCAGACGATCGAGGGCATGGCCGACGGCGAGAAGCTGCACCCGCTGCAGCGCAAGTTCCTGGAGCATGCCGCGCTCCAATGCGGCGTCTGCACGCCGGGGGTTCTGGTCGCAGCGAAGTCGCTGCTGGAGCGCAATCCCGATCCGACCGAGGAACAGGTGCGCTACTGGCTGGCGGGCAACCTGTGCCGCTGTACCGGGTACAACAAGATCATCGAGGCGGTGCTCGATGCCGCCAGCGAAATGCGGAGGGCTTAAGCCATGGCTAGCGTGATCGTTCATCCCGAAAAGGAACTGAAAGTCGTCGGCACGAGTCCGGTGCGGCCCGATGGCGTGCCGAAGGTGACGGGGCTCGCACAATACGGCGCGGACTTCAGCCTCCCCGGCATGTTGTGGGGAAAAATTCTGCGCTCGCCGCACGCGCATGCGCGCATCCGCTCCATCGACACTTCGAAAGCGCAGGCGTTGCCGGGCGTGAAGGCCGTGATGACCTCCGCGGACCTCCCTGAGCAGAAGTTCGAGTACGTCGGCCCCGAGCGCGTCGCCGTGAATTTCTGGCACATGACGCGCAACATCATGGCGCGCGAGAAAGTGCTCTACGAGGGCCACGCCGTCGCCGCCGTCGCCGCGACCACCCCGGCCATCGCCGAAGAGGCGCTCAAGCTGATCGAGGTCGACTACGAGGTGCTGCCGCACGTCATCGACGTCGATGAGGCGATGAAGCCTGAAGCGCCGCTGCTGTTCGAGGACATGATCACCCGCGGCATCGATCCCCCGCCGAAGGAGCCCTCGAACGTCTCGAAGCGGATCGAGTACAAGATGGGCGACATCGCGGCGGGCTTCGCAGCGGCCGACGAAATAGTCGAGTTGAGCTTCAAGACGAAGCCGGTGCACCAGGGCTACATCGAGCCGCACGCAACGCTCGCGCGCACCGACGCCGACGGGCAGGTCGAGCTCTGGGTTTCGAGCCAGGGACACTTCGTGGTGCGCACCATGGTGTGCAGGCTCCTCGGCATCAAGACCGCCGACCTGCGCGTGCATGCCGCCGAGATCGGCGGCGCCTTCGGCGGCAAGACCGTCGTGTATGTCGAGCCGGTGGCCGTCACGTTGTCCCGCAAGTCCGGCCATCCTGTGAAGATCATGATGAGCCGGGAGGAAGTGTTCAGGGGCACCGGGCCGACCTCCGGCGCGTCGATGACGATCAAGATCGGCGTCATGAAGGACGGCGATATCGTCGCCGCCGATGCCTTGATGAAGTATCAGGCAGGCGCCTTCCCGACCTCACCGGTCATGAACGGCTTGATGTGCGGCTTCGCGCCGTACGACATTCCGAACGTGCGCACCATCGGCTACGACGTGGTGTGCAATCGCCCGAAGACGGTCGCTTACCGCGCTCCCGGCTCGCCAATCTCGGCTTACGCCGTGGAGAGCACCATGGACGCGGCGGCGAAGAAGATCGGCATGGACCCCCTGCAGTTCCGGCTGAAGAACATCGCCAAACCGGGAACGCAGTTGGTCTACGGGGCGAAAATCGCGCATGAAGGCTTTGCCGAAACCCTGCAGGCGCTGCAGCGGCATCCGGGCTACACCAAACCGCTCGGGAAGAACCAGGGTCGCGGCATGGCCGTGGGCTACTGGTTCAACGGCGGTGGCGAATCGAGCGCGACCGTGCACGTCAACGAAGACGGCTCGGCGGTCGTCGCGACCGGCAGCCCGGATATCGGCGGCTCGCGCGCTTCGACGGCCCAGATGGCGGCCGAGACGCTGGGGATCGAATACGAAAGGGTGAGGCCAATCATCGCCGACACCAATTCGGTCGGCTACACGCAGGCCACCGGCGGCTCGCGCGTAACCTACGCGACCGGCCGCGCCGTGATCGGCGCATGCAATAAGGTGATCGCTGAAATGTGCGCACGGGCCGCAAAGATCTGGAAGATCGATGTCGAGGATGTGATCTGGGAGGACGGATTCGCCCGGCCCGCGGGCAAGCGGGCCGGCGAGTTCCCGCCGCTTTCGTTCAAGGATATCGCGTCCAAGCGCACCGCGACCGGCGGGCCGATCGTAGCGGCTTCCGCCATCAACGCGGACGGCCAGGGGCCTGGCTTCGCCGCCCAGTTTTGCGACGTGGAGGTCGACCCCGAGACCGGACAGGTGAAGATCCTGCGCTACGTCGCCGCGCAGGACGCGGGCCGCGCCGTTCATCCGAAATACGTCGAGGGGCAGATCCAGGGCGGCGTCGTGCAGGGAATAGGCTGGGCGCTGAACGAGGAATACATCTACGACCGGAACGGAAAACTGGAGAACCCGGGATTTCTCGACTACCGCATCCCGGTCGCATCCGATCTCCCCATGATCGAGACGATCGTGGTGGAGGTGCCGAACCCGAATCACCCGTACGGCGTAAAAGGGGTGGCGGAGGCCAATATCGTTCCGCCGATGGCGGCGATCGCCAACGCGATCGAAAACGCGATCGGCCGGCGTCTGACCGAGCTGCCGATGTCGCCGCCGAAGGTGCTCGCCGCGCTCGACGCGGAACAACGGGGCTAGGATCGCAGGGATTTGCGATGCCCTGGATCGAAGCGAACGGCGCGAGCCTGCGGTACGAACTGAGCGGATCGGGAACAGAGACGCTGGTTTTGATTCATGAAGCCGGCGGGTGCCTCGAAAGTTACGAGGACGCACTGCCCGGACTGGAAAAGGATTTCCGCGTTCTGCGTTACGACCAGCGCGGTTTCGGATTTTCGGAGAAGGTGCGCGAACTCACCTTCGAGACCGTGGTGGCGGACCTGGCCGGACTGCTCGACGCTCTGCAAATCACCGCGCCGGTGCATGTGGCTGGTTGCGCGATGGGTGCCGATTTTTCGGTCGGGTTTGCCGCGCGTCACCCCGGGCGGGTTGCGAAGCTCGCCCTGGCGAGCCCCAACATCGACAGCAATGCCGCACGCAGCGGGCCAAGCGTGGAGCGTGCTGTCCTGGTCGAGCGCGAAGGGATACGCGCCGCCATGAAGGCGAGCCACGATCGTTCCTACCCCGAGAATCTGCGCGCGCTGGACCGGGAACGTTTCCAGCGCTACCAGTCCCGCTGGGTTTGCAATACACCAGCCTCGTTTACGGCCGCGGCCCGCATGATGATCGCAGTGGATCTGACGCCGGAATACGCGAAGATCAAGGCGCCAACACTGGTCATTGGCGCCAGGCACGACACGCAGCGTCCCCCCGAGAAGGCGCAACGGGTAGCCAACGCCATCCACGGCGCGAAGTACGTGCTGGCCGATACCGGGCACTTCATGAACCTGGCGACACCGCAATTGTTCGTGGATACGGTGGTTCCCTTTTTCAAAGGCCGGTCTGGAGGTTTCGCATGAGCGCGGCGGCAGGTGAACGGCAGATCACGACCATCGACGAGCTCGAGGCGCTGTACGGAGCGCCGGTGGGCCCCGCCGTAGTCAAGGAGATCGATCACATCTCCGAGCACTATCGGGCGTTCATAGGAAGAGATCACCAACAAGGCGATCGACGCCGCCGAGCATGACAAGGGCTACCCGGAACGCATAAAACAGGCGATCTACTGAGGTTTCCAGGCAAGGGCGGATCCATGAGTTACGTTCGGAGGACGGGATGAACCACGCGATACGTCTGATTGCGAGCGGAATGATGCTGATCGCAGCGCTCCCTGCGGCTCTGGCACAGCCCAAGTATCCGGCCCAGCCGGTGCGCGTGATCGTGCCAGTCGCGCCCGGCGGCGGGCTCGACACTTTTTCGCGCCTGCTCGCAAGAGAATTTTCCGAACGCGCGGGACATCAGTTCGTCGTGGACAATCGGCCGGGCGCCGGCGCCACGATCGGCACCGCGGTCGCCGCCAAGGCCAAGCCCGACGGCTACACCTTGTTGCTGACCACGGCCTCGTTCGCGATCAGTCCGGCGATCTATCGGAGCATCCCTTACGACCCATCGCGTGACCTCGCGCCGATCACGATGGGGGTGTCCACGCCCAACCTGATGACCGTGCATCCATCGGTACCCGTGAATTCGGTGAGAGAAATGATCGCGCTCGCGAAGGCACTCGCGGCCAAAGGGGATCCTGTCCTCTATGCTTCAGGTGGAATCGGAACCAACGGACATCTGGCCGCAGCTCTCTTCGAAAGCATGGCAAAGATTCGCATGACCCATGTCCCCTACAAGTCCGGCTCGCTGGGGGTCATCGATCTGATCGCCGGCCAGGTCGCGATGATGACCGACAGCATGTCGAGCCTGATGCCGCACGTGCGCGCCGGCAAGCTTCGCGCACTCGGCGTCTCCAGCGCGCGCCGTGCCGCCGCCGCGCCCGACCTCCCGACCATCGCGGAAGCGGGAGTGCCCGGCTACGAGTCGGGGCAGTGGTACGGTCTCTTCGCGCCGACGGGGACTCCGCAGGGAATCATCACCTGGCTGCACAAGGAAGCCACTGCCATACTGCGCGCGCCGAACATCAGGGAACGGCTCGCTGTGGACGGCCTCGAAGTGGTCGCAAGCTCTCCGGACGAGTTTGCCGCGTCGATCAAGGCGGACATCGCGAAGTGGACGAAGCTGGTGAAATCCGCAGGAATGAACTTGCTGTGACCAGCGGCGCTTAGGGGATAGACCACCAGGCCGGTTGACGGGTTGGTCCGCGTCCTTCATGCGCGCCGATTCCGACTGGTGGACTATGGGACTTGAAGCGGCGTTGGGCACTACAATCCCCTCTTTTCGTGATCCAGGGGGCAAGGATGGCGGAGTCCGCACTTCTACACGCATACGGCTATCTGATACAGCCGGAAGTTCGCTTTCTCGACGCGGCGGTAGAGCGACTGATACCGACCGACGATCTCGGGCCAGGCGGCAGAGACGCGGGCGTCACCTGCTACATCGATCGTCACTTATGTAGCGCATGGGGCACGCACGGCCGCAATTACCGCTCGGGTCCGTGGCTCGAAGGCGTGCCCGAGCAGGGCTTCCAGTCGCGGCTCACGCCGCAGGAGATCTATCGGATCGGCATCCAGGAGATCAACGCGTTCTGCCGCGCCCGCTACGAGCAGTTCTTCGAGAATCTGCCGGCGCCCAGGCAGGACGAGGTCCTGAAGGCGCTCGAGCAAGATAAGGTGGAGCTGCCCTCGTTGTCCTCCAAGCTCTTTTTCGATCTCCTCTGGCGCAATACCGAGGAAGGTTACTTCGCCGACCCGATGTACGGCGGCAACCGCGGCAAGGTGGGGTGGAAGCTTCTGGGATTTCCCGGCGTGGCCTCCGGCGCCTACAACGCGCACCTCGACAATCCCGCGCCGTACCGCGCCGAGCCGGTGAGCATCCTCGACATCCAGTTGAAACAGGCTCAGGTCGATGCGCAGGGCTTCGCGAAGCACATCATGTTGAAACAGGACGGGGGAAAATAACGTGACGACGACCAAACTGAAACCGGTCGATGCTGTGGTAGTAGGCAGCGGCGTCGTGGGCTCGATCATGTCCATGGAACTCGCGAACGCGGGCTTGAAGGTGCTCTGCCTCGAACGCGGCCGGATGATCGACCCGCAGACGGATTTCGTCATGCCGTACGTGAACGACGAGCTCAAGTACGACCGCCACAGCGACATCTTCCAGAACCTGTCGCGCGAAACGATCACCTTCCGCAACAACGCGAGGCAGACCGCTCTCCCGATGCGCGAGCTGGGTTCGTTCAAGCCGGGCGAGATGGTCGGCGGCACCGCGGCGCACTGGGGCGGCAATGCGCGGCGCTTTCTCCCGCACGATTTCGAGATTCGCTCCAAGGTGACGGAACGTTACGGCAAGAACTTCTTCCCCGAAGACTGCACCGCCCAGGATTGGGGAGTGACCTACGAGGAATTCGAGCCGTACTACGACCAGTTCGAGCACATCTACGGCGTCAGCGGCAAGGCGGGCAACCTGAACGGTGAGATCCAGTCGGGGGGAAATCCGCACGAAGGCCCGCGCTCGCGGGAGTTTCCGAATCCCCCGACACGCCCGACGCCGCAGGGCCAATTATTTGCCAAGGCGGCGACCGAGCTTGGCTACACGCCGTTCCAGGGGCCGGCTGCGGCGATGACCCAGGACTACAACAATCTTTATAAGGTGATGCTGCTCGAATGCCAGCACGGGGGATTCTGCAGCAGCCACGTGTGCTCGCAGGGCGCAAAGGCAAATCCCCTGACAGCGGTGCTCCCCGCGCTCTACAAGAAGGATAATTTCGAGCTGCGTCCGTTGTGCAACGTCATCAAGGTCAATACCGATTCCACCGGCAAGCAGGCGACCGGCGTGACCTACATCGATGCCCGCGGCCGGGAAGTCGAGCAGCCGGCCGGCATCGTGGTGCTGGCGACGTACTGCTTCAACAACACCCGATTGCTGCTGCTGTCCGGCATCGGCAAGCCGTACGATCCGCAGACCGGGCGCGGCGTCGTGGGCCGCAACTATTCCTACCAGGTCGGCGGCAGGGTGCACGTATTCTTCGATGACCGGGAGTTCAATCCATTCATCGGCGGCGGGCAAGTCAACACGTCCATCGACGAGCTGAACGGGGATGTGATCGATCGCGCGCAGCTCGGATTCGTCGGCGGCGCCTATATCAATTGTCCAAGCGCCGGGGCCTCGCCGATAAAGTCGAAGCCGGTGCCGCACGGCACGCCGCGCTGGGGTGCGGAGTGGAAGAAGGCGGTCGCGCACAACTACCGGCGCACGCTCGGCGTCCACATACACGGCTCCTGCATGAGCTATCGCCAGCATTATCTCGATCTCGATCCGACCTACCGTGACGCCAACGGCCTGCCGCTGCTGCGCATGACGTTCGACTGGCACAAGAACGAGCAGAAGATGCTGGCCTGGATGTACGAGCGCTGCGTCGAGATCGCGAAGGCCATGAAGCCGGCCAAGTACCACGCGCACGCCATTCCGTTGAAGTACAGCATCATTCCGTACCAGAGCACTCACAACATCGGTGGTGCCGTGATGGGCACGGATCCTTCAACCAGCGTCGTGAACAGGTACCTGCAGTCCTGGGATGTCCCGAACCTGTTCGTCGTCGGCGGCAGTGCGTTCCCGCAGAATCCCGCGCAAGGACCGACCGGAACCATCGGCATGCTGGCGTGCTGGGCCGCAGACGGCATCAAGGAGATCTACATTCCAAAACCCGGGCCGATGGTCTGATAAGGAGAATCCGATGGCGCAGCTGAGAATTGTCAGGTCCGATGAGGTTCAGCCGCAGAACATACGCGGCCTGGGTAAGGAAGCGGGGCAGATAAAAAGAATCATTGCCACGGAAAAGCTCTTCTTCAACGTGGATGAAGTCAGTCCGGGCTTCAGCCCTCATCATTGGCATACGCACACGAAATACAGGGCGGAAGGTTACGAGGTCGAATATCCCGGCGATTTCGAGGAGATCTATTTCATACTCAGCGGGCGGGGAGTGATCCAGTGGAAGACCGAAAGCGGCGAGATCCGGGAGCAGGAAGTGGGGCCCGGTGACACGATACATATGCCTGCAGGCGTCGTGGAGCATCAACTGCTCAACAATGGCACCGACATGATACGGTTGGCTGTTGTTGGAGTCCCGCCACCCCGGCGGAGGCCGCTGTAAAACATGCCAGGCGTTCTGGAAGGCATTCGCGTCATCGATTTCGGCCAGTACATCGCCGGCCCCATGGCGGCCATGCTGCTGGGCGACCAGGGAGCGGACGTGATCCGCATCGATCCGCCGGGCGGGCCGCGCTGGAATGTGTCGGGCAATGCCACCTGGAACCGCAACAAGCGCAGCATCGTCCTCGACCTGAAACAGGATGCAGACCGGGAAAGCGCGCGGCAACTCATCGCGGGTGCCGACGTGGTGATCGAGAACTTCCGTCCCGGCGTGATGGACCGCCTCGGCCTGGGCGCCGTGCCGATGACGGAGGCCAACCCGCGCCTCATCTACTGCTCGCTGCCGGGCTTCGGCGCGGACGATCCGCGTGCCCGGGTCAGGGCATGGGAGGGCGTGGTGGGAGCGGCCACCGGCGCCTATCGCGCGAGCCACGCGACCAAAGGCCGCCCGGTCTATACCGTCATCCCCTACGGTTCGGCCTACGCGGCCTTCCTGTGCGCGGTCACCGTAGCGATCGCGCTCAATGCGCGGGCGCGTTCCGGCTTGGGCCAGGTCGTGGAGATTCCGCTCTTCGATGCGACCTTCAGCGTGGTTGGCGCGCGCGGCCTGCTGGTCAACGGCAAACCCGAGCCCGAGCCCGAATTCAACTGGAGCCGGCAACTGCCCTGCAAGGACGGGCGCTGGCTCATGTACGTGGCGAACAACAAGCGGTTCGAGGCCTTCATCAAGGTGATCGGCATGGACCAGTGGCGCGACGCCAAACTCCCCCCGAACGAACTTGCGCAGAAGTTCGAACAGGTGATGCGCACCCGCACGGCCAGGGAGTGGGAAGACTTCATTGCGGACATCGGCTCCGAAGGTGTGATTTGCCACACCAGCGCCGAATGGCTGAAACATCCGCAGGCGCTGGGATCGAAAATCATCGCCGACTACGATGATCCGGAACTGGGCCGCTTCCGTGGCCCGGGCATCAACGCGCGCCTTTCGGTCACGCCGGGCTCGGTGCGCACCCCGCGCCCGAAGCCAGACGCACACCGCGCGGAAATCCTGAAAGAACTGAAAAATCTCTCTTCCCCTCAGGACATCAACCTCCCTCCCCCTGAACGGGGGAGGGCTGGGGTAGGGGTGGAAGGCAGCGAAGTGCTGCGTTCGGCGCTCGAGGGTGTCAAGGTCGTGGACCTCTGCATCATCCTCGCCGGCCCGACCTGCGGGCGCACGCTCGCCGAGTTCGGCGCCGACGTCGTCAAGATCGACAGCCCGCACGTTAAGACCGTGCTGCGGCACAACGACATCAACCGCGCGAAGCGCAGCATTCTCATCGACCTCAAGACCAAAGAGGGGCTCGCAATCTTCTGGAAGCTGGTCGATTGGGCCGACGTGGTGCTCCAGAATTTCCGCGGCGGCGTCGCCGAACGGCTCGGCATCGACTACGAGCAGGTGCGCGCGCGCCGGCCGGACATTGTCTTTGGTTACATGAATACCTTCGGCCAATTCGGCCCCTACGCCCCCCGTCCCGGCCACGAGCAGCTCGGCCAGGCGGTGTCGGGCATGCAGGTGCGCTACGGCTCGGCGAAGCCCGCCACTGCGCCGTTCGCCGCAAACGACTACGGCACCGGCCTGATGGCCTGCTACGCCGTGGCGCTGGCGCTCCTGCACCGGCGCCGCACCGGAGAGGGGCAGTTCGTGGACAGCGCGCTCGCCTACACCGCGACCATGCTGCAATCGGCGCTGCTGCAGGATTACAAAGGCAAGGAGTGGAACGAACCGCACGGCCAGGAGGCGATGGGCAGCGGGCCGCTCAATCGCATGTATCAGGCAAGCGACGGGTGGCTCTTCCTCGCGGCACGGGCGGGCGACCTTGCGCGCTGCGCGGAACTCGCCGACCTCGCCGGCTTGGGCGGTGCGGACCTCGAGCGGGAACTGGAAGCGCGCATGCGCAGCCGCAGCGTGGCGGCGTGGGTGGAATTGTTCAGTGGGGCCGGTATCGGGGCCCACCGCGTCGTGCCGAGCCTCGTCGATCTGATGACCGATCCGTTGGTGCAGGCGCGCGGCCTCGCCGTCACCCGCGATCACGAGGGCTTCGGCCCCATCACCACCACGGCGCCGGGTATGAAGCTCTCGCGCACGCCGGTGACGGCCGGACGGCCGGCGGCGAGACCCGGATCGGACGCCGCCGGCGTGCTCGCAGAAATCGGCATGGCCGGCGAGCTGGAGCGCCTGATCCGCGAGCGTGTCATCGCCGTGGATGGCGTGAAGGCGGGTTGCTGACTACAATGTAAATGGGGTCAGTGTAACTTTTCGGATAAACCGCAAGAAGGTGAGCATGATGAGAGTGGAAGACGCACAGAACATTTTCGACCTGCGGGACATGGCGAAGCGCCGCCTGCCCAAGTGGCTGTTCGAGTTCGTGGACCGCGGCACCGAAGACGAAGTGGCGCTGCACAACAACCGCGAGGCGTTCGAGCGCATCCAGTTTCGTCCGCGCATGCTGGTGGACGTCTCCGGCCGCACGCTCGACACCACGCTCTTCGGCAAGGAGCACAAGATGCCGATCGGCATCGCTCCCACCGGCGCCGTGGGCATGATGTGGTACCAGGGCGAGCTGGAACTCGCGCGCGCCGCCAAGGAGGCCGGCATTCCCTTTTCGCTCGCCACCGGCTCCATCACCAGCATGGAGAAGATCTCCGCCGAAGTCGGCGGCACGCTGTGGATGCAGCTCTATATGTGGGCCGATCGCAGGCTTTCGCATCAGTTGGTGCGCCGCGCCTCGGCGGCGGGCTTCGAAGCGCTGCTGGTGACCGTGGACGGCGTGGTCGCCGGCAACCGCGAGTACAACCGGCGTAACGGCTTCTCCGTGCCCTTCAAGTACAACAGCCGGAACACCACCGACGTGCTCATGCATCCGCGCTGGATGTTCGGCGTGCTGGGGCGCTATATCGCCAACGGCGGCATGCCCACGCGCGTGAATTTTCCCGACGAGTTGAAGGGCAAGATCACCTCTGCCTATGGCGGCAGCAAGGAAACCCGCAATGATTCGCTCAACTGGGACGACTTGAAGGCACTGCGCGACATCTGGCCCGGCAAGCTCCTGGTGAAGGGGCTGCTGCATCCCGATGATGCGTCGAAGTCCCTGGAATACGGCGCCGACGGCATCATCGTGTCCAACCACGGCGGGCGCAACTGCGACGCCGCGCCCGCGCCCATCGAAGTGCTGCCGGAGATCGTCAAGGCGGTGGGCGATCGCACCACCGTCCTCTTCGACAGCGGCGTGCGCCGCGGCAGCGACGTGGTGAAGGCGCTGGCGCTGGGGGCGAAAATGGTGCTGATCGGGCGCAGCACGCTCTACGGCACGGCCGCCGCGGGCCACGCGGGCGCGACCCGGGCTCTCGACATCTATCGCGGCGAAATCAGCCGCGGCATGGCGCAGATTTCCTGCAACCGGGTGTCCGAGATCGGGCCGCAGCACGTCGCGTTGAGCGGAACGGCCCTGGTTTCCGGCGGTGGCGGGGACCGCACCGCCGCGCGCGACGAGAAACTGCGGGCCATCCCCGGCGCCAAATCCGCATAGCGCGGGCGCACGTCGCGTTCGCAGAACACCACCAAGGGAGGGCACGATGAAAATTGAGAAAGCTACCTGGCTGTTGATGTGCGCAATTGCGGCTGCAGGGATGTGCAGCGCCGCGGCGTGGGCGCAGAATTTTCCCGTCAAACCTGTTCGCTACGTTATCCCGTTTCCTGCAGGCAGCGGAAACGACATCGTCGGTCGTTTGGTCACCGAACGATTGACGCGCCTCTGGGGCCAGCAGGTCATCGTTGACAACCGGGCGGGCGCCTCCGGCACGATCGGCGCGGCGTTTGTCGCGAAGTCGCCGCCCGACGGGTACACGCTGCTCCATTGCAATATCGCCCCGAATGCAATTTCCCTGTCGATGATCGCAAAGATACCCTACCAGCATAAAGATTTCGCGCCGATCACGCGCATCGGCATGCCGCCCAACGTTATTGTCGTGCACCCGTCGGTGCCGTTCAAATCGATCAAGGAGCTCGTGGCTTATGCAAAGTCCAACCCGGGCAAGCTGAGTTACGCCGCCGGGACCGTCGGCACCTCGCCGCACCTGACGATGGAGTGGCTCAAGTTGCGGATGAAGTTCGACATCGTGCACATTCCTTATAAGAGCGCGGTGCAGGGGACGAGCGATGTTATTGCCGGCCAGATTCCGATCAATATTACGAACTTTCCGTTCCTCGTAGCACCGGTTCAGGCCGGACGCTTGCGCGCGCTCGCGGTTGCGAGCGCAAAGCGTCAGACGCTGCTGCCGGACGTGCCGACGATGCAGGAATCGGGCGTGCCCGACTTCGAGGTCAATTCGTGGTACGGCGTGTGTGCGCCGGCCGCCACACCCGTAGCGTTGCTCGATAAGTTAAATGCCGACATACACTCGGTATTGCGTATCCCCGAAGTCGAGCGGCGCCTGACCGAGCTGGGGATGCCGCCCGCGCCGACCAGCCGCGAGGAGTTCGACAAGTTCATGCGCGCGGAGATCGCGCGCTGGGCGCAGGTGATCAAGGACGCGGGGATTCCCAAGCTATAGCGGCGCGACGGGAGACGGAAGCTGCTTGCCCGCAAAATACGCGTTCAAATTGGCGAGAATCAGCGCGGTCGCCGCGGTGCGCGACTCCGGTGCGCGTCCGGCGCAGTGCGGCGTGACCACGACGTTGTCGAACTGTAGAAGCTCCTGGAGCTTCGGCGGCACGTTCGGTTCGCCCTCGAGGACATCCAGGCCTGCGCCCGCAATGCGCTTGGACCGCAGGGCATCGATCAGCGCTGCCGTGTCCACCACCGTGCCGCGTCCGACGTTGACGAGATACCCCTTCGGTCCGAGCGCGGCGAGAACACCGGCGTTGACGAGGTGCCGCGTCGCAGTGCCCCCGGGGGCGGCGGCGACCAGGAAATCGGCCCACTTCGCCAGCTCGATGAGACTGTCGAAATACCGGTAGGAGGATCCGGCGACGGGCCGCCGGTTGTGATAGCCGATCTCCATGTCGAAGCCGCGCGCGGCGCGGTGCGCGATCTTGCTCCCGATGGTTCCCAGGCCGAGGATGCCCAGGCGCCTGCCGGAAATGGTCGGGGTGTCGACGCGCCATTGATCCTGCCAGCCGCCGGCGCGCACGAAGCGATCGGCCGCAAGCAGGTGCCGCGTGGCCGCCATCAACAGCATCATGGCGGAGTCGGCGACGGCGGATGCGTTCGTGTCGGGGCAATTGGCGACCGCGATGCCGCGGCTCCGGGCGGTGTCGAGATCGATAGCTTCATAGCCTGCGCCGGTGGCGCAGACGATCCCGAGCTTCGGAAGCAATGCCATCTCGTCGCCGCTCAGCCCGCCGCGGCCGTTGGTCAGAACGGCCCTGACATCGCCGCTGTCGCGCACGGCATCCACCCGACTGGGATACTTCGCCGCCTCGCAAACGGCATAGCCGGCGGCCGTCAGCGCGGCGACGCGCTCGGGCGCAAGCCGGACGAGCGCTAGGACACCAATGCTCATGACCGCCCCTTCAACCTTGGTCCGAATGATTACCCGACTTCGTAGACATTGCGCCGAAACGCCGGGCGCTCGCAAAGCCTGTCATACCACGCCTTGACGTGAGTGAGCCCACCGCGCTCGATTGGCAACCTGTGCCAGCGATTGACAATGTAGCAGAACGGTATGTCCGCCATCGTGAGGCTCGCGCCAGCGATGAAGGGGTGCTTCGCCAGTTGGGCGTCGAGGATTTCCCAGGCGTCATCCAGCGCCTGCTTCAGGATGTCCAGCGCGGCATCGCTGGGTGGATTGCTATTTTGCAGCGCGTCTCTCAGCGCATGGAAGCGCGGCCTGAGCGTGGTCTGCTGCCAGTCCATCCAGCGCTCCATATCGGCGCGCCGCTGTAACTCCGGCGGACATAGCGTGCCCATGCCATGCCTGGCGCAGAGGTAGCGCACGATGGCGTTCGATTCCCACAACACGAAGCCGTCGTCCACGATCGTCGGAACTCTGCCGTTGGGATTGAGCGCCAGATAGGCGGGCTCGTGGTTGTTGCCGAACCCTCGACCGTAATCTTCGCGCTCGTACGCGAGACCCAGCTCATCGCAGCACCACAGTACTTTCTGGGTATTGCCCGAGGTTTTTCTTCCCAGGATTTTCAGCATGTGCTTCTCACTCGATCCATCCCGGCCGTGTGTACCGGTTTTCAGGCTAGGACTTGGTGAAGGATTCGCCCATCGGGTCGAATGTGGGCGGCAGTGGCAGCGATGACTTGCTCCCAGTTTTCATTTGAATGCGCTTGGGTAATAACCCCCGCCAACTGAACGATCCATGGCCAACTCGCTGCGGTGTGTGTAACGATCTGCTTGCCGATGATCTGGATTTCGTGATCGGTCACGCGAAACGTAGCAATGTCGGGTCGCTTCTGTAAATCAATGAGGCGATCTTCCGCATGAAACTCGAGATTGCCGATCTGACAAATGTTTCGTTTTGCAGAATCGCGCTGTGCTAAGTAGCCCGTATAGACGTGCCCAGCGGTGACTAAGAAGGGACCTTGGCCGCAATCCAGCAGAAACATCGACCCGTTGTGGATCTCTGGGTTGCCCTCGTGCGGCACCATCACCCAAGAAAACATGCCCACGTGCGCCGCGGCTAGCCGCCGGAGCCGCCGGGGAAACGGCCCGGTCGCCACAATTTTCTTGTGTTCGTACGAAAGCGCGTCCAGCCACGCGGGCGTCGCCCAGCGCGATCGCAAGTAAAGCCATTCGCGAAGTACGAACTCACGAATCATTCAAACAGGCGCGAAAGCTAAAATCGCCGCGATGGTTCGCCACCACCTCTTCCTTGCGGATGTGGGCCTTGTTGATGTGCCCGATCTGGATGCCCGCCTTGGCACACGCCTCCTGCGCGAGTGCGGATGCGTTCTCGCAGCGGTTCGGCAAAGCGCGCGTAGTCAAAGATGCGGATGCCGCGAGAGTAAAGAAAGCTCGTCATCCCGCCCGTGTAGCAAGCGCCCGGCAGCGTCCCGGCGGTGACGATTCGGTCGTAGCACGACGGCACCCCCACCATGCGGTCCCGGTAGCGCTCTGTCAGCATCTGCGTCATCGCCGTCTCCCTTGCTCGGGGCGTCGAGCTACTTTACCCATCTTGGTTCCGGCTATGCCGGCTTAGGCTTAGGCATATCTGCAATCAATCGAGCGGTACAGCGGTGCGCGACGACAGAGTGACATTGTGCGCCAGCCAAGATGCGTGCTCAACCCAATCGCTTGGTGAGTTCGCATGCGTTACATGACCGCGTAGGCCGCGCGTTTTTCTAGCAATTCAAGTTGACGCGTTACCCTTTTCGGCTTCAGCCCAACGAGGGCGGCCAGGTCATCAGCGGGCACACTCGCAAGTTCCCTCGGCTCCAGCTTGTGGAGCCCCCCGCCGTAAACGCGACCACTGCTGAGTAGTGTTGCTGGGCGAATGTTGTTGAGCGCCTGCCAGAGCTTGCGCAGGGCCCCTGGGTTTTTCGCAAGGGCGGCCTCAAGCAGCGGCTGCGGATAAAGCATTAGATAGACGTTCGTCGCCGTCGCCTGCGAGTGGTTCAGCAAGAACCGGAACGGGCGGCCGTCATGGTCGCTGCGGCCCAGATACGTGCAGACAATCGGCGCGGCTGGTCGGCGTTCCTGTGAATACCAGACGCGGCGCGACCGACAGAGATAACGCGGCGCGACTGTCTCTAGTCCGCCCTTCAGATAGTCCCAAAGCGCAGGATAGTTGCGGGGTAAGTCATCTTCGGACATGTCGCAGTCGATCAGAAAAAGCCGCTTGTCCAGCAATGGAACGCCCTCCGCGTCTGCCTTGATCTCATCCGCCTTGATGTATCTCGTGCTCGGCAACACGGGACGCAGATACTCACGCGGTAGGTTCAACGCTCTTACCCGGTCCTCATCCAGTATGAAAAAACTGTTATCTCCGGTCGCAAGGCCACGCTTGATGGCAAAAAGATCGTCCAATCGGTAGCCCTCGTGTTCCCTTGCAGGATCGGTGCGCGGAAACTTCGTCCACTTCACGTTAAGGCGTAAATCGTGAACGCTGATTTCTTTCGAGATCATCGGCGCATTAAGCGTTCCCCCGTACGAAAACGTTACGCGGTGATCTGGTGTCGGCTTGGCCTTCCTGAACCAGACTACAGCGGACGACACAAGCGCATCGTCAAACTGCACGTCGTTCGGATCAAAGCGATGTATATGCAGGAGCGTCACCTCGCGCAGAAGATATTGCTTCACGTGGCGCCCGTAATTGACGTCCATGAATTCGCTCGGAATGAGCCAGCCCGCAATGCCGCCATCGCTCATCCATGCGTGCGACATCGCCATGAAATAGCAATACAGACCCGACAATCCGCTTAGATGGATATGCGCGGCCTCGGCTGCGGCATGACGCAGCCGGTTTTTTTCTCCCGCGTCTATGTGATGGTGCCTGACATATGGCGGATTGCAGATCAGTAAATTCGGTTTGCTTTTTTCGTCCGCAGGCACGGCTTGCCGCGTGAAGTCGGCCAGTTCGATCTTCAGCGTCGTTTCCCGCCAAAGCTCCTGTGCAGGCTTCGCGTAGTGGGGATCGATTTCGAAGCCTCTGGCAAATTCGATGAGTCGATCCTTAGCTGTTGCCCGGAGCGCCGAGTAGAAAGAGCCCGTGCCTATCGCCGGATCGAAAAACCGGATCGGCGTGTATTCTGGCAGCAATAAAAGACCATAAGTCGCCACGTCGCGTGCCAGCAATGTGGGCGTTGCGAACTGGCCCAATCGGTTGCGCTCGCCTTGCGTCTTGTGGCCGTCCAGGTCGGCCTGTAACGCTAGCCGTTCTTGCTCAAGTTTTTCAGTGCTGCGTGTCATTCAGATCCCGAATTTTGCGAGGTCGTCGATGCGGTGCTCCCACACCCAATCAATGCCCTCGGCGGCTTCGTAGCCAAGATAGCCACTATCGAAATAGCCGCATAGAAAAAGGTTAAAACTCATCTTGTTGCCGTATGTATTTCGCAATTGCGCCATCTTCACGGCCTCTTCCTTGCGGCGCTTGTTGGTGTTCGTAAAGTCCCCTGCCGATTTCGCTTCGAAAAAGACGGGCAGATCGCCCCGCTTCGCCTTCTTCGGCATGATCACCGCATCTATCGGAATATTAACCTTAACGCCTTCCTCGTCCTCTTGGATGACGGGCTTACGGTCCTCAGACTCTTCAAGCAACTTCAAGGCTTCCTCGCCGCCCACAAGCCGGATGGGAACGTTCATGCGAAAGCTAAAGGTCCCCGGCGGCATCGCATTGAATTTTGTGCCGCCTCCCGCCGGCAGCTGTTTGTAACCGCGTGCTTCGAGCCATGCCTTGATTTCCGCGAGCTGGCGCTTTTCCTGTGCGTTGCGGATGATCGGATTGGCGACGGAACCGCACAGCCGGTCAGCCACGATTGTGGCGGCCCGGTGTATTTCGACTTCAGTCGCCTGCGCGCGTCGGCCAAGCCACACAAAAATATCTGGGTCCGCCATTTTCTTAATAATGGTGCCGATTTTCGCGAGCTCGGCATTTAGAACCGGTTCTCTCATGCGCACCGGAAGCTTGTGTTCTTTTTCCATCCGCTTGACAAGGCTCTTGGAAATCTTCGCGAGGCCAATCAGCCGGTCAACGGCCAGCGGTGGGCAGGTGGACATCCGCAGTGTCGGCAGGATCGCGGGATGCCGCTTCAGCAAGGACGGCTGTATATCGGTGAGGTTCCTGGTCGCTTTCAGCGCCGCCTCAACGTCCTTAGTCGTCTAGATGCGGGTGTCACGAAAAGCCTTCGGCGCGAACTTCATGAACCAGTCGTTGTACATGTCAACGGACCGGACGACGTCGGCTTTCCAGTTCTGCGGTCTATCGAGATTGACGCCCATCCGCTGCGCTGCTCACGTTGCTTTTTTTGTCCTTATAAATGCTCCACATCTCGACGAAGAGATTGCGCAGCGAAACATTGCGGCGGGCCGCCTCGATTTTCACCTCGGCGGCAAGCTCGGGCGGCAGGCTGAAACCGATGATCCTGCGGTCGCGAATACCCTGCTTTGAACCTATTTTCGTCATACGAGCAATTATGTCGACCCGTCGACAACAGGTCAACCGTAACTGAGATCAGCCCCGAACTCCCGAAGAACTTCCTGACTCGGACAGGGGTCGGATATTTCATGAAAGCCCAAAATGGACGATCCATGCACACGCCGACGCCCGATCCGATGGAAGACGACGAGGAACCCGACGTGAAGCAGCCTCCGGTGCCCCCTGACGAGGAGCCGGAAGTCGTTCCGCAGCGGGAGCCGCCGCAACCCGATGGGCCGCGCCCGCTGCGTGCATAGGGCTCACGGCGCGACTCGTGAATCAAAGGCGGACCGAGGCGATCCCCGCTCAGACGATTTTATCCGCCTTGAGCTTACCGACCTCATCAGCACTCAGACCGAGCCAGCCGGTCAGCACCTCCGCGGTATGCTCCCCGAGACCGGGTGACGCCTTCACCGTCGGAGGCTTCCCGTTGATACGCACCGGCCAGGACGGCATCTTGACGGGATGAGTCTTGTGCGGCATCACCTGCATGATGCCGCGCCGTTCGAAGCTCGGCTCGTTCAGCAGCTCCATCGTATCGAGCACCGGGCCTGCCGGAATGCCCGCGCCTCCCACTTCCGACATCGCCTCGTGCTTGGTGCGCGCCTTCGTCCAGGCGGCGATCATCGAGTCCACCTCGGCCTCGTTCTTCACGCGCGCCGCCGTCGTGGCGAAGCGCGGATCCTCGATCAGATCCTCCTTCCCCATTACCTTGCACAGCCGCGACCAGTGCTCGGGATTCGCGCGGCTGGTCATGATCCAGATATAGTCGTTCGGCCCGCCCGGCGCGCAGGGATAGAGGCCCGAGGGCGTATTGGAGCCGCCGCCCGAGTGCGTGCCGTCGCGCTCGATCGCCTTGCCGGTGCGCGACTGGGTGGCGAAGTTGGTGCGCATGTAGTGCAGCATCGCGTCCTGCATCGCCACCTGCAAACGGCAACCCTCGCCGGTCTTGTCGCGCTTGCGCAACGCGGCAAGGAGGGTGATCGCCATCGTCATCCCCGTTCCGGTGTCTCCGAACGACAGGCCGGGCTTCACCGGTTGCCGCCCCTTCTCGCCGGTCACGCTGATCGTCCCGCCCGTCGCCTGGGCGATCATGTCGAAGGCGAGGTTGGCCTCGTACGGGCTGCCCTCGCCGAACCCCTTGACCTGGCAATAGATGATCCCGGGATTCAACTTCTTCACCTCGTCATAGCCCAGGCCGAGACGCTCGATCGTGCCGGGCGCCATGTTCTCCACCGTGATGTCGGCCTTGCGCAGCAGGTCCTTGACCAGCGCCAACCCCTGCGGCTCTTTCAGATTGAGCGTGATCGATTTCTTGTTGGCGTTGAACTGCTGAAAATAATACGGATCGTCATCGGGTTGGCCCGCCCGCAGCCGCCGCCCCGGATCGCCGCTTCGCGGATTCTCGATTTTGACCACTTCCGCGCCCAGCCAGGCGAGGGATTCGGTGCAGGTCGGCCCTGCCTCGAACTGGGTGAAGTCGACGACCCGGACTCCGGCGAGAAAGTCGTAATCAGCGCTGTTCGACATGGTTCAGCCTCCTTTGGCTATGTGAGCTTCCCAAGCTTCGCACATACTGCGTATTTGTCCAAGTCACTTCCGTCGTCGCGGACTGATCCGGGCCATCATATCGAAGCTCCAGACTCGGGTATGCTGAGGTCCGGAGGAGCATCCGTGGAAAAGAAAGCCAATCCACTTTTAGCGCTGACGGTGCGCAACTTTCGCCTTTATTGGGTGGCCCTGGTCGCGCAGGTTGTCGGCCAGCATATGTTCTGGTTCACTCTGGGATGGCTCGCCTTCGAGATCACGGGATCGCAGGCGCAACTGGGTTTCATCTATCTTTGCGGTTTCGTGCCCCAATTCACCCTGACGCTGCTGGGCGGCGTGCTGGCCGATCGCGTGGACGCGCGCAAGCTCATCGGTGCCGCGCAGACCAATTCCGCGATCGGGATAATCATCGTCGGCCTGGCGACAATGTTCGGCGTGGCGCAGCTATGGCACCTGGCGCTGGGAGCATTTCTATTGGGACTGTCGGGCGCCATCGACGAGCCCGCGCGCGCGTCTTTTTTCCCGCGCCTGCTCCCCCGCCCACTGTTGAGTTCCGCGGTGCCGCTGATCTCCATGGCTTTCGGCAGCAGCCGCATGATTGCCCCTTCGATCGCGGGATTTCTCATTGCCGCGGCAGGCGCGCCGACCACTTTTCTGGTGTGCGCGGCAGGCGTCAGCACCATGATCGCGGTGCTGTTCCTGGTGCGTCCCGCGCGCGGGGAAGCGCGTTCGCATGGCAGTCTACTCAACAATTTCACCGATAGCCTGCATTACATCCGCGGCAACGAGGTATTCGCCAAGGTCATCGCCGTGGCGCTGCTCAATGCCACCATGGCCATGGGCTATATCCATATGCTTCCGGTATTCGCCAAGGATGTCCTGGAGGTCGATTCGCGTGGCCTTGGCATCCTCACCTCCGCCGCCGGCGTCGGCGCGCTGGCCGGCTTGCTTTCCTATGCCTGGTTGGAGTCGCGCATGTCGCCGAGAAACCTGATGGTGGGCGCCCTGACCGCCTACAACGTGGCATTGATAGGCCTGGCCTTGAGCGACTGGTACTGGTTTTCGTTTTGCATGATCTTTGTCGCCGGCCTGTGCCATGGTTATTTCCTGACCTGTGCGCAGGTGATTCTGCAAACCATGGTCGAGGACCATTACCGCGGGCGGGTGATGAGCGTATTCACGCTGGTATGGAGCCTGGCATCGTTGAGCGGATTTCTGTTGAATATCGCAGGGTCGTTGGCGGGTCCGCGCCTGGCGCTCGCGGGAGGCGCAGTGATCGTGCTTGCCTACGTGTGGCTGTCGCTCGCGCGCGCGACGGCGTTGAGAAATCTGGTCCTGGCGCCCAAGCCAGGCTGATGCGCCTGGGCGGTGGATCAGGCACAAGAAGTAACGCTATCGCGATCGGCGCAATCGAAGCGGGCGCTAACGCGGCGCGGCAACGGTTCAGCGCGAACCGGCGAGCGCCTGTTCGCGGCGGCGCGCAAAGAACGAAAGAACGAACGGATACAGCACGGCCAACAGGGCGAAGGCCAGGATTCCTGCGCTCACCGGCCGCGTGACGAAGACGTCCAGGCGGCCGAGCGACATCTGCATCGGCTGCCGCAGCGCCTTTTCCAGCATGGGCCCGAGCACCACCGCCAGCACCAGCGGCGCCGGCGGATAGCCGTAGATGCGCGTGACAAAGCCGATGCCCCCGAAGAGAAGCGCCACGCCCACGTTGAAAATGCTGTTCTCGACGCTGTAGACGCCGAACAACGCGATGCCGATGATGATCGGTATGAGCACGCTGTAGGGAATGCGCAGAACGCTCGCGAACGCCGGCGCGAGCGGAAGATTGAGGATCAGCAGCATGACATTGCCGACGTACATGCTGGCGACCAGCCCCCAGAAAACCTCCGGGTTCGTGCTCATCAGGAGCGGCCCGGGCTGCAATCCATAAAGCGTCAATGCTCCGAGCATCACGGCGGTGGTACCCGAGCCGGGGATGCCGAGCGCCATCAGCGGCACCAGCGCGCCCGTGGACGCCGCGTTATTGGCCGACTCCGGCGCCGCCACCCCTTCGATGACCCCGGTGCCGAACTGCTCCGGGCGCTTGGAGACGCGCTTCTCGGTCGCATACGCGAGAAACGATGCAATGGTCGCGCCCGCGCCCGGAAGAACGCCGACGAAAAAGCCGATGACCGTGCCGCGCGCAATGGCCCCCCACGAGTCGCGCCAGTCCTGGCGCGTGGGCAGCAGGCCGCTCAGCTTGGCCTTGATCGGCTCGAGCCGAACGGGCTGGTAGATGTTGTATAGAATCTCCCCAAGGGCGAACAGGCCGACGGCGACGGGGAGAAAATCGAGCCTGTCGTACAGCTCGACCATTCCGAATGTATAGCGCGGCTCGCCCATCATGAGATCGATGCCGACGGTTCCGAGCAGCAACCCTGCCAGCGCCATCGCCAGGCCTTTCAGCATGGAGCCTCCGGTGAGGCTCGCCAGCGTCGTAAGCCCGAGCACCATGAGGGCGAAGTATTCGAGCGGTCCGAAGCTGACGGCCCACTCGGCGAGCGGCGGCGCGGCGACCATCAGCAGCACGACGCTGAGTGTGCCCGCGATGAACGAACCGATCGCAGCTATTCCCAGCGCGGCCCCCGCGCGGCCCTTGAGCGCCATCTGGTAACCGTCGAGCGTGGTCATGACGGATGACGACTCGCCCGGGGTGTTGATCAGCACCGAGGTGATGGTGCCGCCGTACTGGGCGCCGTAATAGATACCGGCCAGCATGATCATGGCGGAGACCGGTGACATGCCGAAAGTCACCGGCAGCAGCACGGCGACGCCGGCCGATGGGCCGATCCCCGGCAAAGCGCCGATGATCGTGCCCAGCAATACCCCGAGGAAGGCGAACAGCAGGTTGACCGGGGTGGTCGCGAGCGAGAAGCCGAGCAGCAGGTGGTCCGGGTTCATGAGGGTTCAGAATCCCAGGGGGCCTTTCGGAATCGGAACTTCGAGGAAATAAACGAACACCACATAGACGAAAACGACCGTCCCCACGCTGGCGCCGATGCCGACGGCGACGCTGTGCCGCTGCACGACGAGGGTGAGGTACAGCAGGAAGAGGAGGATCGAGGCGACCAGCCCGAGCGGCTCCGTGAGGAGAACCATCGCGGCCAGGCCGAGGAGCGACAGCGCCACGCGCCCCAGGCCCCACTTCTCAAGCGCGGGCGCTGCTCTCTTGTCGGAGCCTTCGCCACCCCGCATGGCCCACAGCCCATGGGCAGCGATCAGCAGCGACACGCACAGGCCGATCGCGCTCAGCCAGACGGGTGCGAACCCCGGCCCGGGCGCGAACTCGGTGCCGTACTGGAAAGACCAAGCCTCCCACAGCGTAGCACCGAAGAACGCCGACAGCAGCAAGCCGCCGACGAAGTTCGCGCGAGTCACGACGGTCCCCTCCGAACCACAGTGCGGTAACGCCTATTTCTTCTTCTTCACCATGCCGAGTTCGGAGAGAATTTCCGTGTAGAAGGCAGTCTGCTCCGCGAGGTACTTGTCAGCGTCGCCTCCGACCTTGACCAGCGGGCGCAGACCGTTTTCCTGCAGGTACTTCTTGAAGCCGGGCGACTGGAACATCTTCACCATCGCGTTCTGCCAGAACAGCGACTGCTCCTTGCCCAGCCCGCCCGCAGCCACCACGCCGCGGAACTGCGAGAGCGTGACATCGAACCCCTGCTCTTTTGCTGTCGGGACGTCCTTCCACTGGCCGAGCCGCTCCGGAGAAAACATGGCGAGCGGCCGCAGCCGGCCTGCCTTCACCAGTTGCGCTGCCTCGCTGGGATTCGGGCTGGCGACGTCGACGGTGCCCCCGAGAAGCGCCGCATTGACCTCGCTTCCGCTCTGAAATGGAATGTAATTGAATTGGACTTTCGCCGCCTTCTCCAGCCGGGTTTCGATGATGTTGTCGGAAGATCCGGGGTTGCTGCCACCGAACCGGATGCCATTCGGCTTCTGCTTCGCCGCCGCGATCAGGTCCTTCAGCGACTTCTAGGGCGAATCGGCGCGTACCACGCCGACATAGTCCTCGACGCACAGCACCGCCAGGTTGGTGAAATCCTTGTAGCTGACCGGTGACTTCCCCTGCACCGGCGTGGTGATGTAGCCACCGGTCGCGGTCGCGATGACGTGCGGATCGTCTTTCGTCCGGCTCAGGTACGAGTATGCGACCGCGCCGCTGCCGCCCGGCTTGTTGACGACGTTGATCGGCACGGTGACGATCTTCTCGTCGGACATGATCTTGGCTATGGTGCGGCCGAAGATGTCGCTGCCGCCGCCGGCTGCAGCCTGCACGACGAACTCGACGGCCTTGTCGGGCTTCCAACTGGAGGCCGGCACCTTGGGGACATCGGCGCCCGACTCGTAATAACGGATCACGAGATCCGTCCACGGGCCGATACGCTTTTACGGTATCTCCCGCAACGCGGCGGGCGTCAAATCATCTGCAGGACCCAGGTGGCTATAATGTCCACGATACGAACAGCCAAGAGGAGGGCGCATGGCATGAGAGCAATTCGTGTTCTTGCAGCATTCATCGCCGGCATGCTGTGCGCAGGGGGCGCGGCCTGGTCGCAGGCTTATCCCGCCAAGCCCGTGCGCGTGATCATCCCGTTTCCCCCGGGAGGGGCGAACGACATCATGGCACGCATCGTTTTCCCGAAGCTCTCCGAGCAGATGGGCCAGCAGTTCATCATCGAAAACCGCTCGGGCGCGGGAGGCACGGTCGGCTCGGCCGTCGTGGCGCAAAGCCGGCCCGACGGCTATACCCTGCTGATACAAACCGTCGCCTCCCACACTTCCAACCCGCACCTGTACAAGAAGCTGTCGTACGACGCGCTGGGCGATTTCGTCGGGATAACCCCTCTCGGGAATCTGGTGACCGTATTGACCGTGCACCCCTCGGTGCCGGCACGGTCGGTGAAGGAGTTCATCGCGCTGGCGAAGAAACGCCCGAAAGAAGTCCTCTTCGGCCATGCCGGCTACGGAAGCTTCATCCACCTGAACACGGTGATCTTGGAATCCACGACGGGCATCCAGGTTACCCAGGTGCCGTTCAAAGGCGGTGGACCCACTGTAGTGGGCCTGGTCTCCGGGGAAATCCACGCCATGACCGCGGGGATCGGCGATATTATCGAGCATATCAAGTCGAATCGCGTGCGTCCGCTGGGGGTAACCTCGTTGGAGCGGGTGAAGAAGCTCCCGGATGTGCCGGCGGTCGCGGAAACCTTCCCGGGGTACGAAGCCACGACCTGGGTCATTGTTCTTGCACCGGTGGGAATCCCCAAGGCAATCCTCGATCGGTTGAACACCGAGCTCGGGAACGCGTTGCGCGATCCCGCGATCGCCTCGAGGCTGAGCGACCTGACGTACGACCCCGTGCACAGGACGCCGGAACAGTTGGCCCAGCGCCTGAGGACAGATTACGAGAAGATAGGCAAGCTATTCCGCCAGTTCGGCGTGAAGCTCGATTAGCCGCGCCCGCACGATGTTGTTCATGAACGACATACTCCGCTCAAGGAGAACCGCAGAGCCTGACGCTGGAGCGTCCGGGAATGACCTTTTAGTCGGGAAGCTTCGTCGACTGCCAGGTCACCATGCGCCACGTGCCGTTCTGGTACTCATAGACGTTGCGTCGTCAACGACGCAAGAGGCGGTCAAGCCTTTCCGCCAGATCAAGCGCCTCACCGAGAGCGAGCGGGCGATACTCATGGGCGGCGCCTCCGCTAAGGCCTACGGCTGGTCGCAGACGAAGGGCTAGGTTATTCGGGGCGTCGTCTGCGTCAGGAATTCCCTGACATCGTTTGTCGGCTACGCCCGACTGTGACCTATTTCCTCGCTAAGTTACGCTTCAACGCGGCAATGACGGCGCGCCCCGCTTCTTTGCCGGGGAGGATTACGGTTTCTACCTGCACTGCCTGAGCGAAGGGAGCCTGCGCTACGCATGCGCGCAGGCCGTAATCCGTACGACTTCCGTACTAGGCCAAAACGCCAATGGATTGCGGCGTGTCCGTGCCTTTACGCTGTTGGGGGGCCGGTCGTCGAGCCGACAGAAGAAAGCGAATGAACCATGTTCTCGCCGGATTCCAATCAGTTCTACCTGGACCGTAAACTCGACGATCCCGCGTCCGCCACGGCGCCACCGCCGCCCTTTCGGCGCTTGCGCGGTTACGCCTTCGATCCGAGCCTCGCGCTGCGGCTGGACACGGCCTCGATGAACCAGGCGGTGTTCGAGACGCCCTGGGAGCGAAAGCTCGATCCCGGTCCCGTGGGCGAGTACGTCGAGGTCCTCGACTACGACCCGGCGAGCGGCTGCTGGTACGAGCCCGTCGATCTGAACAAGCTCGAGATCGTCGCCCAGGACGGCCTCGCGCCGTCCGAAGGCAACCCGCAGTTCCACCAGCAGATGGTGTATGCGGCCACCATGAACACGATCGCCAACTTTGAGCATGCCTTGGGGCGGCAGATCTTCTGGGCGGCGCTCTACGACGAAACGCAACCGCCCGGACAGCGCGACGTGTACGTTCAGCGCCTGCGGATCTATCCGCATGCCCTGCGGGCCGCCAACGCCTACTACAGCCCGAACAAGCGGGCCCTGCTGTTCGGATATTTCCCCGGCCCATCCGGCATGGTGTTCTCCTGCCTGTCGCACGATATCGTGGCGCACGAGACGACGCACGCGCTCCTCGACGGCATGCACCGGCGCTTCATCGAGGACAATCACGAAGACTCGCTGGCCTTCCACGAGGCCTTCGCCGATCTCGTCGCGCTCTTCGAGCATTTCATGTTTCCCGAGGTCCTCCGCCATCAGATCGCGCAGACCCGCGGCGACCTCGCGAGTCAGTCCCTGTTGGGCGAGCTGGCGCAGCAGTTCGGTGAAGCGACCGGGCGCTACGGGGCGCTACGCAGTGCCATCGGTGAGCGCGGGCCCGACGGCAAGTGGCACCCCATCGAGCCGGATCCCGCCCGCCTTGGGAACGAGTTCGAGCCGCATGCCCGCGGCGCCATCTTGGTGGCGGCCGTGTTCGGCGCATTCCTCGCGGTCAACAAGGCCCGCGTCGAGGACCTGATACGCCTTGCGACGGCCGGAACCGGCGTGCTTCCCGCAGGCTCGATCCATCCGGACCTGGTCAACCGGCTCACCGAGCAGGCGAACGCCACTGCGAAGACCTTCCTCAACATGTGCATCCGCGCGCTGGACTACTGCCCACCGGTGGACATGACCTTCGGCGACTATCTGCGCGCCCTCGTCACCGCCGACTTCGACATGGTGCCCAACGATCGCTACGGCTATCGCGTGGCGCTGATCGAATCGTTCCGGCGCTGGGGAATCCTCCCGAAGGGGCTGCGCACGCTCTCGGAGGAGCAACTGCGCCTGCCCTTTGCGCGGATGGAGGATTTCGAGGGCTGGGGTGCGCTGACGGAAGTGGCTGCGAAGCTGCGGCCGCAGATTACGGAGACGCTGTACGTCCGGGATCGGCGGGTGCTGTTCCACAGGTTGCGCGACGCGAGGGGCGCGATACACGAGTATCTCGAAGTATCCATGTCCGACCTCAGCGATGCCCCCCATCGCCCCGAATTCAATCGGGTGACAGGACTGAATCTCTGGAGCAAGAGCGGGCTGGAGGGTCTCGCTGTGAAGTCGAACGGCATTCCCTATTTCGAGGTGCACGCGCTGCGGCCCGCCCTGCGCGTGAGCCCCGCGGGCACGATCATGAAGCAGCTCATCATGGTGCTCACGCAGGTACGCCGCGTCTTCATTGATCCGGAGAATCGGGCCCTGGGCAGATTCGAGTTCCGCGGCGGCGCGACGCTCATCTTCGACCTGGAGGGTGAAAAGCCGAGCCTGCGCTATGCCATCACGCGCCGCATCGACGACGAGCAGCGGCTCGCCGAGATCCGCGGCTACCGGAAGCGCAAGGGCGAGGAGCGCCTGTCGCTCCGGGGCACCTATTTCGGCACCGGCGGAGACGGGACGAGGCTCGACGACGAGCCGCTTTCGCTCCTTCACAGCGAAGCCTGACCTGCCGGAGACACTCATGGCGCAAGCTCCGAAGCCAAGATCGAGGAAAAAGACCCCTGGCGGGCAGGTGCTCGTGCGGATGTACCGCCACGGCCTCGGCGACTGCTTCCTGTTGCGATTCCCGAAGGAAGGCGGCAACAGCTCGTTCACCGTGTTGATCGACTGCGGCCTGATCGGCGTCGCCAAGGACCCCAAGCCGACGATGCAGAAAGTGGTCGCCAGCATCGCCGAGGGCTGCGGCAGCCGCATCGACATCGCCGTCATGACTCACGAGCACTGGGACCATGCCTCCGGCTTCTCGACGCAGCAGGCCCAGGACGCCTTCGACAACATCGACGTAGGCGAGGTCTGGTATGCCTGGACCGAGGATCCCGAGAACGAGCTCGGGAAGAAGCTGCGCAAGGAGCGCGCGGCGAAGGTGAAGGCCCTGCATGCGGCGGCGATGGCGCTCCGCGGCAACGCAGCTCCTCTTGCGGCCGGTCGCGCGGCCCGGGTCGAAACGCTGCTGCAATTCTTCGGCGTCGAATCGACCGCGAGCCTGCAGGGCCTGGCAGCGGCCGGCGAGGCGATCGGCAAGACCCGGAGCGCCTTCGAGTACCTGGGCCAGCGCCGCGGCGTGAAGGTGAGCTACCGCTATCCCACCAAAGCGGCCCTCACCCTTCCCGGCGTGGACGGCGTCCGGGTGTACGTGCTGGGGCCGCCCGAGGACGAAGCCCGCATCAAGCGCAGCTCCCCCACCAAGAAGGGGAAGGAAGTCTACGAGTTCGCCCTGGACGCGGCGATCGACGACAACCTGGCGGTGGCATTCGAGCGTCTCCAGGCGCCGGGCGAAGCAGGCGGCCCGGATTGCCCGTTCGAAGAGAACCTCTCGCTGTTTCCGGGGAAGACGGGGGCGAAGCCCGTGCCCGCGGCGCTGACGAGGCTCATCGCCGACACCTGGGACGAGCCCGAGGAGAGCTGGCGCAAGATCGAACTCGACTGGACCGCTGCCGCCGAAACGCTCGCGCTCAATCTCGACAGCCACACCAACAACACCTGCCTCGTGCTCGCGTTCGAGCTGGTGAAGAGCGGGCAGGTGCTCCTGTTCGCCGCCGACGCCCAGGTGGGCAACTGGCTTTCCTGGCAGGACACGAAATGGACCGTCAAGGATGGCAACGAGACGCGGACCGTGACGGGACCCGACCTGCTCCAACGCGTGGTGTTCTACAAGGTCGGCCACCACGGCAGCCACAACGCGACCCTGCGCACGCTCGGCCTGGAGCAGATGACGAGCGACGATCTGATCGCGTTCGTGCCGGTTTCGAAGGAGCAGGCGAAGAAGAACCGCTGGGACGAGATGCCGTTCGAGCCGCTAGTGAAGCGGCTCAGGGAAAAGACCGGCGGGCGCCTGGTGTTTTCGGACCAGGACGCGCCGAAAAAGGAAAGCCTGGCGTCGCTTACCGAGGCGCAGCGCAAGGCGTTCACGACGCGGCTCACGGTCACGCCGCTGTTCTACGAATACTCGTTCCAGCTTTAGCAGCCGACCCGGCAACCAAAAAGCAGATCGAAACAGCCGATGGTATCGATACAGACGAAAGGGAGAGGGATGGTAACCGGAATCTTGCGCAATGACTTGTCGAAATCGCACGTGAGCGAAGTACGTGACGTCGGTGCAGATTCATGGAGCGCCGCTGTCGGGCGTTCCTGGTGCAGCCTTCTCACGGCCAGCGCGGTGGGAGCGGGCCTCGTGCTGAGCGGGTGCGCCAACCTCTCTTCGGGGGAGAAGGCGGCCGTCGGCGCCCTGGTCGTCGGCACCGCCATCGCAAGCCAGATTCCGTCGACCGACATCGAGCAGGTGTACTACCTTGGCGTGTTCGACCCGCAGGAGCAGTTGCCGCCGACGATGTACCGGGTGCGCGTGCGCGGCCAGTCCAGCATGCTCAATTTCACGAAGTTCGCCTCGGGCTGGGTGCGTGCTGATCTCGTCGATTCCCTGTCCACGATCGCGCACGCGGGCAACGGCGGCGGATTCGAGATCAAGCGGGCCGATGAAGAGACGAAGGCGCTGAAGACCGGCCGCCGGCTGGTGATGTTCGGGCCGGAGGGGTTCCGGGAGGCCCCCAAGGACCATCGGCTGGTGGTCGTCATGGGAGCGAATCCGCAGGCGTTTTTTTCAGCCATCGACGAGGCGCTGGGAGTGGTGGCTTCGGCGACGCAGGGCAGGGGAGGCTTCGACCTGCAGCGAGCGCTCTTCAACGATCTCGCGGAGCTCCGGATGCAGCGCGACCGACTGGAGGATCTGCGCACCGAGGCGGGGGGCAAATGAATACGCGGATCGGGCTTGCTACTTTTGCCGCGCTGACCTTCGCCGGTTGCGCCGCCCTGCGCATCGACGTCGATGTCTACAAGGGCCCGCTCGCCAACCATGAGGACATACAGGTGCGCCAGTATGCTGCGCTCGCCGTAGCGGCGCGCCCGGTGCTCGCATCGTTGAGGAATCGCCTCGAAGGGAAAGGCAACGAAAAATTCGGAGAAAGCCTCGGACCGTTCCGCGACGATTGGGCGCCCGCCTACAAGTTCACGAACGAGACGGCGCGTTTCGTCAACGGCGCGCTCAGCTTTTACCATGATACGGCCGATTCTGTGCTCGGCAGCGAGATGGAAAGTGCAAATCGGTCTTTCCAGGTGGTGTGGCACCAGAACGAGGTTTTTGGCTTCTCCGAGAGCAAGGACAGGCCGCTCGCCGAAAGGCTGCTGAAGGCATATCCGCGGATGACCAGCAATCCCGTCGGGATCGATGAGCACCGGCGGCTGTTCGGCTACATTCACGCCCGGTTTCTCATGAGTGAGGACAGCACGCAAGTCCCATCGGCATGCTCGCTGGAGGCCGACCGACAGAAGAAAGCGTCGGTCGCGGCGCTGCACAATGTCGAGCCGAACAAACGCAAGCTTGCGGAAGAGCTGCATTGCGCTTGTCGTCTGATGGAACAGTCGCTTTCGGAATTGCCTGCTGCGCAGCGAAGAAAGCACGTCGACGGGCGTGACAATATCGCCTGCGCTTCGAAGAACGCTGGCGCGAACGAGATCTACACGGAGATGTCGAAAAGCGAAGTTCTTGCCGGCTATTCTTCTGTCCTCTTCGGGACGATCGATCAATCTTATGTCTCCCGCGTGAAGGAAATCTCGGAGGCGTTCCTCGAGATGCGGCGCGCGATGCGATCTCTCTGGAAGGCAATGCTCGAGATCGTGGACCATCTCGGCGACGCCGATCGTTCCGACCAGCTCCAACTCGCGGCGCGCTTCCTGGCGGCGACCTCGCAACCCCGGGCAATAGCCTGCTATCTGACGAGGAAGGGCGCTCCACCGCTCACAGGCGGGCTCGGTAGCGTGCTGGAGCGTTCCGTGCTGAGGGACTCGACGGGTCGTCTGGTATGGGAACTGGAGCCGAGGACAGCGGATTCGTCCGAGAACGCAGACTCGCTTGATCCCTACGACAGCGCGGGCCGCGCTATCAGGGAGGCGGCAACGCGATTTCCGAAGGAAATGGTCAAGCTGCTCAAGGAGAGCGACCGGGCGTTCATTGTCGCCACACCCGGGGACCTCACGGGGTGCACGGCGCTTTCAGGCAAGGATAATCTTGAGGTTGTTCCTGCGATAGCCCGCCAATTCGGATTTTCCCGCGGTCCGACCCTAGGCCGCAACTTCAGCCAGCAACTCTCCAGGCTGGCTTCCAACCTGTCGCTGATAGCGGCAGGGACCGTCGCCGGTTTCGAGCGTGCAAGGCAGATTCAGGGGATTGACTCGCTTACCACCAAGTTCCAGGAAACGCTCTTGCATTACGGCAACGACCTACGGAACCCGCGTGTCATTAGTGCAAGAAAGAAGCTGGAGGAGACGCTCATCATCTGGGCGGAGCGCGTGCTGGTAGCGGTCAACAACCGTGCGCTTCTCCCGCCGGATCAGAAGGACCAGCGCGGGGCGGCGGAGGTCGCGCGCGAGGCCGCAGTCGTGCAGGCCGTGGCGAACACCATCCTCATTCATGCTGATGACACGCGCCGGCGCGACGAGCACCAGCAGCGTCTGAGAGATCGCGGGCGGGTGGAGGCCGAGGCGGTTCGCGGCGCCTTCGATCTTACGCCTGCCCAGGCGCTCGACAATCTGCTCCGCAACCTGCACTCGGAAATCGAGCGCATAAGCCGCGACGTAGTTCCCGCGAAACCCGTGCCCCAGGGAGGAAAGACGCCCCTGGCGATCGAGGAGGAAAAGCTCCAGGGTAAGAAGGGGGAGCGTGAAGGCGCCGAGGAGTCGGCCGAGTCGCTGGCGGCGGCGATATCGGTCGTCTTCCCGCCTTCGGCGAAGCCCCGTGCCAAGCCCGATCCCAGGGGCGTCAAGCTCATCGATTCGATCGATGGGCAGGTGAAGGCGCTCGCAAAGGACAAAACCAAGAAGGGCGCGGATGTCATCGCGGCGATAAAGAAGGCCGTCGACGACGCTTATCAACTCGAGGCGATCACCGATGCGGGCAAACGCTCCGCGTGGGGGATGAACCTCGACAAGACGAGCAAGTTCTTCAAGACGAACGGCGATGCGCTCGCCACGCTGCCGGGCGATGACGCGAGCACATTTTTCAGGAACCTGAATGAGAAACTCCTGTTCGACCTTGCGTCGGAGCGCGCCAACGTGAAAACGCTGATGCGGCAGGAAGCCGAGCTCGGCCGTGAGGTGGCCAGGCTGAAGCGGGGGGGGCAGGCCGCGGGCCGACACGCGGACTACAGCAAGGCGCGAGAAGAGCTGGACGCCTTGCGCGGCAGCGTGCTGAAGAAGGCCAACGATGCCGGTGTCGCGAGGCAGGCCGGCCTTCTCGCATTGCTCGCCGACGCGCTGCAGGCTGAGCGCAAGAAGATCGAGAGTTCGACGGCTGACGGCGATGTGCAGAGAAGGCGCGGCTTCGACATCGCGCTCAAGCTGGTCAAGGAGACGACGCCGGTGCGGGCCCCAGTGATGGTCCAATCGCGCGACGCCCACCCCACGCAGAAGGACGTGGTGGACGACCTGCTCGCCATGCTGCGCAATCAGCGAACACACGCCCTTGCGTCCAACGAGACGAGGCGCGCGCGTGGCCTGGAGAAGGCAATCGAGAGCGTGCTCGAGCAGCGCGCCGATCTTGCTTACCTGCGTCCTGCTAGCGCTTATCTCAGGAGCGTCTACGCGGCGACCTCGCTGCAGGCGAAACCCGACGTGGACTGGGTCAACATGATTGCCCGCAATACCAACCGCTCTCTCGGCGCATCGACGCTCACGCAGTTCGAAAAGGGGTACCTGGAAACGCTCGGCGAGATCGACAAGCAGCACTGGCAGAACATCAACACCGTCAACCTGGCGGGCGGCGGAAACATCAACTATGTGCTCGCCAAGGACGACGTCGGAAACTGGTACGTCAAGGCCTACTCGGCAGACCCGAGCGACATCTTCAGATCCGCGCAGGGGCTGGCGCTGTTTGGCATCGGCAAAGGGCTCGACCTCAACCTGCTGCGCCGGGCACAGCTCCAGCGTCAGTTGGATTCGCGCGACACGCCCGAGGAGAGCAAGGCGGGGATACGCGGGGAGCTCGACAAGGTAAATGCCCAGCCGGGCACAGCCGGGACCGATGCACTGGGGAGGCTGGTCGAAGGTTATCGCGCCGATCACGCAAAGCGGACAAGGAGCGAGGCGGAAGACCTGCGGAAAGAAATCGGACGCCTTGGCGAGGACATCCGAAGCGCATGGGAAAGCGGTCTGAGCGGCGCGTCCAGGGACGATGTTTTGAACGGACTGAAGTCGAGGCATGTGACCGAGGACGCGTCCGGCATCGCCGAGATCAAGTCCTCGAACGACGCGCTCACGGACATTCTTGCCAAGGAAGACGCGACCGCGGCGGAGCAGGCGGGCGTGATGATCCGGGCGCTCGAATCCATGCGCAGGCTGAGGGACAGGCTGGAGTCGCTGATTCGCGGGGACAACCCCCTCGTTGAGAAGTATTCGACTGATCTGGCCCAGAAGAACGGTGCGCTTGCCGAGCAGCGCCGCAAGGCGCAAGCGCTTCCCCTGGATAGCGATGAAAGAAAGAATCTGGAGAAGAACATTCCTGGTCTCGAGACCGCCGCCAATCTAGCCCGATCCAGCCACGAAAATGCGGTTGAAAACCGGACGCGCGGAGCGAAGTCGGTCGTCGATACAGTAAATCCGCTCATCGTGCGCAATGCCAAGCGCAGGATCGACACCCTGCGGCAGCTGGACACCTCGCTCACTCTCGTTGGGCAGGCTGCGACCGGCGGACCCAGGTAGAGGAAACACGCATGCCCACCCTTACCAAGCCGAAGCTGACCCGTGGCAAGGAGAAGCTCATCAGCACGCTTTCTCCCGACAGCGCTGAGCTGAGCATCCTGTTCGACAAGGCGATGGTGACGAACGACAAAGCCGATGCCGCGGGCAAGGTCGAGTCGCGGTCCTTCGGTCTCGAATTCCGCGTGAACGGCATCAAGAAGCGATCGCTGCTTACGATCGATCTTCGTGGCGCCCTGGAATCGTCCTCGCCGTCCGGATGGGCGCTCATTCTCCTGATGGCGCGGGGGCGCCGCGTCATGGTTTCGTCGTCGGACCAGCACGGACCCCTGGATGCCAGGCTGGGTGTGCCGATCAAGGCCGGTGGGAAAGTCGCGATAGCGGGCTCTTTGATTGCCCTGAGGGATCAATCGAAGGAGGACAGCTGGGCGTTCGCCCAACTGGATTCCCTGGATATCGCGATAGTCGACGGTGGCAAATGAAGGCAACGGAATAATTCAAAGAGGGAGAAAAATCATGCCAGCCAGAACACGCAGGACCCAACAGCCGACATTCCGCGTAAAGCATCGCCTGACGCACATTCCTGGACAGCTCATCGTCCGCTTCAAGGAAAAGGCGATTCCCCGGGTGGGGCCGAGAATGTTTCACTCGGCGGCGCGCATGACCACGGCGGTTCACGAAATGCCCGAAACGGTTTCGGGTCCGCTCGACTACCTCAGGAACAGGGCCGGGCTCGAAACAGTCACGCCCCTCTTTTCCGGCGCCGTGGATCCGAAGATCAAATTCGCGGGCATCAAGGGAGGAGCGCACAAGGCGGCCCTGGTGATGAGCGTGGCGGCATCGCCCTCGGAGGAACTGCGCGGGTTCAATATGGTCGAGGTCGATCCAAAGGCGGTGACGGCCAAGCTCGTAAAAGACATTGAGGCGTCGGACGCAGTCGATTTCGTGGAACCGATGCCGGCGCGATGGATCGTGGCGGCGGCCGGCGACCCCATGCAGGGCTCGCAATGGGGGTTGCATGCCATCGGCTGGTTCGACCAGGCGCTGCCAAGCGCGCATAACATCACCGTCGCCGTGCTCGACACCGGGATCGACGCGACGCACCCCGATCTCAAGGAGCTCACGATCGATTACGACCACGGCGGCTTCCGCGCTGAAGACGTCCTGGGCCACGGCACTCACGTAGCGGGCATCATCGCCGCGATATTGAACAATGCGGTCGGCATCAGCGGAGTGGCGAACTGCAAGCTCAAGGTATGGAAAATCTTCCCGGACAAACCGACCGACGGGGATTTCTACGTGGACGGCGAGCGTTACCTTCAATCACTGCGGGCCGTGGAGGATTCGGGTGCGCGGGTTCTCAATCTCAGCATCGGGGGTGCGAGTTCGTCGCAGACCGAGCAGCTGCTCTTTCGCCGGCTGGTTTCCAGGGGTATAAACGTCGTCGCCGCCATGGGCAACGAATTTAACGACGGAAACCCGGTGGAGTACCCCGGTGCGTACTCCGGCGTGATAGCGGTCGGAGCAGTGGACAGCTTGCTCGACCGCGCCGATTTCTCCAATACCGGTAAACACATACATGTCGTCGCGCCCGGCGTTTCGATCCTGTCCACGCTTCCCATGAAGAAATCCGCGCACCGGGATGAAGTGGAATATGCCGCCTGGGATGGCACCTCGATGGCGACTCCTCACGTCGCGGGCGGTGTTGCGCGACTACTTGGCAAGTCGCCGCAGCTTACAGCAGCCAAGGTCCGCTCGCTGTTGCGAGCTCGGGCGAAGCGCCTCCTCGGGATGAAGGGAAAGTCTAGAACTTCAGAGTACGGCTACGGTCTACTGTACCTGCCAAATCTGCTAAAGTAGCCGGGGGAGAATCCCGAGAATCCCGGTTGGTCCGGAGAATGAAGCTCCAACTCAAGTTCCGAGGTGCGACAACCGCCACACACCGCCAGAGAGTGATCGAAAGAGTCACCCATGCCGGAGCGGCGGCCGTGCGCCCGCTGTTCCCGAACGAAAAGGACAAGGAGCTCGCCGCTCTGTACATCGTCGATATAGACGATCCGGAGTGCCAGGCCGCCATTCGCTCGCTCCTGTCTGGCGAGCCATATGTTGAGTTCGTGGAGGGTGAAGTCCAGCGCAAGCTCAAATCCCCGGCGCAGTCATCCGAGGGCTGACGTTGTCTTTCATTCTGCTGGCAGGAAACCCCTGACACCAATTGTCGGCTGAGCCCGACTGTCTCATATTCCCCGATTTAGGTAGCTTGCTATGCTCTGGCGAGACGGCGGCGTCTAGTCGGGAAGCTTCGTCGACTGCCAGGTCACCATGCGCCACGTGCCGTTCTGGTTCTCATAGACGTCGGTAAACCGCACGCGGAACGAATTCGGCTTGCCGCGGGAATTGACGCTGATGGCCGCGACGCCGGTCAGCACGACGACGTTCCCGAAATCCTGCGCCTTGACGTCGGAGGGCACCATCGACGTGTAGACGGTCGTGCCGGATTCCATGCCGTCGAGCAGGCTCTGCTTGGTGTCCTGGCGGCCGGAGGAATGGGTGTAGACGAGCCCCTTGCACAGCATGTTCTTCAAGGCCGCGACATCCTTCTGCGCCATCGCGGTCATGCGCTTCTGGTCGAGCTCGATGATCGTCTGTCCGTTGCTCATGTCCGTCTCCCTGTCCAAGGATTCCCGACCGGTCAGTCGCCAAATTCCCAGCGATAGATCCGCGAGTCGTCCTGGTAACCGCCGTTCGCTGCGAACGGCTCGTTGTTCCAGAAGTTCTCGGCTGCCGCGCGGTCGGGCAATTCGAGCAGCAGCGCGGTCCCGACATTCTCGGCTCCGTCCGGCGAACGCAGCGGTCCGCGGAATATGAAGCTGTCTTCGTACTTCTTGAAGTAAGCCTCATGGGCGTGCAGGTGCCTGGCAAAGAAAGGCGCTGCGCCGGGAATTTTGGATCCGGTGCATAGGTATCGTTGCATCCCTTTGCGCTCGTAGTCGGCCGCGCGCTTCAGGTAGCTGTTCGACCAGCGACGGATATCCGTCTTTTCGTAGACGCCCGCACGGTTCAAAGGGTCCGCGGCGACAAATGCTTCGGCGGCGGCCCGGTCGTCGAGCTGGACGAACCAGGTAGTCGCCAGCGTTAGGGACGCGCCGTCAGACACGATGTGTCCATAGCCGACCAGGCGCTCACCGAGCGCTTTCGCATAGTCTTTCTGGGCGGCGATATTGGCCGCGCGCGCGCCGGCCTTGCCGGCCCCGTCCCACCCAAAGATCACCCATTGCGCCGGCTTCTTGCTGTAGTACCGGCGCAACTCGTCGCCGCTCAGCCCGTACCGCGGGTCGCCGGGCAGGTAGCCGCTTGCAACGCTAGCCATCGATTCTCTCCTGCATGCGAAATTGGCGTCAGTGTAACGCTTCGACTTCCTGACAGCGACCGTCGCCCGCGGAAAAGTTACACTAGGAATTTGTCGGACTTAGCCCCGACAAACTCCTTATGCAAAACCGGTGCCGGGAGAAGTGCGAGAAAATGATGAAAACTATGCGATGTCCCCCACGCTTTTCCTCAAATTCGATCGCTTTGGCTCAGTTTTTATGAATTGTCAGTCGGTTTTGCTTATAGCAGCCTGTGCGGACCGCTGAGTCCGACAGGCTGCTAGCAGTCTCTATTCCCCTTAGCACAGAGGAGCTTCCCGATGCCTATCATCGATTCGCAGGTGCACTGCTACGAGGCGAACACGCCAAAACGGCCCTGGCACAATGTGCCGAACTGGCCCCCTCATGCCACCGGCGACGAGATGGCGGCGGCGATGGACAAGCTCGGTATCGACGGCGCGATCTTCATCTCCGCGTTTTCCATGTACCGGTACGACGCCAGCTATGCGGTGGAAGTGCAACGGGCCCATCCCGGCCGGTTCGCCATCGTCAAGCCGGTCGACGCGGACGATCCGGCCGTGGACGACGTCATCGCGGAGTGGAAGAAGACGCCGGGCACCGTCGGCATCCGCATCATCGTGACGAAGGATCCGGGACGCAGCCCGAGCGAGCAGGGCCTCGACCGGGTACTGCGCGCAGCCGTGCGGCACGACTTTCCGGTCAACATGCTGTGCTGGGGCAACCTCGACGCGGGCACGGCGCTCGTCGACCGCCACCCCGACACGCGCTTCATCATCGACCATCTGGGTCTCATGCAGCCGCGCACGCCGCCCGCCCCGCGTGAGCCCTGGGCCGAGCTGCCGAAGGTGCTGGAGCTCGCGAAGCGCAAGAACGCGGTGATCAAGGTGAGCGGCGCCTGCACGCTGTCCAAGGAGCCGTATCCCTTCCCGGACATCTGGGACCCACTCTCCCGCGTGTTCGACGCCTGGGGTTTCGAGCGCTGCCTGTGGGGCACCGACTGGACCCGCGCCTTCGCGGTCGTCAACTTCGAGCAGGCCGTCGAGCCCTTCCGCCAGACCAACCGCCTCACCGACAGTGAACGGGCGATGCTGATGGGCGGTGCCTGCGCCAAGGCCTATGGCTGGTCGCCGAAGAAGAGCTAGTATCGTGTCCCGTAAATTGCTGTCAGTAATCTGCGGCGGGCACGGCGCCTGCTGTCATCGCGAGGAGTCGACGACGCGGCGATCTCGCGGCTGGCCGCGGTTGCGTTGCCTGCAACGAGATTGCTTCGGGCCGAGGTAACCGATACCGCAATCGCGGATCATCGGAAGCCCGGCACGCGATTACAATGCGCAGACTCCCAAGGCGAATCATGCGGCTTCTTTTCCTGCTGCTGCTAGCCCTCCCGCTTACCGCGGCCGCGGACTTTGAATCCGGAGTCGCCGCCGCGGGAGCGGGTGACTATGGCGCGGCGCTGCGCGCATGGCAACCCCTCGCCGAGAAGGGCAACGTCAATGCCCAGTTCAATCTCGGGTTGCTCTACGAAAATGGCCTGGGCGTGCCGCAGGATGGCGCTACGGCAGTGCTGTGGTACCGGCGCGCCGCCGAGCAGAACGATCGCGTGGCGCAGGCCTATCTCGGGGAAATGTACGCTCAGGGCCTGCTCGTGCCGCGCGACGATGTGCGGGCCCTGCGCTGGTTTCGGCGCGCGGCGGAGCGCGGCCATGCCGCCTCCCAGTACAACGTGGGGCTGTTCTATGCCATGGGACGCGGCGTCGCGCCCAGCGGTGTCCTTGCAGTCGCATGGCTCACCGTAGCGTTGGAGAACGGGGCCAAGCCGACCGAGTTGCTCGGCCAGTTGAAGGAGAAGCTGAGCGCGCGGGACCTGGAGGAAGCGCGCAAGCTGGTGGAAGAAGTGCGCAGGCAATGCCGCCCGGATTCTTAAGGCCTGCGGCCGGTCACCCCTTTCATCCAGCCCCCCTCAGTGACTGTGCCTGGCAGCCACCGGAAGAAAGACGTGCCGCATGTCGACTCATTCGCGCCGGACAACCTGCTGACGCTCACCAAGTAGCACGCCAGACCGACACGAGGGTTCAATGAAGATTTGCTGTTACGACGACGGCGCGCCGGGACTGATCGAGGGCGGCCTGATCTATCCGCTTTCCGACGCGCTGGCCGCCGCGGGCGCGTCACGCGCGGGTGCGACCATGGCGGAAGTCGTCGATGCGCTTGCGAACCATCCGTCGGCTGCCACAGCGCTTGCGTCCGCGCGCCAGGAAGAGCCGGTCGCGCTCGCCTCGGCGCGGCTGCTCGCGCCCCTCGACCATCCGCCGGCGATCTGGGCCGCGGCCGCCAACTACCGCGCCCACCAGGCGGAGATGATCGAACGCGTCGGCGGCTACGACCGCTCGAAGCTCTCGAGCGACGACCTGATGGCGGAGCTGTTTCTGAAGCCAGCCTCGTCCATCATCGGGCCCGGCGGTACCGTGATACTGCCGAAGATCGCGCGGCACGTCGATTTCGAATGCGAGCTATGCGCCGTCATCGGCCGCCCGGCGCGCAAGGTGCCGGTGGCGCAGGCGCTCGACTGGGTGTACGGTTACACCATGTGCTGGGACATCAGCATCCGCGATCCCTGGGGCAAGGGATTCCACAACACCCGCAACATCCGCAAGGGCTTCGACACGTTCTGCGGACTCGGGCCGTGGATCGTGACGCGCGACGAGATCCGCGAGCCGCAGGATCTCCACATCGACGTCGAGCAGAACGGCAGGAACGTGATGCACGCGCACACCGCCGACATGATCAACGGCCTGCGCGACCTGATCCGCTTCCTGTCAGCCGCGCTGACGTTGCAGCCCGGGACCCTGATCACGACCGGCACGCCGGCCGGCGTATCGAAGCTCGCCGACGGCGATCACCTGAAGGGCACCATCGAGGGCATCGGTACGATGGACCTGAAAGTGGCCGCCGAGCGTTGAACCCGACGCGGAAGAAGCCGTTCTAGTCGGGAAGCTTGAGGTAAGTGACACGTGACACGACAAGCGATCCTGGCCCCTTTTTAATCACAGTTGATTTAGACTCGCAGTATGCCGCCAAAACCGGGAGGAGCAAGAAACGCCATGAGCAACAAAACCCACGACCATCACGACGGCCGCCGCGTTGAGGACGTCCGCCTCATCACCGGCGCCGGCAGGTACGCCTCGGACTGGAACGTGCCCGGCCAGCTCTACGGCCATTTCGTGCGATCTGACCGCGCCCACGCCGAGATCGTCTCGGTGGACACGAAGAACGCGGCGGCCTTCCCCGGCGTGAAGCGCGTGTTCACCGGCGAAGACGCGGTGCGCGCCGGATACGTCCGGGCGCCGCACACCATGGCGTTCATCGGCAAGAACGGCATGAAGGCGAGGTCGCCGGAGCGCCCGGTGCTCGCGCACAAGAAGGTACGCTTTGTCGGAGAAGCCGTGGCGCTGGTCGTCGCCGACAGCGCGGCGGCCGCGCAGGACGCCGCCGAGCTCGTTGAAGTCGAGTACCGCGACCTCCGGAGCGTCACCGATCCCGAAGGTGCGCTCAAAGAGGGCGCGCCGCAACTCTCCGACGAAGTGCCGGGCAATCTCGCGTGGGAGTCCGAGATCGGCGACGAAAAGGCCGTCGAAGCGGCGTTTGCGGCCGCGGCGCACATCACCCGCGCCAAAGTCGTATCGACGCGCGTTGCGCCGAATCCCATGGAGCCGCGGGCGTGCCACGTCGCCTACGACGCGGCCACGGAATCGTATCGGATCCACACCCCGATGCAGGGCGTCGGCACGCAGCGCTCGCAGCTCTCGAACTACACCAAAGTGCCGCCGGAGAAGCTCGTCTTCGAGGCGCGCGACGTCGGCGGCGGCTTCGGCCAGCGCTCGGGCGCCTATCCGGAATACGCCGCGCTCATGATCGCCGCGAAGACGCTCGGCGCGCCGGTGAAGTGGACCGCCACGCGCACGGAAGGCCTGATGACCGACACGCACGGCCGCAACATGATCGCCCACGGCCAGCTCGCGCTCGACAAGGACGGGAAGTTCCTGGCGATGCGCATCGACTGGATCGTCGACCTGGGCGCGTACCTCTCGCCGGGCGCGCAGGGGCACATCCGCAATACGACTAACTGCATGACGGGCGTGTACCGCATTCCGGCGCTGTACGGGACGTATCGCATTCCCATCACGAACACCACACCCATCGGCGCCTATCGCGGCGCCGGACGGCCGGATATCGCGTACACCGTCGAGCGCCTCGTCAACCAGGCCGCCGCGGAGCTTGACGTTGACCCGGCTGAGCTGCGCCGGCGTAACTTCATTCCCCCGTCGGCCTTCCCGTACACGTCGCCGACCGGCGGCAGCTACGAGATCGCCGACCTGCCGGGTGTGCTCGAAAAGGCGCTCAAGCTCGCCGACTGGAAGGGCTTCGCGGGCCGGCGCGCCAAATCGAAGAAGGCCGGGAAGCTGCGCGGCATCGGCATATCGACGGTCATCGAGAATACCGGCCTCGGCAACGCCCCGCAGGACGAGGTCGAGATTCAGCTCGACGCGAGCGGCACGGTCAGCGCATTCACGGTCGCCAAGTCGCAGGGACAGAGTCACGAGACGACGTTCGCACAGATCGTCGCGGATGCGCTGGAGATCCCGATCGAGCGGGTGAAGATCGTAGAGTGCGCGCCCGGTACGAGGCTCAAGGGGAACGGCACCGGCGGTTCGCGCAGCACCGTCGGCGCCGGCAGCGTGTGCCACCTTGCGGCGAAGAAGCTCGTCGAAGAAGGCAAGGCGCTGGCGGCCCTGGAACTGGGTGTCGAACCCTCGCAGGTGGAATACGCAAAGGGGACGTTTCGCACTCGTGAATCGCCCAGGACGGTGAAGCTCGCGGACCTGGCGAAAGAGAAGACGCTGAGCTTCATGGCGGATGGCAAGTTCGGTTCCACGTATCCGAACGGATGTCACATCGCCGAAGTCGAAGTCGACCCGGAGACCGGCGCGACCGAGGTCATGTCGTATTGCGCGGTCGACGACATCGGCGTCGTCATCAACCATGCCATCGTCGAAGGGCAACTGCACGGCGGCATTGTGCAGGGCGCGGGACAGGTCTTCGGCGAGAAGGTTATTTACGACCCGGAGACGGGACAACCGCTGACGGCGACCTTCATGGACTACTACATGCCGCGCGCGGGCCTGATCCCGGAGATTCGCGGGGAAGAACATCCCACCGCGAGCAAGGTGAGCCCGCTCGGCGTCAAGGGCGTCGGCGAATCCGGCTGCACCGCTTCGATTCCGGTGCTGGTTGGCGCGGTGCTCGATGCGGTGCGCCCGTTCGGCATCAAGGACCTTGATATGCCGCTCACGCCGGCGAAGCTTTGGCGGGCGATCAACGGGACCGCTCGTTAACGTTTACGCGGTCAAGGAATCCGGTCCCTCCCCTTCAAGGCATAGGTATCTACACATCTTTCGTAGGGAAAGGGGTTGTACAGTGGCGTCCAGTGTGCTAGAAACTGGCGGTATGC
>JACQGN010000176.1 GCA_016199545.1 Betaproteobacteria bacterium | reverse complement strand
TCGTGCTTGTGCCCGAGCCAGGCGAGGAGCATCTGCCCCGACATGATCATCGCGTAGGGATTGGCGACGTTCCTGCCCGCGATGTCCGGCGCCGAACCATGAGTTGCCTGCGCCATGGCGCGCTCGGGGCCCGCCGACAACGCCGGCGCCAGCCCCAGCCCCCCGACAAGCCCTGCCGCGACGTCGGACAGGATATCGCCGAACGTATTGGTCGTGACCACCACGTCGAATTGCTGGGGTCTCATCACCAGCTTCATGCCGAAGGTATCGACCATCACTTCGTCCAGTGTGACGTCGGGATAGTCCTGCGCGACCTTGCGGCACTCCTCAGCGAACATGCCGCAGCCCAGCTTGAAGACCGTGTCCTTATGCACGGCCGTCACCTTCTTCCTCGGGCGCGTGCGCGCCAGCTCGAACGCGGCGCGTGCAACCTTGCGCGATCCGTCGCGCGTGACAAGCCGGATCGAAATCGTCATTTCGGGCGTCGGGCGGAACTCGCCGTTGCCCATGTAGGTGTTGCGGTCGGGCGGGAAACCCTCGTTGTTCTCACGCACGATGATGAGATCGACGTCCTTGTAGAGCGCCGGCAATCCGGGCAGGGACTTTGCGGGGCGGATGTTGGCGAAGAGATCGTAATGCTTGCGCAGGATCGGATGCGGATTGATGGCGTTGGGCCGGTCCTTGGGATAGGCCTGGTGGCCGATCGGCCCCAGCACCCACCCGTCCAGCGTATCGAGTTTCTCCAGCGTGCCGGGGGGCAGTGTGTAACCGAGCTGATCGAGCGCTTTTCTGCCGATCGGCATCGGGAACCATTCCATCGGCAGCCCTGTCTTCTGCGCAGCCGCGCGCATCACCTTGATTGCTTCGGGCACGACCTCCAGCCCGATGTCGTCGCCCTCGAGTATGCCGATCTTCAGTGCCCGATCCACTTCAGGAACTCCTTGCAGGCAAGGTTCAAGACGGTTCGTGGGGATAGACCGGCGAGACCTTCCGGTCACGGATCAATCTCCCCTGCTCGGCAACGCTCAGGAATGCCAGTTCTTCGCTTGACATGGTTAGCTTGGTGGCGTTGGCAGCGCAGACGCTGTGTGCATTCGGCGCCCTGGGCATTCCACTATATTCCTGCGAATACATGGTAACACGTCGCTGCCCCTTTCCTGCCACCTGCCGTGCGTTTACCATAACCGGAATCGGCAGCACAATGGAGGCGTTCATGCGCGATAAGCTCACACCGAATACGATTCGAGGCTATGCCCGGGAGGTCGCCGACGTCAGCGTTCCCGAGGAACGCGCGGCCGAGATTGCGCCGGAGGTGGAGGCGCTCAACAGCGCGGTGCTCGACACAGCGGCCCGCCTGGATCTCAATGACGAACCGGGACAGTTTCCGCTGGCCCTCGCCCGGAACCGATACCTGCGCGGAAAAACCCGATGAGCTCCGATATCACACGCCTTACGCTCACCGGGGTGGCTGCTGCGATTCGACGGCAGAAGCTTTCATCGGTGGAAGTCACCCGGGCGTGCATCGCGGAAGCCGAGCGCGTGCAGCCCCGCATCAACTGCTTCATCGCGCTGGAGGCGGATGAAGCATTGAAGGCTGCGAAACGGGCCGACCTCGCGCTCAGGCGCGGCGCGAAACTCGGCGCGCTGCATGGCGTTCCGCTTGCGCACAAGGACATGTACTACCGTGCCGGGATGATCTCGAGCGGCGGCTCGAAGATCCTGCGCGACTATCGCCCGTCCGTCACCGCCACCGTGGTGGAACGCCTGTATGGCGCCGGCGCAGTCTGGCTCGGCCGCCTCAACATGGCCGAGTTTGCCGCGAACCCTACCGGCCACAATGAACATTGGGGGCACTGCCGCAATCCGTGGCATCCCGATCACATCACCGGCGGATCGTCGAGCGGCTCGGGCGCGGCGCTCGCGGCGCGCACCTGCTTCGGCTCGCTCGGGTCGGACACCGGCGGATCGGTGCGCGGCCCCGCCGCGTTCTGCGGCGTCACTGGATTGAAGCCCACCTACGGGCGCGTGAGCCGCTTCGGAATCCTGCCGCGCGCATGGTCGCTCGACTGCGTCGGGCCGCTGGCGCGTACGGCTGCCGATTGCGCCCGCTTGCTGCGCGTGATCGCCGGCGAAGACGCTCGCGACGCCACTTCGGCCGCGGAACCGGTGCCCGATTACGAACGCGACTTGAAGCGCGCTATCAAGGGGCTCAGGATCGGCGTGCCAACAGCCTATTTCTATGACGGTGCGACGGAGGAGGTCAAAGCGGCCATGCGCGCAAGTCTGCACGTGTTTCGGTCGCTCGGCGCACGCGTGATCGAGGTCGCGCCCCCCGACGTGCAGCGTCTCCTGGCCCTGGGAACGCTCATCAACCAGTCCGAGGCATCGGCGATCCACTCACGCTGGATGCAGACCCGTCCACAGGACTATTCGGCAGTGTTCCGCGGCCGGATCGAGGCGGGATTCTTCGTCCCCGCGACGCGCTACCTCGAGGCGGTGATGCTGCGCTCGCGTCTCCTCGACGAGTTTGTTCAAGCGGTTTTCACCAAGGTCGATCTGCTGCACACCCCCGTCACGCCGGCGCCGGCGCCGACCATCGCCGCGACCGACGCGAAGACCGCGGGCGACGTGCTGCGCCTGCTGGGCGCGATCACGCGCAACATGCGCCCGCTGAGCTATCTCGGCATTCCAGCCGCAAGCGTGCCGGCGGGATTTTCGAAGGGCGGGCTGCCGCTATCGATGCAGCTTGCCGGGAGGCCCTTTTCCGAGGCCCTGATCCTCCATGCTGCCCATGCCTACCAGTCCGTCACCGACTGGCACACCCGCGTCCCGGCCATATGAACATCAGCCACAGAGATCACAGAGTTCACAGAGGAAAATCAAGGAAGAATGCTTTCCATGCCTTCATCTGTTGCGTGCGGCTTTCCGATTCAGGTCCTTGAATCTCTCTGTGTTCCCTGTGTACCCCTCAAGGGGGTATTGAAAAGAATCCTCTGTGGCTGATGTGAGCCTTAAC
>JACQGN010000008.1 GCA_016199545.1 Betaproteobacteria bacterium | reverse complement strand
TTCACTGTTCACTTCAGTTGCTCGTAGAGCAACGTCAGTATGCGGCCCGCGGTCTGGGAGTTCTCACGCGCTCCGCTCCTGTTCAGCACGTTGACCTCGGCACCCTTGTCGGCGCCTCTCACGAGGATCTGGTACTGCTCGTTCTTGGGCTTGCTGCTGTCACCCCAGAACTTGAGCCGCGACAGCCAACCCTTGTCGGCAGACTTGTTGTCGATCTCGGGATCGATGTAGCGCACGAAGTACAGTCCCTTCGAACGATCCCGGTCCTCGACCGTGAAGCCCACCCGGTCAAGCGCCAGTCCGACGCGGCGCCAGGCGCGGTCGAACTGCTCGTCAAGCGCGAGCGTCGAGCCATCGGAACTGCGCGACAGCGACGCGCGGGGGGCCGCGCTGCCACCGGCGAGCTGCGCCTTGACGCGGCTTTCCTGGACGCCGAGCCTCACCATGAGCCGGCGCAGCATTTCAGCTTCGAGTTCGGGATTCGCCTGCCGCGGCTGCCACTTGGTCTTTTCCTCGGTTGAACTGGTGAAAACCTCTTCCATACCTCGGTGACTGATAAAGATCTCGGTCGTGCCCGCCTCGCCGCCACGCTCCAGGCGGGTGCGGAACTTGTCGCGCTCCGAGGTCGAGTACACGGCATCGAGGAGTTTTCCCAGCGTATTGCGTATGATGCCGTCGGGTATCTTCGCCCGGTTCTCGGCCCAGTCCGTCTCCATCACCCCCGCCTCGGGCAACTCGATGTTGACGATGAACCCGGTCTCCTGCCAGAAGTCCTTCACAACGTTCCACAGGGCGGCGGGCTCGCCCTTGACGACCAGCCAGCGCTGGGTGCCGGCACGCTCGATGCGCGCGTCACCCGTCTGCGGCAGGACGTCCCGCGTCGCGCTCTGCGGGGCGCCCGACCGCTCGCGGCTATAGGCGGAATACGTTGCCCCGCTCTTGGGGTTCACGTCAGGCACGAGAAAACGGTCGTCGCCGCCCGGGCGCGTGAGATCCGGCGGCACGTCGAGGGGCGGTATCTTGCCCGCCGACTTGTAATCGATCTTCTTGCTTGGCAGCTCGAATGTGCTGCACGAAGCCAGTACCAGCGCCGCGCCGGCACACAAGGCCAAGCGCACCAACTCAAACCTGGTCATGGGGACATCTCCTGAACGGGAGCGGACCATCGCGCTCATGCCTTCATTCCCGCCTGCGCCATCGCATCGCGCACCAGCCCGTGGCACGCGGCTGACAATGGAGTCAGCGGCAGGCGTATCCCCCCTTTGATCAGCCCGATCTGCTGCACCGCCCATTTCACGGGAATGGGATTGGCCTCGCAGAACAGGTGGCGGTGCAGGCCCAGCAGCTTGTTGTTGATGGCGCGCGCGCGCGCGACATCGCCCGCCAGCGCCGCCGCGCACATCTCATGCATCATGCGCGGTGCCGCGTTGGCGGTCACCGATATCACGCCGTGCCCTCCGAGCAGCATGAGTGCGAGGCCCGTCGCATCGTCTCCGCTGAAAACCAGAAAATCCCCGGGCTTACGCCGCAGCAGGTCCGCACCCCGCTCGAGGTTTGCCGTAGCGTCCTTGATGCCCACGATGTTCGGGATCTGCGCCAGGCGCAAGGTCGTGTCGGTCTGAAGATCGGCGACCGTGCGCCCCGGCACGTTGTAGACGATGTGCGGTATCGCGACCGCCTCCGCGATGGCCCGAAAATGCCGGTAGAGCCCTTCCTGCGTCGGCTTGTTGTAATACGGGACCACCGACAGGCTCATATCGGCGCCGACCTGTTTGGCGTAGGCGGCGAGTTCGATCGCTTCGCGCGTGGAGTTCGCCCCGGTGCCGGCGATCACTGGAACACGCTTCGCCGCATGTTCCACCGCGGTCTTGATCAGAAGGTGGTGCTCGTCAAAATCAACCGTCGGCGACTCGCCGGTCGTCCCGACCACCACGATCCCGTCGGTACCCTCGCTGATATGCCAGTCGATCAGCCTGCGGAACGCATCGAGGTCGAGCTCGCCGTCCTCTTCCATCGGGGTCACGATCGCGACCAGGCTGCCTTGCAACGAAGCCATCTACAGGATTTTCCGTAAAAAGGGGCCACGCCGGCCCACTGAATCGGCTGCATTTTACCCGATCCTGCATGCGAGGGCACTCCCGGTTTGTGACACGGCCGGGCGCAATTGGTTGCGCCCATGGTAACGGCCGGACGGGGCAGCTAACTTTGCTGGGAGCGGTAGAACTGCCGCAAGAATCCCTCGCCGTCGGTCACCGCCAGCTCCGCGAGCAGCTCGCGACAAACCTGGCCGAGAGGCTCAACGACCGCGGCAACCAGCGGATTCCAGCCGGAGCACAGCACTTCGGCGCCATAGCTTTCGCTTTCGGGGGTGCGCCCGTCCAGGTTGGGATCCCGCGCGTTCATCGTTAAGCGTCCGATACGGTGGATTCGGAGAATCGGTCGTCGAAGCGATCGACGCCCTTACATTCCTTAACGGCCATACGGCAAAAAGGTTGAGTCGGATTGCAGAACGCCGCGAACCGTGGATTAACTGGCGTTGCGCGCAGCGCAGATACGCTGCACCACCGCCGGCCGGGGCTCGGACACGACTAGCTGCTCGTACGCCACTACGGTGAGGCGGCCTCTTACCCATTCGAGCAACTCTCCCGGCTGCAACAGGAAATCGGGATTGGAGGGCCGGCCATAGCGCTCGTTTCCAACGGCGAGGGTCTCGTAGATCAGCACGCCCGGCGCGGCAACTGCGTCAAGCAGGTGCGGAAGAAGCGGGCGATGCAGGTAATTGGTGACGATGATCCCGGCGAACGAGCGCCCGGGATACGGCCACGGATCCTGTTCGAGGTCGGCGCAGAGGGTCGTCACGCCAGGCACGCCAGCCAGGCTCGTCAATGCGTCCCGATCCCGGTCCACCGCGAAAATGGCATAACCCTGCGCGGCGAGCATGCGTGCATGCCGACCCCCGCCACAGGCAACGTCGAGCACCGTGCCCCCGCGCGGGATCCGGTGCGTCCAGCGCACGACCCATTCGGAAGGCTCCCTGAGCCGAGCATGACTTTCGTTCATCACAGCAACGATCGCCTCATCGATGAATGTACAAACTTGCAGCGATCTCATTATAGGGAATGTGGCGCGAGCCATGGCGCAGGCATGGGCTACAATGGCGTCAGCCTCCGACGAGAACTTCGACATGCGCGCGTTGCATGAAATCCGCATTGCCCGGCTGCGGATCCCCTTGAGCAAGCCGTACCGTCTTGCGTTTGGCGCAGTCGAGCATTACGACACCATCGTCGTTGAACTGGTTGACGACGACGGCCACCGCGGTCTGGGGGAAGCCACCGTTTTGACCGGTTACACGGATGAAACCATAGAGGAAAGCTGGGCAGTGGCGCGCCAGTTCGCCGAGTTCCTGGCAGCGCACGGCCCGGTGCCCGCCCGCCTCGAACTATTGGGTCTCGGCGAACGATATCCGTTTACCGCGACGGCATTTGCCACCGCGCTCGAGATGCTGGCCGGCACGGCGCGACTCGCTGTGGCCACATGCACCCCGGTGCCGATTCTGGGCCTGCTTCACGCGACCGAGGCATCGGCAGCCGCCGCGGAGTTCGAGGCGCTGCTCGCCGATGGCTATCGCACGATCAAGGTCAAGGTCGGATTTGACGTCGAGCGCGATGCGCGGATCGTACGGATGGTTCAGGCGATCGTCCGTGGCCGCGCGGCGATCCGGCTCGACGCCAACCAGGGCTATACCGCGGCGCAAGGCGCCGCGTTCGTGCGCGCGCTGGATCCCGCGGGGATCGAGCTTTTCGAGCAGCCGTGCGCAGCCGGAGACTGGGAATCGCATCTCGCAGTCGCGCGGGCATCACCGGTTCCGCTGATGCTCGACGAGTCGATTTACGGACTTTCCGACATCGACAAGTCGGCATCGCTCAGGGCCGCGGCATACATCAAGGTAAAGCTCATGAAATTCGTGACGCTGGAACGCCTGGTGCAGGCGATCGAGCGCATTCGCGACCTCGGCATGACGGCGGTGCTCGGGAACGGCGTCGCGACGGACCTCGGCTGCTGGATGGAAGCGTGCATCGCCGCGCGATTCATCGACAACGCTGGAGAGATGAACGGCTTCCTCAAGGCGCGCTCGCCGCTGCTGGCGCCCACGCTCGAATTTCGTGATGGGAAATTGTGGCTGCAGCCGGGTTACAAACCGCGTCTCGACCCCGATACCGTCGGGCGCTACGGCGTGGACAGCGTCGGACTTTCGCCCCGCACGGCGCGGGCAGCGGCGGCCGGATAATTCCGGTGAAGGCGGTCACGATCTCCCGCTTCGGGGGACCCGAAGTCCTGGAGTACGGCGAGATTCCGCCGCCCGCGCCGAAGGCGGGCGAAGCGCTCGTCGAACTCGAGTTCGCGGGCGTCAATTTCACCGACGTCTACCAGCGCTCCGGCTTCTACGCGCGCTCGCATACCTACCGGACGCCATTGCCGATGACCCTGGGCTCGGAAGGCGGCGGCATCGTCGTGGCGCTCGGCGACGGCGTGACCCATGTCAAAATCGGCGAGCGGGTGGCTTACTGCATCGTGCGCGGCGCTTATGCGCAGCGTGCCACGGTGCCGGCGGAGCGGCTGGTCAGGGTGCCCGACGACATGCCGATGCCGGTCGCGACCACGCTGATGCTGCAGGGGCTCACCGCTCACTATCTCAGCCACTCCGCCTTTGCGCTCGGACCCGGCCATGTGTGTCTCGTACACGCCGGCGCGGGCGGTGTCGGCCAACTGCTGATACAGCTCGCCAAACTCAGGGGCGCCACGGTGATCGCCACTGCCGGCAATCGCGAGAAGGCCGAGATCGCGCGCAGGCGCGGCGCCGATCACGTCATCCTCTACCGCGAAACCGATTTCCACGACGAGGCGAGAAAACTCACCGGCGGCATCGGGGTCGACGTGGCGTACGACGCCATCGGCAAGGACACCATCGCGCGCAGCATCCGCAGCCTCAAGCGCCGCGGCTTGTGCGTGAACTACGGCGGCGCGTCGGGACTCGTCGCCTCCATCGAGCCCATCGAACTGGCGGAAGCGGGCTCGGTATTCTTCACCCGCCCGCACCTCGCCGACTACCTGGCGACGCCGGAAGAACTGCGCGCCCGTGCCGCGGATCTGTTCGCGGCGTGGCGCGCTGGGACACTCTCGATTGCGATCGATCGCGAGTTCCCGCTCGCGGAGGCAGGCGACGCACACCGCCACCTCGAGGCCGGGCGCACCCGCGGCAAGCTTCTGCTGCGGGTGCCACAGTGACGAGGCGGCCGTGACGGATCCCCGCAGGACATTGGTGACGGGCGTGATCGGCTCCGATACCCATATCGTCGGCAACCGCATTCTCTCCATGGCGCTCGAAAAAGCCGGATACAAGGTCGTGGCGCTCGGCGCCTTGACACCTGCCACCGACTTCATCAAGGCGGCGGTCGAAACCGATGCGGATGCGATCCTCGTATCCTCCCTTTACGGCCAGGGCGAACTCGACTGCCGGGGCTTTCGCGACATGTGCGTCGAAGCCGGCCTCGACGATATCCTGCTCTACGTCGGCGGCAACCTGGTGGTAGGCAAGCAGACATGGACGGAAGTCGAGCAACGGTTCCTCGAGATGGGCTTTGACCGCGCCGCGCCGCCGGGCGCACGGGTCGAAACCGTCCTCGAGTGGCTCGCGCATGATTTCGCCACCCGCGAAAATCCCCCCGTCCCCCCTTTGACAAAGGGGGGCAGCAAAGCGGGGGGATTATGAATGCGGCGCTGCTCATCGATTTCGGCAGCACCTACACCAAGCTGCGCGCGGTCGACCTCGACCGGCGCGAAGTTCTGGGATCGGGTCAGGGCCCCTCGACCGTCGCCACCGACATCACCGTGGGCATGCGCGCCGCGCTGCTCGATCTGGAACGCAGAATCGGCACACTGCCGCGCTTCAAGTATCGCCTTGCTTCGAGCAGCGCCGCGGGCGGGCTGCGGATGGTGACGGTCGGGCTGGTGCGCGAATTGACGGCCGAAGCCGCCCGGCGGGCGGCGCTCGGGGCAGGCGCGAGAGTGGTCGCAACGTTCGCCTATCGGCTGACCGCAGGCGACATGGCTCGAATACAGGAACTCGCTCCCGACATTCTGCTCCTCGCAGGCGGCACCGACGGCGGCAACAATGAAGTGATCGTCCACAACGCGGGGCTGCTCGGCGCGAGCACGGTCGTATGTCCGGTCATCTACGCCGGCAACCGCAGCGCTGCGGATGAGGCTTGCTCGCAACTGCGCGGGAAGACCGTCATCGTGACGGAGAACGTCATGCCCGAATTCAACGTGCTCGGCATCGAGCCCGCGCGCGCGGCGATACGCAAGGTGTTCATCGACCGCATCGTGCACGCCAAGGGCATGGACCGCGCCCAGGCCGATCTCGACGCGGTGCTGATGCCCACCCCAGCAGCGGTGCTCGAAGGCGCGCGACTGCTCGCCGATGGTACGGCAGGCCACGCCGGCCTCGGTCCGCTGCTGGTCGTGGATCCCGGCGGCGCCACCACCGACGTGCATTCGATCGCGACCGGCGAGCCTGCGACGCCCGGCGCGATACCGCAGGGCCTGCCCGAGCCGCGCGAAAAACGGACAGTGGAAGGCGATCTCGGCATGCGCCACAACGCCGCGGCCATCGTTGAAGCCGCGGGAATCGATGCCATCGCGCGCGACTCCGGTCTTGCTCCCGAACGCATCGTTTCGCTGGTTGCCGGCATGGCGCGCGAAGTCGGGAAGCTGCCGGAGACGCCGGAGGAAACTGCCCTGGATCGTGCCCTGGCGCGTGCCGCCGTTGCGCTCGCGGTGAAGCGCCACTGCGGCACAGTCTCGACGGTATACACGCCAACCGGCCCGGTCGTGGCGCAACACGGCAAGGACCTGACCGCTGTAGCGGCCGTGATCGGTACGGGCGGCGCCGTGGTGGCGAGTCCCGATCCGCGCGCGATCCTCGCCGGCGCCCTGGCCGACGCCGCCGATCCCGCGTCGTTACGCCCCCGGCACCCGCGGCTCTTGCTGGACCGCCACTACCTGCTCTACGCTTGCGGCTTGCTGGGCGCGGTCGATGCGCAAGCCGCACTGGAACTCGCCCTCAAACATATCGAGCCGCTGGATCAGGAGTCCCCGCATGAACGCGCCCGCTACGGCTGATCTCGCGCGGCTGCCGCTCACCGAGCAACGGCTGCCGGACGACCTTTTCAGCCGCATGCGCAGCGAGAATCTTGCCCGCTGGCCGACCGGCGCCGCGGTCGACATCGATGAAGCCGTCGAGTTGCACCGGCGGCTGCCGCGGCACAAGCAGCTCGCGCAGGTCATGCGTCACGCCGTCGCGGAACGCCGCTGCCTGACTCAGCCGCGCGGTGGGTTCGGCACGTTCGAGATGCACCGCGACCTGATGGTCGCCCTCGACCGGGAGGGCCATGCGGACGTCGTTCCCACCACCACCGACAGCTACACACGCAACGAACAATGGCATCTCGCGCAGCAGGGTATCGAAGAGTCCGAGCGCCTGGGCCGCTCGATGCTGAACGGCTACCCGATGGTCAACTACGGCGTCGCCAGGGCGAGGGAATTGATCGATGCCGTGGACAAGCCGGCGATCATGCTGACCGGCACCTCCATGCCGAAGCTCACGGGAGAGATCGCGTTTGCGGGCGGCTATTCCGGTTACCTCGGATCGGGCATCGCCTACACGACCTCCTACACCAAGGAGCTGTCGATCGAGGACGGGATCCGCAACTATCAGTACCTCAATCGCCTCGCGGCGCTCTACCAGGAGCGCGGCGTCGAACTGCACCGCCGCCAGCCTGGTTTCCTCACCGGCACCAACATTCCGCCGTCGATCGCGATCATCACTTGCGTCCTCGACTGCCTGCTCGCCGCCGCCCAGGGCGTCAGAAACTACGGCCTCGAGATGGGCGAGACGTTGCACCTGGTGCAGGACGCCGCCGCGGTCGCGGCGTGCCGGGAACTGTGCCAGGACTACCTCGTTCGCAAAGGGTACGGGGACGTGTTCACACCGGTCACGCTGCTGCACTGGATGGGCGCGTGGCCGCAGGACGACGCACAGGCGGCGGCCATCATCAGCTACGGTGGCACCCTCGCGGCGATTTCCGGCGCCGCGTCGGTCACGACCAAGAGCACGCACGAGGCTTTCGGCATTCCGACGCCCCAGATCAACGCCGAAGGGCTGCGGATGACGCGCATGGCGATCTATCTTGCGCGCAAGATCCGGCTGGACGGCATGCGCGAGTTCGAGGACGAGAAGGAACTCATCAAGCGCGAAGTCCGTCCCGTCGTCGACAAGACGCTCGAGATGGGCGACGGCGACGTGGCGCTCGGCGCCGTGCGGGCGTTCGAGGCCGGCGTGCTCGACGTGCCCTGGTCACCGAACCGCGGCTGCAAGAGCAGGATCATGCCCGCGCGTGACGCCGACGGTTACCTCCGGATACTCGATCCCGGGCTGATGCCGTTTCCAAAGGACGTCATGGAGATCCACAAGGCGAAACTGCGACAGCGCGCGGCGCAGGAAGGTGTAGCATTCGGGCACGAGCTGGCCGTGTCCAGCGTCTACGAGATCGCGGAGCCGGTGGCAAAGCTCCTGAGCGATCGGTGGATGCGCTAGGAGTTTGTCGGACTTGAGTCGGACAAACTCCTTAGCCCGGCGCGCCCGGCGCACGGGTGCGGTACCGAAGGACACCATCAATCGCTGTTTCGGGAGATCCCTCACGAGCCCATCTTCAGTTCCGCGGGCGAAATGAGCACGCCGAAGTGCTCGCACCAGATCACCACGCTGCCGTAGCGCGCCGGATCCACGCCGGGGGGAATGGGATAGTTCTGGCTCCCCTTGAAGGCCTTCAACCGGCCGAGATCGACGTACATCGACTGCGCGACCTTGGTCGCCGGGGTGACGTTACGCTCCGGCACGAGGTAGACGTGAAATTTCGGACCGGGCCCGACTTCGAAATCGCCCTCAAGATGAAGCAAGCCCTCGTACACGGTGACCCTTCCCTTCCCGTAATGGATGGGATCGGACGGGTTGGCGTGGACGAACGTCCCGCGCGCCAGCACTTTGCGCGAGGCCGGGTTCTCCACCCGCTCCGCGCCGACGATGTCCGACAGGAAAATGAACGGATAGACGAAAATGCCGAGCGCGAATCCGCCAGCGCCGCCCAGCAGGCCGCCGAGCATGAAAATCAGGATGTTCTTTGCCATCGCCGTCTGCCCCCCGCTTTACGATCCGGACCTCGATGCCACCGTCCCTTCGTCGCACCTGCCGGGCTTGCATTACACCGAGGGTCGCCGCAGCTCCCATCGCCACCGATTTCATTCCCCTTTCTCATTAAATTTTCGCGTCACACGACGCGAAAATTTTTGAACTGCCAAGGATCCTCGGCATCGACGTCCTCGGGAAACGGATGGTGGCGCCCGATAAGCGGCGTCCAGTCGGTGTAAACGCCCAAGACCTTGCCCAGGTAGGGATTCGCGATCTCGAGCACGCGCTGGAAATCCACGTCGTCCGGGTCGATGATGCCCGCCCGCGGGTTTTCCATCGCCCACACGACGGCGCCCAGCACGCCGGCCGCGACCTGCAGGCTCGTCGCATTGTTGTACGGCGCGAGTTGGCGCGCTTCGTGGATGGAGAGCTGCGAGCCGTACCAATACGCGCCCTTCGCATGGCCCATCAGCAGCGCACCCAGTTCGTCCACGCCGTCGACGATCTCCCCGGTCATGACGCGCCGTTGCTCCTGCCCGCGCCAGTTGCGGCCGGCAAGTTCATGTATCGAGAGCACGGTATCGTCGCACGGGTGATAGGCGTAATGGCAGGTCGGCCGGTACACCGCGCTGCCATTTTCACTCACCGTGAAGTAGTCCGAAATCGAGATCGACTCGCCATGGGTGATGAGAAAGCCGTAGTAATGCCCCTCGCTCGGGGTCCACGAACGCACCCGCACCGAAGCCCCGGGCCGGTTGAGGTAGATCGCCGCACCGCATCCGAAATCGTGGCGCTTGCCGTCGTGGGGAAAATGCTTTTCGTGACTGCCCCAGCCAAGCTCGCACGGCTGGGAGCCTTCGCCGATGAACCCGTCCACCGACCAGGTGTTGACGAACTCCCAGCGCCGCTTGCGCGGATTCGCAACCTGCGTGTCGCGCTCCGAGCAATGGATCGTCTTGACGCCGAGCTTCATCGCAAGGTGCGCCCATGCTTCCCGGCTCTTCGGAATATCCACTTTTCCGTGGATATCACCCGCAATGTTAACCAGCGCCTGTTTGACCCAATGCGATATGAGCCCCGGATTCGCCCCGTGCGTCGGGATCACGGTCGGTGCGCCGTTGGGGTATTTCTTCCGCAGCGCCAGAACCTCCTCGCGTTGTCCGTAGTTGGAGCGGTGCGAGGGAGAAACCTTGGGATCGGTGTAGCCGCCGAGCCAGGGCTCGATGCACGTGTCGAGGTACATCGCGCCTTTTTCGCAGCACAGTTCGATCAGCGCCGCGCTTCCGACGTCGACCGAAAGATTGAGCAGGAAATCGCCCCGTCCGAGCAGCGGATTGAGAACGGCGCGATGGTTTTCGCGGGTGAGCGGCTTGATGATAAACTTTATGCCGTACTGCTCGGCTTCCTGCCTGCCGCGCTTGTCGCCGGTGAGGATGACGACGCGGTCCTTGGGCATGTCGATATGGCGCAGCAAAAGCGGGAGCGTACCCTGCCCGACAGAGCCGCATCCAACAAAGATCAGCCTCCCCCCGAATCTAACGTGCTTCTTCTGGTCCATTTCATAAACTGGTTGTATTGTTCTACGGGAGCGGGAAGTTTAGCATTTCCCGCTGCGAGCGTCGGCCCTCGGAACATGCCCGCGCGCCGAGCGCAATCCTGCATGGCAAGACCGTCGTTGCAGGAAGCGGTATCATTACAGTCCTGCTGGAAATCCGGCGCCGACGACGTCGGCAGCCGCTGGTATGCAACCAGGCGCTTCGAGTACCGCCATAAGGAGGATGACCATGAAGAAAGAGATGCTCGGCAATGGATTCAATGGTGTTTGCAGCGCCGCCCTTGTGGCGCTCGCCGGCACGATCTTCCCTGCGAGCGCGCAGGACAAGTATCCGTCGCGCCCGATCGAATTCGTGGTGCCGTGGGGTCCCGGCGGCGGCGCCGACCAACTGGCGCGCAAGATCGCCCCGGCTCTGGAGAAGGAGCTCAAGGTTTCGCTGCCCGTCATCAACGTCGCGGGCGCAACCGGGCAGACCGGCCTCAACAAGATGCTCACCTCGCCAGCCGACGGTTACTCGATCTCCATATTCATCGCCGACACGCTGGCCCTGCAGATGGATCCGGCAACCAAGTGGAAGATCGAGGACATTGTTCCGGCCGCGGTCATGATCCGCCAGCCGTCTGCCTTCTTCGTCGCTGAAAACAGCCCGCTCAAGACGTGGAAGGACATCGAGGCCGAAGCGAAGAAGCGGCCCCTCAAGGTGGCGATCACCGGCTTTGGCAGCGCCGACGACCTGCACGTGATCTACTTCACCCAGAAGGGTCTGAAGCTCACCTCCGTGCCCTTTCCCAAACCCGCTGAGCGTTACACCGCGATCCTCGGCGGGCACGCCGATATCCTGTACGAGCAGTTGGGTGACGTGAAGAGCTTCCTCGACGGCAAGCAGATGCGCCCGATCCTGATATTTTCGGAGGCGCGCTTCCCGGCGTTCGGCAACGTCCCCGCGAGCTTCGAACTCGGCCACCGGATCGCGATCAGCCAGTTCCGTTCAATCGCGATGAAGGCCGGCACCGAGCAGGGCCGTGTGAAAGAGGTCTCCGGCGCGCTCGCCAAGGTGGCGGCTGCGGACGATTACAAGGCCTGGCTCAAGGATCAGTACGCGGACGAGAAGAGTTTCATCCCCGCGGCGGGCGCGGTCGCCTTCATGAAGCAGGAACTCGAAACGATGCGCAAGTACGCTCCGAAGAAATAATCCGCGCGGAAACGCCGGCAAGGCGGCGCGAGCGGGAATACGGCGCGCCGCCTTTGCACTCATACAGGTTCACCCGAATCGCTTCGCATGTCCGGCGACGCCCGTTTCACCAGAGCGCTTCCTTACGCGATCGTCGGCGCGGCGGCGGGCTTTCTCTATTACGTGGCCTCCGACTTCCAGTTTCACGCGCGGGCTGGCACGCTCGGTCCCGATTTCTGGCCCGAAGCGATCCTGGCGCTGACGATTGCGGCGTGCGGCTACGAGGTCGTCAAGATCGCAGTATTCGGCGCGCGGGCGGACGAAGTCGGCGGCGTGCTGGAGGAAATCGTCGAGGAATCCGCCGGGAAACACGTTGATGTGCGGCCGGTCAGTACGCCTGTCGAAAGCCACCCATGGCTGCTGCTGGTCGGCATGGGAGCGACCATTCTCTATGTGCTGGCCGTGCCGCTGCTAGGATTCTTCCTCACCACCACCACCTATCTCGCTGCGTTTATGGTCATCGGCGGCTATCGCCGCTGGGGCGTCATCGCCGCGGTGAGCCTTATCGGCACATTGCTGCTGTTGTTCGTCTTCATGAAACTCGTCTACGTATCGCTGCCGATCGGCCAGGAACCGTTTTCGCGGGTCACGCTGTTCTTGATGCAGGTCATGGGAATCCGCTAGGAGTTTGTCGGACTTGAGTCGGACAAACTCCTAATGCAAAACCGCCGGCACGAATACGGGAGAACGACGCCAATGAAAACCTTATTTCCGGCCTGCTCGTGTGCTTTGGGGAGGGCAAGCGCGGTTATTAATCCAGGTTACAGTCAAGATCGGCGGGCGGTTTTGCTGTTAGCAGCCTGTCGCATGCCAAGTCCGACAGGCTGCTAGGGCGAGCCACGATGGAAGGAATTCTCAGCAATCTCGCAGTCGGCTTCGTGCACGTTTTTCAGCCGGTCAATTTCCTGGTCCTGGCGATCGGCATTATCCTCGGCCTGCTGGTCGCAGTGCTGCCGGGACTCACGTTGGTAATGGGCGTGGTGCTGGCGCTGCCTTTCACCTACAGCATGGAAGTCATCCCGGCGATTATCCTGCTTACCGCGATGTACATTTCCGGCACCTACGCCGGGGCCTGGACCTCGATCCTGTTCCACGTGCCTGGCGAGCCGATCGACGTGCCTCTGCTGTGGGATGGCTACCAGATGGCGCGCAAAGGTCGGGCGGCGCAGGCCCTCGGCTGGACGCTGCTGTCGGCATTCGCCGGCGGCATGGTTGCCGCCGTCGTGATGGTGCTGCTCGCCCAGCCTGTCGCCAAGATCGCGCTGACCTTTTCCACGCCCGAGTATTTCGCGATCCTCTTCTTCGGCCTGTCGAGCATCGTATCGCTCGGCGGCAGCTCTCTTACCAATGCGCTGATCAGCCTGTTCGCGGGGTTGTTGATCGCCACCGTCGGCGTCGACGATACCTACGGCACGCACCGCTTCACCTTCGGCGTGCCGATTCTGTCCGACGGCATCGATTACCTGGTCGTGATGGTCGGCGCCTACGGCTTGGGAGAGGTGTTCCTGCGCATGGAACAAGGCT
>JACQGN010000180.1 GCA_016199545.1 Betaproteobacteria bacterium | reverse complement strand
GGTGAGGACGGGGTTGAGGGAGGTCATGGGCTCCTGGAAAACCATGGCGATCTGGCCCCCGCGTACCGCGCGGATCTCCGCATCGCTCAGGGTCAGCAGGTCTTCCCCGGCAAAACGGATGCTGCCGCTTGCGATTCTGCCCGGAGGATCAGGAATCAGTCGCAGGATCGACAGCGCCCCCACGGATTTTCCACAACCCGACTCGCCCACAATCCCGACGGTCTCGCCCTCGTTGACGGTATAAGAAATGCCGTCCACCGCGCGTACGATGCCGTCAGAGGTATCGAATTGCGTGCGAAGATTCTCGACTATCAGGAGTGCTGGCATGTCGGTCGTATTCCTCCTCGGCGCCAAAGTTTAGGTGCCCAGCCGGCGTCAAAAAGCTTCTTTCCAGCAGATGCTCAGCCGTGTAGCTCATACGGCAGGTTGTGCACCACCGGGTTGGCGCCGTAGCTGCCCGAGACCATGATCAGCGTATAGCTGTCGGGGTCCGCGCGTACCGGCATTCCGGCGCCCGGGGTGCCGCCCGCGGTCCGGTCGGTTATCCACGATGATCGTTGCGCCCAGCGCCTCGGACACCTGCGGCCCGATCAGGCGGACCGGGATGTCGGTCCCGCCGCCGGGCGAAAACGGCGTCCAGCGACGTATCGGCTTGGTCGGGTACTCCTCCGCGGCCAGCGCGCCCGGCCGAACACAATCAACCAAAGCCACCCCGACGGCGCGGGGTATGGACCCCGCGCCTTCAACACCAGTCAGCCCGCGGCAAGACCGCGGGGTATGAGAGGAATCATGCTCATGACCAGAATGGCCATGAGACTTCTGGAGTACGCGAATCGCGATGAAGCGCTGCATGCCTCCTCCTCGACTGGCGACCCATAGCCCGCAAACTCCGCTCGGCGGGTCTTGAGCGCCGGAACTTCCCGCGACCTCCCGGAGGAGAGACGCGCGCTAATTGTTCACTATGTGGTCACAATATCCCAAGTCGAACGCGTTTGGCAAGGCTCGGTCTGGGGGGGGAACGGCGAGGGGCGACCGGGGCTTTCGCTTTCCCGCGGCCGACGCGACCTCGATGATTTCGTAGGCCATGCTGGCTGGCATCATGCTGCTGGACGGGCCGGCGTGTCGGAGAAGCGGTCGTGAATCGTGACGCGCTGCAGCAGCGATTCCCGGTGCATATTCTCCGCAGCAACGGATGTCGCGTACGGGCTTGGCGTCGCGTTCCGGGCTGCAAATCGTGCGCGGCCATCATCCCGGGCGCCCGATGGCTTGGCCGCAACAGATTGAATCGAAGTGATTTTCCGGACGTTGATGTCCGCCAGGGTCAGGATCCACGAAGAGCAGGAGGACAACCGGAAGCAGCCGTTCATCATCGACGAACGAAGAGTTCGCCGCGCGGCTGAGGTCCAACCTTGAGCGCTACGGCAAGCTCATGAGCATGATCAGTGCAATCTGATCGCGCCGTTGCCCGGCAAATGGGCTTACACTTATTCTTGGCACCGGCACGGCGGGGCCGGTGCCGCCATAAACGAGGAGAGAATAATATGAAGTTCGTAACGATTTCACTCAGTCTTGCCGTTGTTGCGCTCGCAAGCGCCGCAACGGCGCACGCGCAGGCCGGCGGGTCGACCGGGCAATATCCAAGCCGGCCGCTGCGCATGATCATTCCCTATGCGCCGGGTGGCGCATCAGATTTTGTCGGCCGCATCCTTCAGCCCAAACTGAGCGAGGTTCTTGGCCAGCAGGTGGTGATCGACAATCGCCCGGGTGCTTCGGGAAACATCGGGGTCCAGGCTGCGGCCGACGCGACACCGGATGGCCACACGTTCCTGCTCGGTAATGTCAGCTCCATGGGGATCAACCCGAGCATGTTTCCCAATTTTCCGGTGCGGGCACTGCGTGATTTCGTCGGCTTGACGCTGGTGGTCGATATCCCGGGGGCGCTTGGCGTGCATGGCGGTCTGCCCGTTGGCAACCTTAAGGAGTTCATCGCTTATGCGAAGGACAAGTCGGGCAAGCTTCCGTACGGCTCCGCGGGGTATGGCAGCGCTCAGCGGATGGCGTTCGAGTTCTTCATGAAGAAGGCCGGCATCAAGATGTTGCATGTTCCCTACAAGGGCGGCGCGGGCGCTTCCACGGTGGCAACGCTCTCAGGAGAAGTCGCCGCCACGATGGTGACGACGGCGTCGCTCGTGCCGCATATGAACTCCGGGAAGATCAAGATACTTGCCGTGGTTTCGAAAAAGCGTATTCCGGCACTGCCTAACGTTCCGACCATGATCGAGTCGGGGTTCCCGGAGCTGGACCTGGGTTCGTGGCAGGGGATCTTCGTGCCCAAGGGCACGCCGAAACCGGTCATCGACAAGTTGTTTAATGTTGTGAAGAAGGTGGTTCACGACCCGTGGGTCGGCGCGCGCTACGAAAAGGTGAGCGCCCAGCAGATCACCAGCGACTCGCTGGAAGATTTTGCCGCCTTCATGAAGAAACAGAACGCGTTCTGGGCGAAGATTATCAAGGACATCGGCATCGAGACCCAGTAGTACGGCTTGATCGCCCGGACGTGCGCCCGGCGCGTGGCCGGGCGTCCGCGCCGGCGCGGTAAGTCACCGACCGTCATCCATCTCGCCCGTGCGATCGAGACGATACGGGTGCCGCCGCCCGCGGCACAGGTTGGAGCTTGCCCCGCTCTGACGCTTGAAGTAGATTCTCCTGTCTGACCGCCGATCCCAATCAACACGTCGTTCACATGGACCCAGCCCCCGATCCCCACGCGCGCACCGAAGTCCGCGATCGTATGCGCATCACCTGGCACCAGCCGATCGCCATGGACGACGGCCTCGTTCTCCGCGCGGACGTGTACCGCCCGGTCGAGGACGGCCGCTGCCCTGTGATCCTGACCTACGGCATCTACGCCAAGGGTCTCGCCTACCAGGACGGCTATCCGCTGCAATGGGAGAAGATGGTCGCCGACTATCCGGAAATCCTGGCGGGCTCGACCAACAAGTATCAGAACTGGGAGACCACCGATCCGGAGCGTTGGGTTCCGCACGGTTACGCCGTCGTGCGCGTGGACTCACGCGGCGCGGGCTGGTCGCCGGGCTTCATGGATCCCGCCAGCCCGAAGGAAATCGACGATCTCTACCAGTGCATCGAGTGGGCGGGCACCCAGCCGTGGAGCAACGGAAAAGTGGGTATGCTCGGCATCTCGTACTACGCGGGCAACCAGTGGCGCGTGGCGGGGAGGCATCCGCCGCATCTCGCCGCCATCATCCCGTGGGAAGGGCAGAACGACCGCTATCGTGACTCCGGCTACCACGGTGGCATCCTGTGCCAGTTCCAGGAGCGCTGGGCCAAGCACCAGGTGGCGAACATCCAGTACGGCCGGGGCGACCGGGCGAAGAGGAATCCGAACACCGGCGAATCGGTGGCGGGGCCCGTCACGCTATCCGATGAAGAGCTGGCGAAGAACCGGGTGGACGCCTTCGAGGAACTCAAGAAACACCCGCTCGATGACGAGTGGCACCGCTCGCGCTCGGCCGATCTCTCGCTGGTGCGCACGCCGCTACTCACCTGCGCCAACTGGGGTGGCCAGGGCATCCATCCGCGCGGCAATTTCAATGGTTACACCGAGACGCCCGAGGACACACCGAAGTGGCTGGAGGCCCACGGCGACTCGCACTGGTCGCTGTTTTCCACGGACTACGGGTTCGATCTGCAGAAGCGGTTCTTCGACTATTTCCTCAAGGGCATTCAGAACGGCTGGGACGGGCAACCGCGCGTACAGCTCAACATCCGCCATCCCAGCGAGCGCTTCGTGCTGCGCCGCGAGAACGAGTGGCCGCTCGCGCGCACCCAGTGGACGAAGATGTTTCTCGGCCCCAACGGGACGCTCGCGGCCGTAAAGCCGGTTCAGGAGGGGACGGCCTCGTTCGACAACGACCCCGACCTGCCGCCCAACCAGCATGCGCCGGGCGTTGTCTTTTGCTCCGCACTGCTCGACACGGCAATGGAACTGACGGGTCCCGTGGCGCTGTACCTCAACGCGTGCCTCGATCAGCCGGACGCGACCTGGATCGTAACGCTGCGCGACGTGGCGCCGGATGGATCGTCGCGAACGGTGACCAAGGGGTGGCTGCGCGCATCGCAGCGCGAACTCGATGCGGGGAAATCCCGGCCTCACCAGCCGTACCAGAAACATCTGCGCCGCGAAGTGCTGGAGCCGGGCCGCAGCTACGAATACGCTATCGAGATACGCGAAACGTCCAACGTCTTCCTGCCCGGTCACCGCATCGCGCTCGATATCAAGGGACAGGATACGACCGCGGAAGATCCCATCTGGGTGCATACCTGCAATGCGATTCGGACCAGGCACATCGTGCAATTCGGCGGAAAATTTGATTCCCATCTTTTGTTGCCGGTAATCCCCGGCTGAGGAGAGCATCCATGGCAACGCTTGCACGCTGGCTTTCCATCGTGACTC
>JACQGN010000179.1 GCA_016199545.1 Betaproteobacteria bacterium | reverse complement strand
TGACCAGTGACCAGTGAACAGTGACCAGTGACCAGTGACCAGTGACCTGTGACCAGTGACCAGTGACCAGTGACCAGTGACCCGACATTCTGTGTGGCTTTGAAGTTCCCCGGCCACCAGTCACCGATCACCGGTCACGCCTCTCGCCCCTTTGGCCTGCGGGTTGAGCAGATTGGGAGGCACGGCGCCGGCGAGCGCCGCAACCAGGTTCTTCGCCGCCGTCATCGCCATCGCACGCCGCGTCGCTTCGGTCGAACTGCCGACATGGGGCGCGAGCACCACGTTGCGGAGTCCGAGGAATCCGGGATGAAGGCGGGGCTCGTTCTCGAATACGTCGAGGCCTGCGGCGCGGATCGTGCCGCCTTTCAGGGCGTCGACCAGCGCGGCATCGTCCACCACGCCGCCGCGCGTGGAATTCACCAGTATCGCGGTCGGCTTCATGCGCTTCAGTTCCGCCGCCCCGATGAGATGGTGCGTTTCCGGAGAGTACGGCACCTGCAGCACCACGAAGTCGGATTGCCGGAGAAGTTCGTTCATCGTGACATAGGCGGCGTTGAGCCGCTGCTCGATGTCGGGCGCGAGCCGGTTCCGGTTGTGATAGACGACGCGCATGTCGAAACCCGCTGCGCGCCGGGCGATGACCTGCCCGATGCGTCCCATGCCGACGATGCCGAGCGTGGCGTGATGCACATCCACGCCCAGCCATTGTTTCAACCGCCAGCCGGTCCACTCGCCGCCACGGACGTAACTTTCAACCTCGGTCAGCCGCCGCGCAGCGGCGAGCATCAGCGCCCAGGCGAGGTCCGCGGTGCTGTCATCGAGCACGCCGGGCGTGTTGGTCGCCATTACGCCGCGGGCGGTGCACGCCGCCACGTCGATGTTGTTATAACCGACCGCAATGTTCGCGACCACCTTGAGCTGCGGCGCCTCTGCGAGCAGCGCGGCATCGATACGGTCGGTGAGGCAGCACATGACGCCACGCTTGTCGCCCAGCCGCCGCCTGAGGGCTTCGGGCGTCAGCGCCGCGTCGTCCTGGTTGGACTCGACTTCGCAGTGCGGCGCGAGGTACTCGAGCGTCTCGTCGAATACCTCCCGCGTAACCAGTATCTTCGGTTTCATTCTCTACCTTGATTGGAATACGTCAACGCGCCAGACCATCCACTGTTCACCGTTCACCGCTCACCGCTTACCGCTCACCGCTTACCGCTCACTGCTCACCGCTTACCGCTCACTGCTCACTGCTTACCGCCTGTTCTCCACCCAAATGTTACGACAATGCGTCTCGCGGATAAACAGCGAGCCGGCGAACCCGATGAAGGTAAACGACGCGAGGGTCGCAAGTGCGGGTCGAAAATGATCCAGGGTCGTGGCATTCGCGACGCCACCGGCGCTCGCGTCCAGCACCCAGCCTACGAGCGGCTGCAGGATGCCGGCGGCGAGAAAACCACCGGTGTTGGCGACACTGATGGCCATCCCGGCGTAGCGCGGACGATTGACCTCCTTCGCGCAGGCCCATGCCAGCGAAAAGCCGGTCATGCACAAACCGGTGATCGCCGCCATCGGGTAGGTGTAGCCCGGGCCGATCCCGATGATCCACGCCGCCCAGCAGCCGAGATACAGCATGGCGGATCCGGTGATCAGGAGGCGACGGCGGCGCAGATGGTCCGACAACACGCCCAGCGTGGCGAGCGAGATCGCCGAAGCCACGATCATGACGCTCGTGTGCCGGCTCGCCGCGATCGCCGACATGCCGTAAGCCTGTCGAAAAAACGGCGCGGCCCACAGCCCGATGAAACTCATATAGCTCCCCGAGATGCCGAACGTGACCCAGAAGGCGGGCCATGTCGCCCGGTTGCGCATGATTTCTCCGAGGCCCTGCCACCAGCGTTCCGTCTGCGGTGGCGCCGGACGTCCCTGAGGCAACCCTTCGGATTCCGGATGGTCGCGCACCAGGAACCACGTCGCGGCGGACACCCCGAGGGACGCAATGCCGATTGCCACGAATACGCTGCGCCACGACACCACCGTGATGAGCCACGCGAGCGGGGCGGTTGCCAGCAGCGCGCCCACGATTCCCATGACGTTGCCGAAGCTGCTCATTGTGGCGAAGCGCCGCTCCTCGAACCAGCTCGCGTTGAGTTTGAGCAGGCAGACGAAGGCGACGGACACCCCCAGTCCCGTCAACGTGCGTCCAAGCGCGGCGGTCACGACGGATTCGGCCCCGCCAAATATGATCGAACCTACGCCTGCGATGACGCCTCCCGCAGTCAGCACGCGCCGCGGACCGAGCGTGTCGGTCAGCACACCGGTCGGCAGTTGCATCGCCGAATAGACGTAAAAATAGGTTGCCGACAGCGCCCCGAGTGCGGCGCCGCTCACCGCGAAAGCGGCGGTGAGCTCCTCCGCGAGCGCGCCCGGGGCAACGCGGTGAAAAAACGACAGGAAGAACGCCGCTGCGCCGAGAGCGAATACCAGCCACCTCAGGCTGGGTGCGGCGGCCGGCACAGGACTCGTGACCCTCGTGAGGCGATAGCGGTGCTGAACCAGCCGAAGGCGCCGGGTGCCGCGCCTTGCTCGCGCGCGGATGCGCCGCCGATTGCGGTCAGTCCTCTTTCGATTTCAGCGACTGCCAGAGGTCGACAGCCATCATCGCAACGCCGATCATGATGACGACTGCGAGCGCGATGTCCTTCATCTTCAGCACATACGGCACGACGAAACTGACCAGTAGCAGCACCGCAACGACACCCGCGAAGATTTTAAATGGCATATCGTTCTCCTGTTCCCGTATCAGCTCGCTGCGACATGCGCCACGAGCCAGCGCGCGGTGCGCAGCAGGCGTGCATCGCTTCCCCGCTCGCCGACAAGCTGGACGCCGAGCGGCAGGCCGTTCGCGCCGCGCATCAGCGGCAGATTGAGCGCCGGCATGCCGCACAGCGTCCATAGCGTGCAGAACGCAGGGTCGCCCGTTGATCCGAGGCCTCGCGGCGCGGTCCCGGCTGCAGCCGGCGTGAGGATCGCGTCGCAGCGCGAGAAGATTTCCCCGAACCCTGCGTTCAGCAGCGGAATGCGTGCGAGCGCCTTCTGGTAGTCAAGCGCGCCTACCTCGCGCCCCCGCGCGAGCTGGTTGCGCAACGACTCGGAAAGACGGTCACGTCCCCGCTCCCATTCGAGATCGAAGCTTGCAGCCATCTCGGCCTCCATGATGGTTCGATGCCACTCCCAAGCGCTGCGCGCCAGGTCGGGCAACTGGATCTCGACAACGTGGTCAGCGAGCGCCGCCCTCAGTTCCGAAAACGCCTCCTTCGTTTCGGCCTCGGCGCGATCCCAGACCGGCGTTTCCGCAAACGCGAGCAGCGGCGGCAGCGGCGGTTCCTCGGAGGCAAGCGCCAGGAACGGCACGCGTGCGCGCGGCCGGGTGTCCGGATCGCGCTCGTCGTAACCCGCAAGCTGTTGACAGCCGAGCGCCACGTCCTCGATGGTGCGCGCGAACACGCCGAGCTGATCGAGCGTGCGCGACTGCCTGAGCACGCCATGACGCGGCACGAGTCCGTGCGTCGGCTTGAAGCCGTACACGCCACAGTATGCCGCCGGCCGGATCACCGAGCCGTTGGTCTGGCTGCCGATCGCGAGCGGCACCATTCCGGCCGCGACGGCGGCCGCCGAGCCGCTCGATGAGCCGCCGGGAGTGTGCCCCGGGTCGTGCGGATTGTGCGTCTTGCCCGGCGAGTAGGTGGCGAGCTCTGTGGTAACGGTCTTGCCCATGATCACCGCGCCCGCGGCGCGCAGCATCGAAACCACCCTCGCGTCGCAATCCGGCATCCGTCCCGCGTGGAGTACCGTGCCGTCTTCGGTCGGCATGTCGGCGGTGTCAATGATGTCCTTTATCCCGACCGGCACCCCGTGCAGCGGGCCGGCCGCCATGCCATGCCGGCGTTGGTCGTCGAGCACGTGTGCCTGTCTGAGAACGTGCTCGGGATCCAGGTAGGCCCAGGCCTGTACTTCGGCATCGACTTCCCGCACCCTCGCAAGACACGCCTCCGCCAGTTCCACTGCGCTGATTGCGCCGTCGCGCACCGCGCGCGCCATGTCCGCCGCCGAGAGCCAGTTGAGCCGCGAGGTGTCCATCCCGTCAGTTGCCGTAGATCGCGCGCGGCAGCCAGAGCGAAATCCCGGGCCACACGTACACCACCAGCATCGATACCACCACGATGAACAGGAACGGCAGGCAGCCCCAGAAGATTTCCGTGAGCAGCACCTGCGGCGGCGCGATGCCCTTGAGGTAGTAGGCGGCCATCGCCACCGGCGGCGACAGGAACGCGGTCTGCAGGTTCAGCGCCACCAGGATGCCGAACAGCAGCGGATCGACGTGGAAGTGCGGCAGCAGCGGCAGGAAGATCGGCACGAAGATGATGATGATCTCGCTCCATTCCAGCGGCCAGCCGAGCAGGAAGATGATGAGCTGCGACAGGATCAGGAAGAGCACCGGGCTCAGCTCGAGGCCCAGCACCAGCTGCTTGATGAGGCCTTCGCCGCCCAGGTAGGAGA
>JACQGN010000173.1 GCA_016199545.1 Betaproteobacteria bacterium | reverse complement strand
TGACGCCACATACGCTTTCCCTCAAGTTCGACCGCTTCGAGTGGTTTCATGATGAACGGCCAGCCAGTTTTGCGTATAGCAGCCTGTGCGGGCTGTTAAGACCGACAGGCTGCTAGGCGGCGCAAGGCGCCCGGAGCCAGAGACTGGAGACCGGCATCGTCGTCTTCCCGACGCCACGTCGCGGACGGATCCCCGCGCAGCGCCCCAGCCACCGGCTCCCGGCGCCCTGTCAACTCGCTGCCAACGCGATCAGGCCCATCGCCAGCGCGGCAATCAGACTCGCCACCACGGTTCCGCGCAGGGCGAGTTCAAGCATGTCCAGAACTACGCGGCGAAGATTGAGGGCGGTGCGCTGAGGCTTAGTTGTCATCTTCGGCTCCAGTTGAGTTCGAGTCGTCACGGCGCCATTAAGCCCCAGGGCACGGGCACGCTGGTGACCCAATTCTGGATTTCCGCCCATCAATTGTGGCAAGAAGATGGCACGCCGGCACGCCCGCCCTGCGCCGCCGGGGACATGCGGTATAGTCGCCTTCCACAAGCGAGGACACCATGCCGCTCCGCATCGCCATCGTCGAGGACGAGCCCGCGATTCGCGCCAACTACACCGACGCGTTTCGCGCCCAGGGTTACGAGGTGGCCGCCTTTGCCGGGCGCGCCGAGGCGCTCGCGGCGTTCCGGGTGCGGCTGCCCGATCTCGCGGTGCTCGACATCGGCCTCGGCGACGAACCTGACGGCGGATTCGCCCTGTGCCGGGAACTCCGGGCCTCCTCCCAGAGTCTGCCCATCATTTTTCTCACGGCGCGGGACAGTGACTTCGACACGGTTGCCGGGCTGCGCATGGGTGCGGACGACTACGTCACCAAGAACGTGAGCCTGCCGCACCTGCTGGCGCGGGTGAGCGCGCTGTTCCGCCGCGCGGAGGTTGCCCGCGTGCCGCCCCAGAGCGAGGACGTTCTCGTTCGCGAAAACCTCAGCATCGATCTCAAGCGCTTTACCGTTGCGTGGCGCAGTCGTCCCGTCGAACTCACTCTCACCGAATTCTGGATGGTGCATGCCCTCGCCAAGTTTCCGGGCCACGTCAAGAACCGGGAGCAGTTGATGGGCGAGGCGCACGTGGTGGTCGACGACAGCACGATCACTTCCCACATCAAGCGCATCCGCCGCAAATTCGCCGCGGTCGATCCCGGCTTCGATCGCATCGATACCGTTTACGGCATGGGTTACCGGTGGAAGGCGGACGGTTGATGCGGGCCGCGCTGCCCGCGCTGGGACTGCGATCGAAACTGGTGCTCATCGCGCTCGTGCTGCTGGTCATGCCGTGGGCCGGTTATGCCTACGTGCGCGCGATGGAACAGCTCCTGCGTGAGAACCAGGAGCAGCAGCTTGCCGCGACCGCGCGCACCGTTGCGGTGGCGCTGCAGGACCGGCCGCGGCTGCTCACGCCACCCGCGGGCACGGCCACCGAGGGTGAGCCGACGGCCGCCACGGTCCACGACGAAGCGAAGACGCTGCTGGCCGGACTCGCGCGACCGGGCCTGCGCATCTGGGTCATCGACAGCAAACTGAAACTCGTCGCAGCAGCCGGCAGCCTCGATGCGCCGGCACCGCCGGGCGCGCCCCCCGTCTTCGGTCCGATCGAGCGCGCGGTTCACTTTGCGCTGCGGCCGCTGTTCGAGCGCATGTTTCGCACGCCCGCCGCGCCGGGCGAAGAACTGATACCCGACGACGTGATCTTCGGCGGGCGCGAACTGGAGCGGGCGCTCGACGGCGCGCCGACGACCCGGCGGCGGCCGGCGCCGGGCGGGCGGGGCACAATTCTTTCGGCCTCCCACCCGGTGTGGAGCGGCGAATCCGTGATCGGGGCCGTCGTCCTCGAGGAGGACACCGACGCGATCGTGTCCCTGCGCAATCGCGCGTTCGAGCAGCTGGTAGCGGTGACGTTGGTCGCCTTCAGCGCCGCCGCGCTGGTGCTGCTCGCATTCGCCTCGCGGCTGTCGTGGCGGTTGCGCCGGTTGCGTGACGAGGCGGAGAACGCAATCGATTCGCGCGGGCACGTGCGCGCACTGCTGGCAGGCGAGCACGCGCGCGACGAAATCGGCGACCTGTCACGCAGTTTCTCTACGGTGCTTGCGCGGCTTGCGGACCACAACGCCTATCTCGAGGCGCTCGCCGCCCGCCTCGCCCACGAATTGCGCACCCCGATCGCGGTGGTGCGCTCGTCGCTCGACAACCTGAGGCTGCAGGGCGGCACCCCGGGCGGCGCCACCTACCTCGGCCGCGCCGACGACGGGCTGCAGCGGCTCGAAAAAATCCTCACCCGCATGTCCGAAGCCTCGCGCCTCGAACAACTGGTGCGTGAAGGCGAGCGTGAGCCGTTCGACGCGCGCGCGGTAATCGAGAGCTGCGCGGCAGGTTATTCGAGCGCGTACGCGCCGCGCCGTTTCAAGCTCACCCTGCCGGACGCCGCCGTGCCGCTCAACGGTTCGGCGGATCTGTTCGCGCAGATGCTCGACAAGCTCATCGCCAATGCCGTGGACTTCGCGACGGGCGATGATCCGGTCGAACTCACGTTGGAGCGCGAACCAGGCGCCGCCGTCCTGCGCATGAGCAATCACGGGCCGCTGCTGCCCGCCGGGATGAAGGAGCGCCTGTTCGATTCGCTGGTATCGGTGCGCAGGCACGCGCCCGGCGACGAACCGCACCTCGGGCTGGGTCTGTATGTCGTGCGCCTGATTGCCGAGTTCCACGGCGGCCGCACCAATGCGATGGATCGCGCCGACGGCAGCGGAGTGGAGTTCGAGGTCCGGCTTCCTCTCGTCTGACGTCGAACGAATCAGTCAGCGAATGGTCTTCTTGCTTTAACCGGGCGGCCAGCGGAACGGCCGTCCGGCGAGGATGTGCAGGTGCAGATGGAATACGCTCTGCCCCGCGCCCGCGCCGTTGTTGACGACCAGCCGGTAGGCATTCTCCACGCCCAGTTGACGCGCCACTTGGTTGGCGGCCAGCACGAGATGGCCGAGCAAAGCCTGGTCTTCCGCATTGGCGTCGGCGAGACGCGGGATTTCCTTCTTAGGAATGATCAGTACGTGCGTCGGCGCCTGCGGATTGACGTCGCGAAAAGCGAGGCAAAGATCGTCTTCGTACACGATGTTGGCGGGGATCTCGCGCCTGATGATCTTGCCAAAAATCGTGCTCACTCGGCGCTCTTCTCGTGGGTACGCCTGTCCGCGCCGAGGTTCTCCGCCGTCCATCGCAACAACTCCCGGATCAACTCGTCGCTTGCCTCGCCCAGTGCGGTGACCGCTCCCGCGGCATCAGGCGCGGCGGAACGCTGCACTGCGAAACTGCGCTGCGCGCGCAGGCTGCGGTCCGAAATCCGGACGAGGCTCGCGCGCGCGGCCACCGCTACGCGACTCATTGCGGGGGTCTCGAAGAACTGACTGAAGTCCTCCAGCTCAAGGTGCAGGGCATAATCGGCTCGCACGCCCTCCCCGCTTGTCACGACGCCTGCCGCCACCGCGGATATCCGGCTGCGCAGACGCTGCGTCAGCAGCGCGGCCGGCGCGGCCACCCAGCGGCTGTTGGCGTAGACCTGGTGCCGGGCCAGGTCGTGGTAACCGAGTCGATATGCGATGCCGGCATGATCGAGCCAGACCGGGGCGGCGATGCTTGGCACGAGCAGCGTCGCCCTCAACCCGGGATTCGCGGCGGCGCCCGCGCCCGGCGGCCCGAGATCGTAAGTTGCGGGGGGATCTTTCGGCGGGGGGCCGATGGTGCATGCCCCGAGCAGCAGGAGACCGGGGGTCAGGATAAGCCGGCACCACCGGCCGAACTCGCGCGTTGATCCGGTGAATCGAAGGTAGCGTCTCATTTATCAGTGGCGTGGCGCGGTTGACTGAACCCCGGCTCCCCCGGCCCGGGCGCGCCGGGTGGTTTGCCGAAGACCAGACCGTGCGGACGTTCGTTGAGTTCATCGAGCAGCCGGTCGAGCTTGCGTGACGCGAATCCGAGATCCTCGATCAGCACGTTGAGACGTGGCAGCGTGTCGCCGACCATTGCGGCGGAAAACGACTGGGTCGCGCCGCCCACCTGTCCCGCGCTCGTCGCCATCTGCTCGGTGCTCCGGGCAAAGCGCTCCAGCGTGTCCACGTGCTGCCCAAGCTGTCTCGCCAGCGTGTCGATGCTGTCGAGCGTGACTTCCGCGCCCTTCAACATCTTTCGGGCGTCCCCCGAGATGGTCGCAAGATTGCGCGCCCCCGCGTCGATCGTGCGGGCGAGCGCGCCGATGTCCGCGCTCGCCGCCTCGAGGCTTGCCAGCGTTCGCACGAGTTGCTGCTGGTTGCGTTCGCTCAGGAGCTTGTCGACGCGTAACGCCACCTGGGTAAGCTGGCTCAGCAGATCCCGTCCCGTTCCCGAAATCTCATCGAGAAACGTCTGTCGCATCGGGATGCGTGGCATCACATCGCCTTCGGCTGCCAGCGGCTGCGGGCGTTTTCCGTCGTCATCCAGCATGACGTACGCCAGTCCCGTCAGGCCCTGCGATTCCAGCCGCGCATGGGTACCGCGCGTAATGGGCGTGCCGGCCTTGACGGTGATGCCGATCAGGATCAGCCGCCGATTCTCGGGATCGAAATCGATGCTTTGAACCTTTCCCACCTCGACGCCCCGCAAACGCACGGATGCCTGGACGCCGAGACCGGTCACGGGATACGCGGACTCGAGGATGTAGCTCTCCCGCCCGGTCGTATCCCGGGTGAGCCACATCGCCGCATACACCACCGCGGCGCTGAGGAGCAACGTGAACAGGCCGGCAGCCAGCGCGTGAGCGCGATTCTCCAATGGGTAATCTCCTCAGCCGGCCACGGCCGGCTCCCGGCCGGTGTCCGCGTCAGCGGCATGCGCGCCGACAGCGCCGAGCGCACGCCTGCCGCGCTCGCCCTGGAAAAAATTGCGGATGAAGTCGTGCGTAAACGCGGCGACTTCGTACATCGGGCCGATGACGACGATCCTCTGGTCGGCGAGCACCGCGACGCGGGTTGAAAGCGCGACCAGCGTATCGAGGTCGTGGGTCACCATCACCACCGTCAGACCCAGCTCGCGCCGCAGGTCTGCGATCAGCCGCACGAAGCTCTCGCTGCGATCGGGGTCGAGGCCCGCCGTCGGCTCGTCCAGGAACAGAAGTTCCGGCTCGAGCGCGAGTGCACGCGCCAGCGCCACGCGCTTGACCATGCCACCTGACAGCTCCGCCGGCATCTTGGCGAAATGCTGCGCCTCGATGCCGACAAGTTCGAGCTTGAGACCGACCAGGTCCCGGATCAGGTCTTCGTCGACGGTCTTGAGTTCCCGCAACGGCAGCGCGACATTGTCGTATACCGACAGGGCGGAAAACAGCGCCCCTTCCTGGAACAGCACGCCCCACCGATGCCGCAGCGTCCGCAATTCGTCGGCGGTCCCCTCGTAGAGCGACCTGCCGAACACCCGTACCTCTCCGTGGGAGGGCCGCTCCAGCCCGAGCATTTGCCGCAGGAGCGTGGTCTTGCCGCTGCCCGATCCGCCCACGAGGGAAAGCACTTCGCCGCGATGGACGCAAAGATCGATGTCGCGGTGCACGACGTTGCCGCCGAATCGCGTCCAGAGTCCGCGGATGTCGATGATGCAATCGTCCATCAATAGATTCCGATGTGGGAAAACGTCACCGCGAAGACGGCATCGACGATGATGACGACGGTGATCGCGCTCACCACGGCGTTGGTCGTGCCGATGCCAAGGCTCTCGGTGTTGGGCTGGATGCGCAGGCCGAAATGACACGCTACCAGTGCGATGAGCACGCCGAATACCGCGCCCTTGCCGAGCCCGAGCCAGAAGTTGGCGACCGGCACCGCGTCGGGCAGGCTGCCGAGGAAGTAACGGAAACTGATCCCGAGTTCGATGTGCGCCGAGAGCATGCCTCCGGCGAGCGCCATGGCGTTGGTCCACAGCACGATCAGGGGCAAGGCGATCGCGAGCGCGATGACTTTCGGCAGGATCAGCCTCAAGGTATGCGGAATGCCGAGCACGGCCATGGCATCGAGTTCCTCGGTCACGCGCATCACGCCGATCTGCGCCGTCATGGCCGAGCCCGAGCGCCCCGCGACGAGTATCGCCGCGAGCACGGGCCCCAGCTCGCGCACGATGCTGATCCCGAGAATGTTGACGATGAAGACATCGGCACCGAAGGTCCGCAACTGGTTCGAAGAGAGATAGGACAATACCACCCCGATCAGGAATCCGACCAGCGCGGTAATGCCGAGCGCCTGGGCACCGGTGCGGTAGATGTTCGCCGAGATCTCGCGGATCGGCACTCGCGCGGGGTGGCGCACGAGTTGGACCGCGTCGAGCACGATGCACCCGAGCAGGGCAACGAGATCGCGAAGATGCTCCAGTGCGATCGCGACCCGCGCGCCGACAGACAGGAATTTTCCGATCCAGGTGCGGCGCCGGCGGGGAGCGGCCTGAAACGCCACGGGGGCGAAATGGGTGAACAGGGCCTCATGCTCCGGACGCAGTTCGAGGCCGGCGATTCGCCTGCGGCCCCACGCCCGCCACAGGAGCATCGCGCCCGCGTGGTCCAGCGTCACGACAGAACGCAGGTCCCAGCGGACGTCGCTTCCACACGCGCCGAGCCGCGCAACGAGCGCGGGCAATACCAGCTGCAGCGAGCGCAGGTTCCATGCCCCGGATAGCTCGACCCTCGTGCCGCCATCCCCGTCGGAGATGAACCGTAAATCAGGGGTGTGGGCCGGATCGGCACCAGCGACTGTCATGCGCTGCTCCTGCTTATTATCATACGTAATTGATTATAAACATTGTTTTAAACATATGGCGAGTCCAGAGGGATTGCGGGCAAGCTCATGGCCAAGGAGCTATTGCATTGCAGTATATTTTTTTGATTTCCCTCTTGACATACCAGATTCATCGCATACAATTGTCATTGTGCGATGCAACATTTTATAACCGATTAGTTTACTTTAAACATTGTATTAAAAGGAGAATTATCATGTATCAGACACCTGATCAACTGCTCGCGCTGAACAAGGCCAATTTTGAAGTCGCTGCCCGGTTTGCCGGTGTTGCACTGCAAGGTGCGGAGCGCATGCTCGACCTGCAACTGAAGGCCGCAAAGTCGGCGTTCGCAGACAGCATTGAAAACGCGAAGGCATTCGCCGCTGTCAAGGATCTGCAGGAATTTGCCGCGCTCAAGGACAACGTCGCGCAACCCAGCATCGAGAAAGCCACAGCCTACGCGAAGAGCGTGTACGACGTCGCCACCGCGACCCAGGCCGAAGTCGGCAAGCTGGTCGAGGAACAATTCTCGGATTTCAACAAGCAAGTGGTCACCGCCCTCGACAAACTGGTGAAGACCGCCCCCGCGGGCTCCGAGGTCGGCATCGCCGCCATCAAGTCGGGCATCGCCGCGGTCAACTCGGCATACGACAACCTTTCCAAGGTCGCGAAGCAATTCACCGAAGCGACCCAGTCCAACCTCGAGGCGGTCGCCAAGCAGGCCATGCCCGCCGCGAAGAAAGGCAAGAAGTAAGCGTCCGTCAGCAGGTAAGAGCAAGAAGCCCCGGATCTCCGGGGCTTTTTTTTCGCCCCGCACCATGGCGCGCGTCCCAACTCCGGTGGCGCTCGCCGGCTTCTCCTCGCCTCATGCGCTCCCCGCGTCGGTCCACGAAAATCCGAGCGCGCTGACCCCCTGCCTGAGGTGGTCGATCGCCGGCGCAACGTGCGCGGGACTGCCGCGCACGCCGAGTTCGATATAACGCTCGGGTTCCACGCGCGGCAGGCTGAAGACTTTCACGCCGGGGTGTTCGGCGAGGCACTGTTTCATCAATTCGATCAGCTGGCTCTCGCCCGCGCCGCGCACGATGATCGCCGACTC
>JACQGN010000172.1 GCA_016199545.1 Betaproteobacteria bacterium | reverse complement strand
TCCGTAGTTGATGGTGCCGGGCCTGCTCCTGGCAAGCGCAATCAGGTCCTTCAGATTCTTCGCCGGTACCTGCGGGTGCACCACTACGATGAACACCGATTCCCCCACCAGGATGATCGGTTGGATGTCCTTGATTGGGTCGTATGCGAGCTTGTACACGCCGGCGTTCGTGGCGTAGCTTCCGGACACCACGATCAGGGTATAGCCGTCGGGCGCAGCGCGCACCGCCATTTCAGCCCCGATCGTGCCGCCCGCGCCCGGACGGTTGTCCACGATTACCGACTGCCCGAATGCTTCCGAGGTCTTCTGCGCGACGATGCGTGCCATGAGATCGGTGCCGCCGCCGGGAGGAAACGGCACCAGCAGACGGATCGACTTGGTGGGGTACGCGGCCTGCTGCGCGGCAGCCGAACCCGCGATGGCAACGGTGGCGAGCGCCGCGGCCGCTGCCCAAGCTAAACGCGGAAAGATATTCATGAACGATCTCCTATTCGCACTGTGTCACAACATTCCAGAGAAACTCCTCCCCCCTTGAGGGGGTTGGGATGGCGGTGAAAGGATTTCGTGCCGTGCAAATCCTCACCCCCACCCTCGGCCTCACCCATCAAGGGGGAGGGAATCGATTTTCTTGACACCGGTGAACTAGGCGGCCTGCCGCTTCGCACTGGTCTTTTCCCTGAGCAAGGCGACGAGCTCGCGCGCCGTGTGGTTTTCCATCGCAAGCGCGGTGCGGGCGATGGCGTCCACCGGCAGATCCGGATTGATGCCGCGGAATTTCCCGGTAATTCCGGCGGCGTTCAGCGGATTGGCTGTCGAACCCGTCGGATCGAGAATGTCTTCGCGCAGCCACCGCCCATTGCCCTCAGCGGCGACCCATCCCGCGAAATGCGCCGGGTAGAACTCGTCGAGCCTGGGGTCATGCACGCACTCAAGCCGCGCTGCGAGCGCAATCAGTGCGGGATCTTGCATGCGCTGTTCCGTGAACTGCGCCGGCAGCACCTGGCCGTCGGTCAATGCGGCGGCGATGGCGTAGCGCAGGCTCATCTGCGCGTTGAGCGCCGTGCCCGGTGCGTAGGCGAAGCCGCACTGCACGTCGACCACCTTCGACAGACCCACGCGCACCGGGCGCTGCGGGTTCCACGGCGCACTCAGCTTGCGGCGCAGCGCAAGCGCGGCATCGATATACGCGTGGGTGCTGCCGCAGCAGGAGTAGGGCTTGACCGAGTTGTCGTCGAGATGGAACACGGCGCCCAGCTTGTGGGTGAGCAGCGCAGGCTCGGAAGCATCCGAGTACGCTTTCAACACGCCGCCGTCGCCGTACTCGTAAATCTGCGTCGGGCCGGTAAAGCCGAGCGCCACGAGTTCTGCCGCGAGCACGCCTGAATGCGCGGCCTTGCCGGCGTGAAGCCGCTTGCTCATCGTGCCGTCGGCGTTGAATGCCCACGTGCCCGCGCCCTGCGTGCCGGCGAGCCCGAGCGTCCACGCAGTCTGCTCGGTGCTGAAACCCAGCAGCGACGCGCACGCGGCTGCCGCACCGAACGGCCCGCAAACGCCGGTAATATGCCAGCCTCGCAGCCGCGTCGCGGACGGGTTCATTGCCAGGCTGGAACGGATCATGACCTCGTAGCCGGCGGCGATCGCGGTGACGAGGCGTTCACCCGATGCGTCCAGTTTTTCCGCCATCGCCAGCGCCGCGGGCACCACGACGGCGCCGGCATGCAGTTTTGCATTGTGATAATCGTCGAGCTCGAAGGCGTGCGACGCCGTGCCGTTGACCAGCGCGGCGTCCGCGACCCGCAGCGACGGCGCGGCGTCGCCCCACACGGTGGCCTCGGCTTTCGCGCCTCCCGCGCGCGCCCATGCAAGCAGCATCTTCGCCCACGGCGTGTTGTAGCCGTACACGCCGCAACCCAGGGTGTCGAGAATGGCGCAGCGCACGACCTCGCGGGTGCGCGGCGGCAGATCGGCATGCCGCAGGCGCGCGATCCAGTCGGCGATTTCCAGCGTCGGGGCTGTGACCGCGCGGCGATCGAAGTTCATCGGAGTATCCTCTTGCGCGGTGCGTAATCCGTGATCAGCCCCGGCGCGGAATGGGTCGATGACCGTATTGTAAGTTCGCAGGCTCACGCTGTCACTGCGGCGCTACGCAACTTGGCAGGATTTTGCGCGCTGCAGCACTTGCGCGAGCCGCAGGCCGCCGGTGCTACAATGTAGTTTGGTTAACCAGAGTGCACGTTATGGATCGGGTCGGTGTGTTCGAGGCAAAAGCACGATTGTCGGAGCTTATCGCCAGGGCTGAGCGCGGCCAGGAAACGACCATTACACGCAGCGGAAAGGTGGTGGCGCGCCTGGTTCCCGCCGCCAAAGCGCAGCGCAAGAATCCTAACGTCGCGGTGATCGACCGGATCACAGCGTTCAGCAAGGCCCTCAAGATCAAAGGGCGTGTCAACATCCGTGATCTGATCGAGGACGGGCGCGAGTAGTGGCTTTCGTGCTGGACGCTTCGGTCGCCATCGCCTGGTTCGTGCATAAACAGGCGACTGCGTACACGGACCGGGTAAGATCGATGGCGAAGCGAGAGCCACTGCACGTTCCGGCCGTGTGGAAGCTGGAGGTCGCAAATGCGCTGCTTGCCCTCGAGCGCAGAGGCAACATATCAGGCAAGGCGGCCAAGACTGCTGCCAGGCTCGTGGGCGACCTGGTCGTTACAGCGCATCAGGATCGCCTGGCGATCCCGGACCTGTTGGAGTTCGCCGCCAGGCACGCTCTATCAGTTTATGACGCGAGTTACCTGGACCTGGCGCTATCCCTGCGCCTTCCGCTGGCGTGCCGCGATGGTCCGCTTTTGCGCGCTCTTCCGGGCGCCGGAGTTCGCCTCGCCTGATCCGCATCTCCCGATTTCACGGCTCACGGCTTCCCGACAGCATTCTCTTTCGCGGTCGCTTTCAGAATCTCGATGAGGCGGCGCCCCGCCGGGGACAGGTAGCCGTCCTTTCTGTAACTCACGTGGACCCGGCGAACCCGCTCTAACTCCTTCACCCGGATCTGTGCGACGCGGTACTGCATTGCGACCTCCTTGAGGGTGCGCCGTGTCGCATAGCCCAGCAAACCCGCATTGGCCACCAGATAATCCCGCAAGGGCTGTGAGTCGGTCCGGATGCCGGTGCCCGGTACCGGATTGCCGGCACCCAGCGACGCTTCGACAAACCTGTCCCAGTTTTCGCTGATACCTGAACGCGCCCAGCGCTCCTCCGCGAGGTCTCGAATGGTCACTTGCTTGCGCCTGGCCAACCGGTGATTCGCCGCGACGAAGGTGACAAACGGGTCGTCAAACAAATGCTCCTGCACCAGGTCATCCTGGGGCGAGACGGCGTCGTGGACGATCAGGTCCAGTTCTCCACTGCGCAGCGCCGGCACCAGCCTGGATGTCATAGCCGTCACCACCAGTTCCAGATCCGCAGCGTCCTTTAACAACTCGGCACAGGCCGGCGCCAGCGGGTAGATCACCACGCCGGGATGCGCCCCGATGCGCAAGAGCCCCGCCTTGCCTTGGCTCAAGTCCGCTACTTCGCGCAAGACGTCCTCCCGTGCCAGGCGCAGCCGCTGAACGCGCGACATCAGTGCAGTGCCGGTTGCGGTCAATTCGACGCCCTTGGGTGTGCGCTTCACGAGCCTCGCCTGCATGGCCTTTTCCAATCTGCGCAGGCTCAGGCTGAGCGCGGGCTGGCTCAAGCCCAGGGCCTCCGCCGCACGTCCGACGTGCCCGTGCTCAGCGAGCACGGCGAAATACTCAATGTCGCGAAATTCCATGGCGATAAGCAGTAATTATGAAAATGCTATTCTCGCACAATTGCGTTAATGCGTGGCGGGTGTCAACATGGAATCGTGGGACGACAAAACAAGGAAGCGGAAGCAGTTATCACGCGAACGCCTGATGTCTGTAGTCAGGCCAGGAAACTACACCATCTTAAGAGGAGCATTACAATGAACATACGTTCACTTGTCACAGCGGCAAATATCGGGGTTGTGTTTCTGCTTGGGGCTGGCATCGCAGCACACGCAGCTGAGATCAGCGTGCTCAGCAGCTACGGAATGCGCGCGGTCATGTTCGATGTGCAGCCAAAATTCGAACAAATGACTGGACACAAGGTCACCTTCAAGTTCGCTAATTCGCGCGGAATCGAGAAACGTATCCAAGATCGCGAAACCGCCGATGTTGTAATCACGGGCGGTGTTGACTTTGCGAATGGTCAAGTCCTGCCTGGGTCGGTCACTCCCGTCGCCCGCACCCTTATCGGGATGGCCGTTCGCAAGGACGCGCCGACGCCTGATATCTCATCGCCTGACGCAGTAAAGCGCGCGCTGCTCGCGGCGAAATCGATTTCCCATGACGACGGTCCGGCCAGCATCCATTTCGTCAAGGTGCTCGGGCGCTGGGGCATCGCCGATGAGATGAAACGGAAGACAATCATGGGCGGCCCGCCTCCGCGCAGAGTGGGAGATTTGGTGGCGGCCGGGGAGGCGGAGATGGGCGTGCACGTACTTTCGCTGCTTGTGGGCATCCCCGGTATCGAAATCGTTGGTCCTTTGCCGCACGAAATTCAGTCAGGCGACGTCACTTTGGCGGCGATCGTGGCCGGCGCCAAGGACGTGGAGGCGGCAAAGGCGCTGATCGACTTTCTGCGAACACCGGAGGCGGCGGCGGTGATCAGGGCGAAAGGCATGGTGCCCGCGCTATGATCAAGTATCCGCCACACGTCGTGGCGACTGCGGTTGTCGTAGCTTGCTTCTCGATTCCCGCCGCGATTTCCGCCTATCCCGAGCGGCCGATACGCTACATCGTGCCTGCCGCTGCCGGGAGCGGACCCGACATCATTGCGCGAATTCTGACTGCGGAGCTGGGCAGGCAGATGGGGCAGCAGTTCGTGGTGGACAACCGGCCCGGAGGGGCCGGAACCATCGGCATGGACATGATGGTAAGAGCCGCACCCGATGGCCACACCATCGGCTTTGGAACCATACTGACGCTGGCGATCAATCGCAGTGTACTGGCCAAGCTTCCCTACGACCCTGACAGGGATTTGCTTCCGATCGTGCAGTACACCTCGCAGCCCAACCTGCTGGCGGTGACGCCCTCGCTTCCAGTGAAATCGGTGCGGGAACTGATCAATTATGCGAAGAAGAATCCGGGCAAGCTGCTCTACGCATCCGGCGGCAATGCCTCGAGCCCGCACCTTAGCGGCGAGTTGTTCAAGTTCATGACCGGCATAGACATGGTGCACGTGCCCTACAAAGGCCTCGTACTGGCGATGACGGATCTCACGCAGGGACGGGTGCAGCTGATGTTCGGGACCCTCGCCGCAATCGCGCCCGCCGTGAAGGCGGGCAAGCTGCGGGGAGTCGCTGTGACCAGCCCGAAACGCACGCCGATCTTCCCGGAGCTGCCAACGGTCGCGGAGGCCGGTGTGCCGGGTTTCGAGGTTGTCGCGTGGGATGGCGCGATTGCCCCGGCCCGGGTGCCGAAAGCCGTCGTCGCCCGGCTCAATGCGGAAATGAACAAGGCACTGGCGTTGGCTTCCGTCCGGGAAAAGCTCGCCGGACTTGGCGTCGAGGTGGTCGGCGGCACGTCAGAGCAGTTCGCTGAGCACATCCGGAAAGAATCGGTCAAATGGGCCGAAGTAGTGAAGCGCGCGGGCGTGAAGGTGGATTGAAACTATCGCGACCGCACCTCACCGGTCGCTCTTTCTCATTCCCCGCGAATGCCGTTGTCGCGGATCACCTTGCCCCATTTTGCGAGGTCGGATTTCATCAGCGCAGGCATTTCCTCGGCACTGGTATAGGCGGCATCGGCGCCTTGGGCGGCGAGCAGCTTCGTGGCTTCGGGCGTGCGCAGGAAGCGCACGATTTCCGCATTGAGGCGCGCGACGAGATCGTTGGGTCCTCCCGGCGGGTAGGGAGAAACGAAGCGGATCGGCTTGGCGGGGTGAGTCTGGGCGAGACTCGCGCCGCTGGCGCATCCAAGGGCCAGTGCCAGCACGCATAGGGCCAAGAGCACCGCGCGCTGGCATTCCAGCCACTGCAACGGTTCACCAGCGCAGCTTCTGGACTCCGGCTCGCTCCGGAGTGACGGGGTATTTTTCAATTGTGTGCGATGGCTGGGCGTGCCGGATTACAAGGCAGGGAAGATGCTAGCATCCGTTGCGAGCACCTTCAACGAGGGGAGGCGAAGCAGATGAACCTTGGATTCATCGGATTGGGCCAGATGGGGCGCGAGATGGCAGGGCGGCTGCTCGATGCGGGCCACGGGCTCATCGTTTACAACCGGAGTGCTGGCGCGGCCGAACCCTTCCGGTCGAGAGGCGCGCGGATCGCGTCGCAGCCCGAAGCGGCGCTGGATGCGCAGGTCGTGATCACGATGCTCGCCGACGACGCCGCGGTCGATGCGGTGTGGGTCGCGTCGGGGCTCGCCGAACGCATGCCTTCCACGGTTATCCACCTCAACATGGCGACCGTGAGTCTCGCAATGGGCAAGCGGCTCGCGGCGCTGCATCGAAAAAGCGGCAGCCGGTATCTATCGGCGCCGGTGTTCGGGCGGCCGTACGCGGCCGCAAAGGGGCAGCTCGATATCGTCGTCGCCGGCGAGGAGGGCGCCATCGAACACTGCAAACCGATCTTGGCCGCGCTTGGGAGACAGCATTTCGTGGTCGGTTCCGAGCCGCACCATGCCAACATCGTGAAGATCGCGCGCAACTATCTTCTCGCAACGATCATCGAAAGCCTTGGTGAGGCGTTTGCGCTCACGCGCAAGTCCGGTGTGGATGCCGAAACATTCCTCAACACCATCACCAGCACGGCGATGAACGCCCCGGCCTACAAGAACTACGGGCGCATGATTATCGAGAAGACCCCGCAGCCCACGTTTCCGCTGAAGCTGGGCCTGAAGGACGTTGAACTTGCGCTCGAAGCGGGCAGCGATACGCGCGTGCCGATGCCGATGGCCGGCGTCATCCGCGAGCAACACCTCGCCGCGATTGCGCAGGGCTACGGCGACCACGACTGGGCCGCGCTCGGCGAATACATCGCGGCGAGCGCTGGATTGAAGTAATCGTCATTGCGAGCGGAGCGAAGCAATCTCGTGGCAGGCCACGGCCCGCGCCCGCCGCGAGATCGCCGCGTCGCGCCGCTCCTCGCGATGACCACTTTGTGGACGCCACGAGTGCCTCGGGGCCGTGCGCCGGCGGTTGGAACCCGCGGGCGGCTTCAGGTACACTAGGATACCGCACCGCAGCACAACCTTGAATTGAAAATAATTGCGCCGCCTGCGGTCAGGCGCTGGCTATCCACATTGTGAACTTGGAACACGCATACAACATCGCGGACCTGCGCGAAATCGCGCGCCGGAGACTGCCCCGTGTCGCCTGGGATTTTCTCGAGCGCGGCGCCGAGGACGACATCACCCTGCGGCGCAATCGCGCAGTGTTCGACGAGATCAAGCTCAAGCCGCGCACGCTGGTGGACGTGTCCGGGCGTTCGCTCGCGACTTCGCTCTTCGGCGCGACCTACAACGCCCCGTTCGGCATCGCGCCCACGGGTGCCGCGGGTCTCTATTGCTTCGAGGCCGACATGGCCCTGGCGCGTGCCGCGGAGGCCGCGGGTATTCCCTTTGTGCTCTCCACCGCCTCATTCGTCGAACTGGAGCGCGTCGCGCGCGAGGTCGGCGGCAGCAAGTGGTTCCAGCTCTACATGTCGAAGGAGCGCGAATCCGCCGGGCGGCTGGTGAGGCGCGCAGCCGACGCCGGCTTTGAGGCACTGGCGGTCACCACCGATGTGCCGGTAATCGGCAACCGCGAATTCAACCGGCGCAACGGCTTCGAGGTGCCGTTCCGTCTCAACGTCGCGAATGCGATCGACGGCGCGCTGCATCCGCGCTGGCTCGTCGACGTGTTTCTGCGCACGCTGATGACATCGGGGATGCCGCGGTTTCGCAACGCCGACGCCAATGTGGACGGGCGCATCGTCGCGAAGAATCTCGCCGAGTTCCGTGCCCGGCGAGATGCGCTGGACTGGAGCGATCTCAGATGGCTGCGGGAGATCTGGCCACGCAAGCTCCTCGCGAAAGGGATTCTCAGTGCGGAGGATGCGAAGCAAGCGCTGGAAAACGGCGTCGACGGCATCGTCGTCTCGAACCACGGTGGGCGGCAATTGGATGGCGCGCCGTCGCCGATCGAAGTGCTGCCGGAGATCGTCGCAGCGGTCGGCGGGCGGCTCGCAATCCTCGCCGACAGCGGCTTCCGGCGCGGCTCCGACATCGTCAAGGCGCTCGCGCTCGGCGCCGATTTCGTGTTCGTGGGGCGCCCGGCGCTCTACGGTGCGGCGGCGGGCGGCGAGGCGGGCGTGGCGCACGCGATCGGGCTCCTGCGTACCGAGGTGGAACGCGTGATGGCTCTGATCGGATGCCCCACGGTCGGCGCGCTCGATGCAAACTTCCTGACGCCTCCGGAAGACATCCCGGCGAGCATGGCGGGCCGATGAGCGTCACCCGCGATCTGTGCGAGATCATCGCAGCGACCCGCTTCGAGTCTCTCGGCGGGCAGTGCGTGCGCCGCGTCAAGCAGGCCGTCGCGGACGGTATCGCGGTGGCGGCCGCGGGCAGCCTGCAGGAGCCGGTCATCCTGCTTGCCCAGCACGTCCAGAGCCTGGGAGGAGAACCGCGGGCGACGGTATGGGGCCACGGCTTCAAGACTTCGCCGGTGCAGGCGGCGTACGTCAACGGCGTCGCGACGCACGTGCTCGACTTCGAGCCGATGGCACTCCCGCCCACGCATTCCGTCTCGCCCACCGTTCCCGTCGCGCTGGCGCTTGCCGAGGCCGAGGGCCTGAACGGCCGCGAAGTGGTGACGGCAGTGGCGAAGGGCCTTGAGATCCAGGCCCGCATCCTGCTGGCGGCGAACGAATACAAGCCTGAAGCGCTGCGCTTCCATCCGCCGGGCACCGCGGGCGTGATGGGCGCCGCTGTCACTGCCGGCCACCTGCTCGGATTGGACCGCGATCGCCTCGCCCACGCGCTGGGTATCGCCGGCTCGCGTGCGGGCACGCTGCTTGCGAACATCGGCTCCATGACTAAGGCGACGCACTGCGGCTACGCGGCGGCCTCCGGCCTCGATGCGGCGTTGCTCGCGGCGCGCGGCTTTACCGCCCATCAGGACATCTTCGATGCGCCGCGGGGCTTCGTCGAGACCTTTTTCCCGCGGGAGTTCGACCGCAGGAAACTCCTCGGCTACGGGAGCCCCTACCGCGTGGTGGAGCCGGGGCTCGCCATCAAGATGTACCCTTCGCAGTTCGCCACGCACTGGGCGATCGCGGCGGCGCTCGAACTGCATCCAAAGATCACCGATCCGGCGAAGATCGCGCGTGTCGTGCTGCGCACCCCGGTGATGACCTATTGCGACCGTGCGCTGCCGGGCGGCGGGCTCGAAGGCAAGTTCAGCTTCCAGTACACCGCCGCGGCTGCATTACTCGATGGTGAAGTGGGCATCGACAGCTTCACCGATAAGCGGCGCTTTCGCTCCGACATGGTCGCGCTGCTCGGCAAGATCGAGCTGGTCCAGGACCCGGACATTCCGGGCGAATGGCGCGGGATGCGCGTTGCGATCGAGGTCGAGCTGCGGGACGGCAGAAAACTCAAGGCCGCGTGCGACGGTCCGCGCGGCGTCTGGGGCAAGCCGCAGCTCACGGCAAAGGAGCACGAAGCGAAGCTGCGCGACTGCCTCGGCCATCTGCTCGCGGCGCGGCGCGTGACGCGCCTGCTTGCCATTCTCGACACGCTGGAACGCCAGCCCGCGCGCGGCATCCGCACCCTCGTCTCGCTCCTGTCGCAGCACACCGCGCGCCGCCGCCCGCCGCCCCGCGAACGGGATTAGAATTCGGCATGTAGGTTGGGCTGAGGCGCATGTGCCGATGCCCAACGGTCAACGGTGGCCAGTTTCCGCATTGGTGTGTAAGGAGATGTCCTCATGAAACAACTCAAACTCCCCGCGGTATTCATGCGCGGCGGCACCAGCAATGCCATCGTATTTCACGTCCGCCACCTTCCGCGCGAACGCGAACTGTGGGACGAAATCTTTCTCGCTGCGATCGGCAGCCCCGACCCCTACGGCCGGCAGTTGGACGGCATGGGCGGCGGGGTCTCCTCCGTTTCCAAGGTCTGCGTCGTGGGGCCTCCGACGCGGCCGGACGCGGACATCGACTACACCGTCGCGCAGGAGCAGGTGAAGGCGGCCAGGGTCGCTTACGGCGCGAACTGCGGCAACATGTCCTCGGCGATGGGGCCGTTCGCGGTGGACGAGGGGCTGGTCAAGGCTTACGGCAAGGAAACGGTGGTTCGCGTCCACAACACCAACACGAACAAGATCATCTGGGCGTGCTTCCCGCTCGATGACGGCCAGGCGGCGGTCGATGGCGATCTCGCGATTCCCGGAGTGGCGGGCACCGGCGCGCCGGTGAAGCTCGAATTCCGCGATCCCGGCGGCGCCACCACCGGCAAGCTGCTGCCGACTGGCAACGTCGCCGACGCGCTCGACGTGCCCGGGGTCGGCAAGTTCCGCGTGTCGATGGTGGATGCTGCCAACGCGACTGTGTTCGTGCGGGCGGCGGACCTCGGCCTCACGGGCACCGAGATGCCGGATGAAATCGAGCGCTCGACCGAGCTCATGTTGAAGCTCGGGGAGATTCGTCTCGCGGCGTCGGTCGCGATGGGCATTTCGGCCAACCGCGACGAGGCGCTGACGAAGAAAGCGGTGCCGTTCGTCGGATTCATCGCGCCGCCGCGCGACGCGAAGATGCTGTCCGGCGAGGCGCTACGCGCAGCGGACGTGGATCTCACCGCGCGCGTGCTGTCGAACGGTCAGCCGCATCGTGCGCTGCCGCTCACGGTGACGCTGTGCACGGCGGTCGCGGCGCGCCTCGAAGGCTCGGTCGTGCACGAAGTGACGCGCGCGGCTGGCAATCCGGAAGCGGAACTTCGCATCGCCATGCCCTCGGGCATCCTTACCGTCGCGGCCTCGGTCGGCAAAAAGGATGGCAAGTGGCACGCCGAGCAGGGCGCCTTCTACCGCACCCAGCGCCGCCTGTTCGAGGGCTACGTTTACGTCCGCGCCTCGCGCGTGCCGGGTCTCATCGCCGCCACCGGCGGCAAGCTCAAAGCCGCCTGATCGTGTTACCTATGCACGCATTGTAGGTTGGGGTGAGCGGAGCGAACCCCAACATTCGCACTCCGACGATTTGCGCGTGTTGGGGTTCCCATTGGTCACCCCAACCTACGGATTGCGCGATACAGGGTGCGGCGTACGATGATGCGCAGAAATGTAGGTTGAGGTGAGCGAAGCGAACCCCAACGATGTGCCGTGACCATAACATCTTCAACATCTCACAAGGATCGCCATGCCGCTCAAGTACCCGCTGGTGCACGTTGACGACGTCCGTCCCGAGAACATGAAAGAGGGAGAAGGCTGGGCCATCTCTGAGTTCCGGCTGCCGATTTCGGGCAGGAACGGGAGTTCCACCACCCTCTTCCATTCTATCTTCCGCCCTGGCTCGACCCACGCCAAGCATCTCCACAGCCGCTGCGACGAGATCGCCGTTTACCTTCAGGGCCACGGCACCGTCGGGCAGGCGAACGAGCGCACCGAGGTCCGTCCCGGGCACTGCCGGCTGATGCCCAAAGGCGTCGAGCATTTTTTCCACAACGAGACGAAGAGCGAGGAAGGGCTCGTCATCGGCTTCTACGTCGGCGCGAAGGACGTCGCGGACACCGGCTACGAGTTTCGCGGGCAAGTGACCGAGGCGGACCTCAAGATGCTGCGGAGCAAGGGTTTCAGCGACGGCATCCTGATTCATATCGACGACGTGAAGCCCGCCCGGATGAGCGCGGAGGACGGCTGGAGCATCACCGATTTCCGCATGCCGATCGGCCGCCACAACGGGAGCCCGACCACGCTGTTCTGGGCGAAGTTCATGCCTGGCGCCGTCCACAAGAAGCACCGCCACGACAACTGCGAGGAGATCTACTACGTCATCCGCGGTCATGGACTCGCGGGCGCGGGCCCGGACCGCGCCGAGGTGCGGGGCGGCCACGTCCACTACATCCCCAGGGGCGTCGAGCACTTTCTGTACAACTTGAGCAAGACCAAGCCCCTCGAGGCGATCGGCATCTACATCGGCGCGGGCAGCGTCGAGGAGACCGGCTACGCCTACACGGGCGACGTGACCGAGGCGGACATCAAGGCCCGGACGGCGTAGAGATTCTTTCGAACGATGCGGCCGCCTTTACCGCCAGTGGGAATCGCTGCACCGGGATGTTCGCCGGGAACTTCGGTAAGCGCTGCGCGGCGGGCCCTTGCCGATTCCGTCAGATCAGTTGGTTCTGAGAGGCCAGTACTTTCTGAAGCTGCCCGATGTTGACCGCCCGGGGCTCCACTCGGGATTTCACAGCCAGCGCAGCAGCTGTTCCCGCAGCCTGCCCTGTCATCATGCAGGCGGCTTGCGACCGGGTGCAGCCCTGGGCGATGTAATCGGTGGAGATGCACCGGCCTGCCACAAGAAGATTGCTTACGCCGCGCGGCAGCAGTGCGCGGTATGGAATGTGGAACCAGCCGGAACCGCCAACTTCCACCAGCATGAGCGACTGCTTTCCGTCCTTGTCGTGCACGTCGACCACGCTTCCGTAGCGTCCGATGCCGTCCGGGAAATGCTTGCCTGCGAGAACGTCGTCCTTGTTTAACGTACAGTCGCCGACTATCCGCCTGGAGTCGCGTACGCCGACCACTTGCGCCGTGTGGACCAGATATGCATCCTCGTACCCGGGCACGTATTTTCGATAAAAGGCCGCCATACGCACGGCGACGTGCCTCATGCCCATGGTCGCGTTCGTAAGTTCCTTCCGGTCGGTGGCGTCGACGTTATACGCCATGTCCATGTTGTGGGAGATCAGGTCGTAGCGAAATTTCCCGTTTCTGAACATGGGCCTCGCCATGTAGGTCAACGTATCCGGGTTCACGTTTTTGAGACCATACGGAATCGGGTAGTCGCCTTTCTGCAATGCTTCTTTGATCTTCGCCTTGAACGGGAGCACTGTAATCGGTTTTCCTTCGTTGCGGAGGCGCAGAACGGTGGTTACGTAGTCCTGGCTGAATTCCTCGGGATGGTTCCGGATGTAGGCGAGCGTGTCATCCAGTTTTACTCCTCCCATCACGAAGTAGAGGGTCATGGGCTGGCATTGCCCCTCCTCCGGGTCGCCGAACTCGAAACTCGCGCCTGCTGCGGCGCATATATTCCCGTCGCCCGTTGCGTCGATAGTGACCTGCGCAAGAATTTCCGTTCTCGTTTTCAAGTTCTCGACGACCACGCCTCGCACCGTATTGCCGGATAGCAACACGTCTGTTACCTGGGTGTAAAACCACACGTCCACGCCCGCCTCCACGACCATGCGCTCGATGGTCCACTTGGCGATTTCCGGATCAAACAACTGCCTCGCGGTTGCCTGGCCGGTCATCCCCCACGCAGCGCCGACCTCGAGCATTCGGTCGATGTATTCCTGGGCGATGGAGAAAACCAGTTGCTCGTCTTCAAAAGAGCTTTCGTAGCTCGTAATCATCACTTTCTTGTGCTCCGCGCCTCGGGGAGCTTTCATGTGCCGCATCGAACGGATCATCATGACCATTCCGCCGGAGTGCGTCCCGCCCAGATGGTCCCGCTGTTCCAGGAGCATGACCTTTGCGCCATTTCGCGCCGCGGCTATTGCAGCAACGAAACCCGCGGTGCCTCCTCCCACGACGAGCACATCGACCTGGATCGTTTCATTCTGTTTGATCATCTTCAGGCTCACGGCGTACTCCTCTTCCGATGACAGGGCGACTCAGCGCCCGAAACCTCGCTCTTGGTAATCGAAGACGCGACGCTTTTCTTTCGCGGCCGGCTAAGTTCGCGGCGGACGCCAGCGCCGCGCGATCTTCCGGGTAAACGGTCCATACCCGTGAGGAAAGTAGAGCGAGTTCGGGCCGGCGCCGCCAATCACGATGATCTCGATCGCATCGGCAGAGCGCACCATCGGCACCATGGTGTCCGGCGACGCGGTGTAGAACTTCTGCCATTCGAGTGTGAAATGCGGGATGGCTTTCGGTCCGTAGGCCCGCAAGGGCTTTCGCGCGTTCTCGAAGAAGAAGCGTTTGACGTCCTTCTTCGAGAAGCCGGCCTTGGCGCATAACTGCGCCTGGTCCGGGCAGAAACCCATCAGCACCTGGCCCTCGCCGTACGAGGAACGGGAAGCCACGGTGCACATCGAGTCGCAGAAGGCGGCGAGCAATTCCTGGGCCGTGGTCGGCCACATGACCTCGATATGATGCGCCGGTTCCTTCCAGAATACCGTGACGACATCGTCGTCCGGCGTGTAACCCTTCTCGATCGCGAACGGCTCCCAGGGGGTTGCCTCGTCGTTCTCGGCGACGCAATACATGTATTTCGGGAGCCAGACAAAGGTGTTGCAATCGGTGGAGCCCGGGATTCCCGCGATGTTGATCAGGGAGAGGCGCACGGCCCGCGCAATGGCCGCGTTCGCCCGCCAACTCACCGCCGAACCTCCGGCGCCTGAGGCGATGCCCAGTTCCCGCGCGATCGGCCCGTTGACGACGATCAGCGGCGACAGGCTGTGCGCCGTGGTCATGACGTTGCCCTGCTTGGAAAAGGAGGCGTGCGCCTCGATCGCGGCGATGATCACATCCATGTAACCGGGAAGACAGCCGGCCATCACGGCATTGATTGCGATCTTCTCGACGGTTGCAACACCCTTGCCCGGCTCGAGGACGGCGATCTCGGTATCCGGACTCAGATTCCCGGCTTCCAGAAACCGCTCGACCCGGTCAGCCGTGGGGGGAATGACGGGGTGCCCATCGCCGAAACCATTCGCCTCGAAGTGCGCATACACCTCTTCTACGTCGTCCGGCAGATCGAGCCTCGTTGAACGCACCTGCACCGAACTCATGTTCCCTCCTTCGCGGGTCGACATCAACCGGGAAGACTAGCGGGCGTTGAGTGATGCAACCTTGATCCATATCAACGTTGAAAACTCATTGGCGGGTGTACCGTATGTCGGTTACTTTCAGGCCGCAGTCATTGCCGCGGCTTTCGTCCATGCGATGCAGAGGGGTCAAGTGAACACGGGAACACAACCAGCACGCGGCGCCGTCCTGTTGCCCAGGGCTGAGGCCAGGGCAGCATCAAAGGAGCGTATTACCCGGCCCGGGCTCGCTGATCTTCGAGGCAAGCGGGTGGCGTTTATCGATGACAGCCGCCCGAACGCGGATGTCGTGCTCGCGGCGTATCAGGCGCTGCTGAAGACGAAGTATGGAATCCACCCCGTCGTGCTCCACAAGGTGGACCTCGGCCTGCGCATCAACGAGCCGCTGCCCAAGGACGTCTTCGAGAAGCTGGCGAACGAGGTGGATGCCGGGGTCGTCGCGCTGGGATCCTGAGGGTCCTGCACGTCGCGGAGTGTCCGCGACACAGCCGATTTCGAGGACAAGGGCGTCCCGGCGGTCGCCATCGTGGCGCCGGCTTTCGAGCGACAGGCACGCGCGTACGCGGCGGCCGTTAATCTCCCGCCCGCCCGCGTGCTGGTGCTTCCGATCGGCACCGCGTCACCGGACGCCGCGGAGTCGGTGCCGCTGATCAAGGAGGCGGCGTCGGCGAGCCTCAAAGACCTGGAGAAGGCTCTCGGCGAGCCGGTGTCGAAGATCGGGGCCTGAGTGCTCATGGCGGCCGGCGCGAGCTACCAGTCGTTCGACATTCCGCTCGAACTGGAAACCGTCGATCTCAGCGGCATTCTGGGGGATTCGTATCGCAACGTCGTAACCGACGGGCTGCCGGTGGTAAGGCCAGGCCGTGCGGAGGTCGATTCGATGCTCGGCGGACGCGGCCGAGACACGATCGTCGCGGCGCTGCCGCCGGTGATGGGTGAGTGCACGCACGAACGCTTGGCTGCATTCGCCGTGCTTGCCGGATGTCCCGTCTCCTGTTTTCCCGTCCTCGTCGCCGCCGTGCAGGCGGTCGCGCGCGACGAGTTCAACCTGCTGGCGGTTCAGACCACGACCGGAAATGTCGCGGTCGTCGTACTCGTCAGCGGTCCCAGAACGCCTGCGATGGGTTTACACGCGGGGAGCAACGGGCTCGGACCGGGGCCGCGGGCGAACGTTACCATCGGTCGCGCGCTGCGTCTGGCGCTGATGAATGTTGGCGGCGCGGTCCCCGGGCTCCTCGACGTTTCCTGCCTCGGCTGGCCGGGAAAACTATCGTTCTGCGCGGCCGAGCACACGGCGGCAAGCCCATGGCCGCCATGTCACCTTGAGCGGGGATTTCGCGCCGATGCGACGGTGGTCACGGTCGCGGCGGCGTACGGCTTCATCGAAACCGCTGACGCGGTGAGCACGAAAGCGGAACCGTTGCTGTCGAACCTGAGTGAAATGATGGCGGCTGCGCGCGTCAGCGGCTCGCGGGGCTCCCAGGTGCTGGTGCTGCTCACGCCGCAGCACGCTCACACGCTGGCGCAAGGCGGTCTCGCGCGCCGGGAGGTTCAGGCGTATCTGCACGAACGGATTTTCGCTCTCGATCGGCGGGTCGATGCGGCCACCGGAAAGGCCGTGCGCGTGACGAGCACGCCCGAGGACGTGCTGCTCGTCGTGACCGGCGGCAACGGGGGCAAGTCGGCTTTCGTCCCGCTTTGGAGCAGCTCGCGCGCAGTGAGCGTCGCGGTTTCGTAGCACTATTGTTATCGGTTCCCCTATTGTGTGCTGTGTTGCAAGGCGCCTGAGAAACTCCTTCCCCCTTGAGGTGCCACCGACACTCCTTCCCCCTTGAGGGGGACAACAACGCTCCTTCCCCCTTGAGGGGGGAAGGTTGGGATGGGGGTGTCGCAGCCCGGCCTGCAAAAAACGCGTCACTGCGCCACCTAGGGAGGGAGCGCTTAGCGC
>JACQGN010000181.1 GCA_016199545.1 Betaproteobacteria bacterium | reverse complement strand
TGGTGCCGACGGTGAGATTCGAACTCACACGGCTTGCGCCGCCACCCCCTCAAGATGGTGTGTCTACCAATTCCACCACGTCGGCTCATGAATTCGGAATGATGAAGAATCGTTCACCATTCATCATTCCGAATTCATTTCGGTACTTCTCCCGCCCTTGAACCGTCCTTCGCGGGCGCAGCCGGCGCGCCTGGTGCAGGCGCCGGCACCGCAGGTTCCGGAATCTGTGCCGGCAGTGACTGCGACGGGGCGGGCTGCGTTGCCATCACACCCTTGTGCTCGGTCTTCCGTGACGACAGATAGGTCAGTCCGAGACTGCTGACGAAGAACACGACCGCCAGTATCGCCGTCGCGCGGCTCAGGAAGCTGGCAGAACCCGCCGCACCGAAAATGCTGCCCGACGTGCCACTGCCGAACGCTGCCCCGACGTCGGCGCCTTTGCCGTGCTGCAGCAGCACCAGGCCAATGATGCTCAGGGCCGCGATCACGTGTATCACCAGGACCATTATTTCCATGTTCTGCCTACCTCGCTGCCTCTGCCGCACTCCGGCAGATGGCGGAAAATTCCACGGCGTTGAGCGCCGCACCGCCGATGAGGCCGCCGTCCACGTCGGGCATTGCGAAAAGCTGCTCGGCATTCGCAGCCTTGACGCTGCCCCCATACAGTATCGGCACCTGCCCGGCCGCCACCCGGTCACTCGCGGCCACGCACCCGCGCACGAACGCGTGCACCGCCTGCGCCTGCTCGGGGGTCGCGGTGCGTCCAGTACCGATCGCCCACACCGGTTCGTAGGCGACTACTCCCTTTGCCAGCCCCGTCATGCCGACAACCTTGACCACCGCATCGAGCTGGCGCGCGACCACGGCTTCCGTCACACCGGACTCCCGTTCCACAAGCGTCTCGCCGAGGCACAGGATCGGAGTCAGCCCGGCACGGCACGCCGCCTGGTACTTGGCAGCGACAACATCATCGGTATCGCCAAACAGCGCGCGGCGTTCGGAGTGGCCGACGATGGCATAGCGGCAGCCGAAGTCGATGAGCATTGCCGCGGACACTTCACCGGTGTAGGCCCCATTGTCAAACTGGCAGACGTCCTGGGCACCCCACGCCAGGTTCGACCCCTGCAGCAGGCCCTGAACCTGGGCGAGATAAGGATACGGCGCGCAAACGACACACCCTACCCCGTCGAGTCCCGCCACTGCGGGCAACAGCGCATCGAGCAGCGCGCGGTTCGACGCGAGGCCGCCGTTCATCTTCCAGTTGCCTGCTACCAGCTTGCCCCGCATTGCCAACCCGGCCGAAAAAGCTTTGCAATTCTACAGGTTCCGAGAAGGAGCGGCAACGCGAACCAAGCTGCGAGTGCGACGGGTTGCGGTGCCTCTCGGCGTGATACCAGCGGGCCGCGGCACGCACTCAGCAACCTGCCGTCTTGCGTACGGCAGCAGCAATCGCATCCGCATGGCGCTTTACCACCGCCCGCGCCTTGCCCTCGACCATGACCCGGATCAGCGGCTCGGTGCCCGATGCACGCAGGAGCACGCGGCCACCCGCACCAAGACTGCGTTCGGCCTCGGTCACCGCACGCCTCACTCCCGCGTCACGTGCAGGATCCACCGCCCCGCGGACGCGCACGTTGATCAGCAACTGCGGATGGAGCACGACACCCGCGGCCGCGTTCTTCAGCGCGGTCCTGCCTTCGCGCAACGCGCGCAGCACCTGCAGCGCGGATATGATGCCGTCGCCGGTGGTGTGTTTATCGAGGCAGATGATGTGCCCCGAGTTCTCGCCGCCCAGTTGCCAGCCGCGCCCGTGCAACATCTCAAGCACGTAGCGATCACCGACCCTGGCACGCGCAAACGGAATCCTCAGCTTCGCGAACGCATGCTCCAGCCCGAGGTTGCTCATCTGCGTGCCGGCGACGCCGCCTCGCAGGTCGCCCGCTGCCTGCCGGTGCCGCGCAATCACGTACAGCAACTGATCACCGCCGTACACGCGCCCTTCCGCGTCCGCCATCATCAGTCGGTCGGCATCGCCATCCAGGGCGATACCGAGGTCCGCCGCGTGGTGCAGTACGGCGCTCTGGAGCGCCTTCGGATAGGTTGCCCCCACGCGGTCGTTGATGTTGAAGCCGTCCGGAGCAACGCCGAGTTCGATCACTTCTGCGCCCAGTTCGTGAAAGACGTGCGGGGCGATGTGGTACGCGGCGCCGTGGGCGCAATCGACCACCAGGCGCCAGCCACGCAGGTCCAGGTTGACCGGGAACGTGCTCTTGCAGAACTCGATATAGCGTCCGGCCGCGTCGTCAATGCGCCGCGCCTTGCCGAGCCTGACCGACGACATGCACTTGAGCGGTCGATCGAGTTCCCGCTCGATCGCGGCCTCGATCTGATCGGGCAACTTCGCCCCGCCGCTTGAAAAGAACTTGATGCCATTGTCGTCATGCGGGTTATGGGACGCGCTGATGACGATTCCCGCCGACAGGCGCAGGGCGCGCGTGAGGTACGCGACGGCCGCCGTCGGCATCGGCCCGACCAGCAACACGTCCACGCCCGCAGCGGAGAGGCCCGCTTCCAGCGCCGATTCGAGCATGTAGCCGGAAACGCGCGTGTCCTTTCCGATAAGCACCGCCGGACGGTCTGCCGTTCCGTGCCGCTTCGCCAGAACGATTCCCGCCGCATAGCCCAGACGCATCACGAAATCGGGCGTGATCGGCGGCTCCCCGACCTTGCCGCGCACCCCGTCCGTGCCGAAGTATTTCCTTGTCATCGAGAACCTATGCGATTCCGGAACGTTTTGAATTCATACTCTTGGCCCTTCATGGCGCCCTTGGCGGCACGCCCTGCTTCCCGACGGCGTTCCAGACGGCCAGCGCGTCGCGGGTGGCGGCAACGTCGTGCACACGCACGATGTGCGCTCCGTTCTGAACCGCGATGAGCGCCGCCGCCACACTCGCAAAAATGCGCTCGCCCTCGTCCCGCCCCGTGATCCTGCCGAGCATCGACTTACGCGAGAGGCCCACCAGCACCGGGACGCCCAGCGCGGCAAACTCCCCCAGCGCGCGCAGCAACGCCAGGTTGTGCTCGTACGCCTTGCCGAACCCGAAACCGGGGTCGACCGCGATGCGCTCGCGCACGACTCCCGCGCGCTCCGCGGCGTCAATACGCTCCGCGAGAAATGCCCGAACTTCGCCCACGACGTCGCCGTAGCGCGGATCCTCCTGCATCGTCTGCGGTTCGCCGCGCATGTGCATGAAACAGACGGCGGCGTGCGTGCCCGCCATGGCAGCAAGTACGCCGGGCGCACGGAGCCCGCTTATGTCATTGATCATGGTCGCTCCCGCGGCGACCGCTTCGAGCATGAGTTCCGGCTTTTGCGTATCGACCGAAACGGGCACCCCGCAGTCGCGCAATGATTCCACGACGGGAAGCACGCGTCTGCGCTCCTCGTCCAGCGCGACCGGCCGCGAACCCGGACGCGTGGACTCGCCGCCAACGTCGACAATATCCGCCCCCTCGTCGATCAGGCGGCGCGCGTGCGCCGCTGCCTGTGCCGGATCGGAGTACCGGCCCCCGTCAAAAAAGGAGTCGGGGGTGACATTCACGACGCCCATGATCAAGGGACGATCGAGTGGAAGCTTAAAATGACCGCAACGAAGATACCGCATGAGAGGTGCGAGGGACAACCAGAGACAGAAAAAAAGCAAACGCAGCGGCAACTCGCGCTGTCCGCGTCGCCTCTCCGTTTCTCCTCCCGCTTCCCCGCCTCTAGGCTTCCTGCGCTGGCGTGGCCGTGGCCGCTGCGGTGGGCGTGCCGTCCTTGGGCGGCGGCTGGGAAGGCACGGATGCGGGCTTCGGCGGCCTGGGCTCGCGCCCTGCCATGATGTCGGCGACCTGGTCGGCCTCGAGCGTCTCCCATAACAGGAGGGTCTTTGCCATCTTTTCGACCTTGTCGCGTTCGTCTTCTATGATCTTCCGGGCAACGCCATACTGCGCGTCTATGATCCGGCGGATCTCCGCGTCCACCTTCTGCATCGTCGCTTCCGACACGCTCTTGTGAGTCGTGATCGAGCGCCCAAGGAAGACTTCGCCTTCGTTTTCGCCGTAGATCATCGGGCCCAGAAGATCCGACATGCCCCACTCCGTCACCATCCGGCGCGCGAGGTTGGTGGCGTTCTGGAAATCGCTGCTGGCGCCGGTGGTCATCTGGTTGAGGAAAACCTCTTCCGAGATGCGACCGCCCAGCGACACCGATATGTCCTGCAACAGGCGTTCGCGGTCTTTCCCGTAGCGATCCTGTTCGGGCAGCATCCAGGTGATGCCGAGTGCGCGCCCGCGCGGGATGATCGTCACCTTGTGCACCGGGTCCGCCTTGGGCAGGCGATACGCAACCACGGTGTGCCCCGCTTCATGATAGGCCGTGGTGACGCGCTCGTCCTCCGGCATCACCATCGAGCGCCGTTCGGCGCCCATGTAGATCTTGTCCTTGGCCTTCTCGAAATCATCCATGTCGACGAGGCGCTTGCTGCCGCGCGCGGCGAACAATGCGGCCTCATTCACCAGATTGGCGAGGTCCGCCCCCGAAAAACCCGGCGTGCCGCGGGCGATGATATCGGGTTTCACGTCGGGCGCCATCGGCACCTTGCGCATATGCACGAGCAGTATCTGCTCCCGCCCGCGAATGTCGGGCAGCGGCACCACGACCTGCCGGTCGAAACGCCCCGGACGCAGCAACGCCGGATCGAGCACGTCCGGCCGGTTGGTCGCTGCAATCACGATGACCCCCGAGTTCGCCTCGAACCCGTCCATCTCGACCAGCAGTTGGTTCAAAGTCTGCTCGCGCTCGTCGTTGCCCCCGCCCAGGCCGGCGCCGCGCTGGCGCCCGACCGCGTCGATCTCGTCTATGAATACGATGCACGGAGCGTGCTTTTTCGCCTGCTCGAACATGTCGCGCACGCGGGCCGCGCCAACGCCGACGAACATCTCCACGAAGTCCGAGCCCGATATCGAAAAGAATGGCACCTTCGCCTCGCCCGCGATCGCCCGCGCGAGCAGCGTCTTTCCGGTGCCGGGATTGCCCACCATCAGGACGCCGCGCGGGATGCGCCCGCCCAGCTTCTGGAACTTCGAAGGATCGCGCAGAAACTCGACCAGTTCCGCCACCTCTTCCTTGGCTTCCTCGCAACCCGCCACGTCGGCAAAGGTGACCGTATTGTTGGACTCGTCGAGCATGCGCGCGCGGCTCTTGCCGAAGGAAAATGCGCCGCCGCGCCCGCCCCCCTGCATCTGGCGCATGAAAAAGATCCATACGCCGATCAGCAGCAGCATCGGGAACCATGACACGAAAATGTTCATCAGCAGCGACGGTTCCTCGTCCGGCTTCGCCTCGATGATCACCCCGTTCTTCAGCAGATCGCTCACCAGCCACGGGTCCGACGGCGAGTAGGTCGTGAAGCGCTCCCCGGTGGTTTTCAGACCCTTCAGCACGCGCCCCTCGATGGTCACCTTGGCGATGCGCCCTTGCTTCACCTCCTCGATGAACTGGGAGTACTCCATGGCCTTCTGCGTCGCCTGGCGTGCGCTGAACTGGTTGAATACAGTCATCAACACGAGCGCAATCACCAGCCAGATTCCGACGTTCTTGATCAGATTGTTCAAAGAGACTCCTTGCCCTCAGCAACAGATGGTAAGCATTTCAATTTTAAACGCATTTGCAGCGGGATGCAGCACTCATCGGAACTTGTCCTCCTCAGTCGGGTTTGAGGCCCTGCGCCAGGAGATAGACCTCCCGCGAGCCGCTGCGCGAGGCTTCCGGCTTGCGCACCCGAACCTGCCTGAACCGTTGCCGCAGTTGGCGCAGAAACGCATCAAAATCGCTGCCCTGAAACGCTTTGATCAGGAAATTCCCTTCAGGTTTCAAGTAGTTCACCGCGAATTCCCACGCCAGTTCGGCCAGCGCCGCGGCGTGCGCCTGGTCCACGCTTGCAATACCACTGATATTGGGGGACAAATCCGACAACACAAGGTCTGCGCGTTTTCCCGCCAGCAGGCGCACGACCTCGGCCAGCGTTCCCGGTTCATGGAAGTCTCCGCGCACGAACGTGACCCCTGCCACCGGCTCCATCGCGAGCCGGTCGACCGCGATCACCCGCCCGCCGGGAACCACCGCGGCGGCAGCGACCTGCGACCACCCCCCGGGCGCGGCGCCGAGATCGATCACGGTCATTCCCGGCGCAAGCAGATGCTCGCGCGCTGCGATCTGCAACAGCTTGTACGCGGCGCGCGACCGGTAGCCTTCGGCTTGCGCTCGCTGCACGTACGGGTCATTTACGTGCCGCCGCATCCAGGCGCTCTTGGCCTTGGTGCGCGCCATTCGCTACACTTCCACCATGCCTGCGTTATCCTCTTCCGAGCGTCGCGCACTCCGCGCCCGCGCCCACCACCTGCGACCGTTCATCAGCGTTGGCGAGGCAGGTATCACGACCCCGGTGCTGGGGGAAATCGAGCGCTGCCTCCGCAGCCACGAACTGATCAAGGTGCGCGTGCTCGCCGGTGACCGGCACGAACGCGAGGCCATGATCGGTGAAATCTGCCGCGCGCTTGGGGCGCACCGGGTACAGCATATCGGGAAAATTCTCGTCGTCTACCGGCCGCGTCCCGACGACCCGGCGCAAGATGCGCCGGCGCGCAAGACGGGGCGCCACGGCGGCGCTGGCCAGCAACCGCGCGCAAGGCGGAAGGCGACGGGAAAGCGCTGAGCGGCGCAAGTCACGGCGCGTCGCTTCACGCCGCCGGCTCTCACCTCTCTCCTCAGATGTACTTGACGTCGAGGATCTCGTATTCGCGCACCCCGCCGGGCGCCCGCACCTCGGCGACGTCGCCGGGATATTTTCCGATGAGCGCGCGAGCGAGCGGGGAACTGATGGAAATCTTGCCATCCCTGATTTCGGCCTCGTCGTCGCCCACGATCTGGTAGGTCACGACCGCGCGGCTGGCCACATCCTCCAGTTCGACCGTCGCACCGAATACGCAGCGGCCGTCGGCGTCGAGCAATGCCGGATTGATGATCTGGGCATTGCCGAGCTTTCCTTCGAGTTCGGCGATGCGGCCCTCGATAAAGCTCTGGCGCTCCTTGGCGGCGTGGTATTCGGCGTTTTCCGAGAGGTCGCCGTGGGATCGCGCCTCCGCAATGGCGTTGACGATCGCAGGGCGCTTGACGGTCTTCAACTCCTGCAGCTCGGCGCGCAGCTTCTCGGCGCCGGCGATGGTCAGGGGGATCTTGCTCATGCCGGTTGCCCGATTGCCGCCGCTTCGTTTCCCTGCGTTGCCGCGGTCGAGAGCCTAGCATGCATGTCCTGGACCGAGTACGGCCGCAACTCGCTCGAATGTTCCATGCCGTGGCACGCCGCGCGCGCGCCCGACAGTGTCGTATAGAGGGCAACCTGCCCCTGCAGCGCCGCGCGACGGATCGAGTACGAATCGCGCACGGCGGTGCGCGACTCCTCCACCGTGTTCACGATCAGCACGATCTCCCCGTTCTTGATCATGTCCACGATGTGTGGGCGCCCTTCGGCGACCTTGTTGACCGGTATCACCTCAAGGCCCGCCGCCGCAAGCGCCGCAGCGGTGCCCCGGGTGGCGACCAGCGTGAACCCGAGACGCGCAAGCGCGCGCGCGATCTCCACGGTACGTGGCTTGTCGGCATCGCGCACACTGACGAACACCTTGCCCGCAGATGGCAGCTTCTCGCCGGCCGCCATCTGCGACTTCACGAACGCCTCGCCGAAGCTCGCCCCCACCCCCATCACCTCGCCGGTCGACTTCATCTCGGGGCCGAGTATGGTATCGGCGCCGGGAAACTTGATGAACGGGAACACCGCTTCTTTGACCGAGTAGTACGGCGGCACGATCTCGCCGCCGACCCCCTGCGCGGCGAGCGTGCTGCCGGCCATGCAGCGCGCGGCGACCTTTGCGAGCGGCACGCCGGTCGCCTTGGATACAAACGGCACGGTACGCGAGGCGCGCGGATTGACCTCCAGCACGTACACCGTGCTCTCCTGGATCGCGAACTGCACGTTGATCAGGCCCACCACCTTGAGCGCGCGGGCCATGGCCACCGTCTGCCGCCGCAACTCGTCCTGCAAGTCCGCCGGCAGGCTGAACGGCGGGAGCGAACACGCGGAATCGCCCGAGTGCACCCCCGCCTCCTCGATGTGTTCCATCACGCCGCCGATCACGACCTCGATCCCGTCGGACACGGCATCGACATCGACTTCGATCGCATCGGTGAGAAAATGGTCGAGCAGCACCGGGCTGTCGTTCGAAACCTTGACCGCCTCTCGCATGTAGCGTTCGAGATCGCTCTGCTTGTAGACGATCTCCATCGCGCGCCCGCCCAGCACGTAGGAAGGCCGCACGACCAGCGGGTAGCCGATCTCGTCGGCGACCGCAAGCGCCCTCTGCGCGCTGCGCGCGGTGCGGTTGGGCGGTTGCTTGAGCTTCAAGCGGTGCAGGAGCTTCTGGAACCGCTCGCGATCCTCCGCGATGTCGATCGAATCCGGCGTGGTGCCGATGATCGGCACGCCGTTCGCCTCCAGATCGCGCGCGAGCTTGAGCGGGGTCTGACCGCCGAACTGCACGATCACGCCCTCCGGTTGCTCGACGTGCACGATTTCCAGCACGTCCTCCAGCGTCAGCGGCTCGAAGTAAAGCCGGTCGGAGGTGTCGTAGTCGGTCGAGACCGTCTCGGGATTGCAGTTGACCATGATGGTCTCGAAGCCGTCCTCGCGCAGCGCGAGCGCCGCGTGCACGCAGCAGTAATCGAACTCGATGCCCTGCCCGATGCGGTTCGGCCCGCCCCCGAGCACCATGATCTTCCTGCGGGCGCTCGGCGCCGCCTCGCATTCCTCCTCATAGGTCGAATACATGTACGCGGTGGTGGCGGCAAATTCCGCCGCGCACGTATCCACCCTCTTGAATACCGGCCGGATGCCGTGCTCGTGGCGCTTCGCCCGCACCTCGTGCTCGGCCACCTTGAGAAGATGCGCGAGCCGGCGGTCTGAAAAGCCCTTGCGCTTGAGCCTGCGCAGCGTATCCGCGTCGATGTCGGCGAGCCGCTGGTCGTCGAGCACTGTCTCGAGATCGACGATTTCCTTTATCTGCGCGAGAAACCACGGATCGATGTGGGTGAGCCGGTGCACCTCGTCCAGCGTAAAGCCGTTTTCGAATGCGTCGCCCACGTACCAGATCCGCTCCGGCCCCGGCTCGCCCAGTTCCTTTTCTATGGTTTCGCGATCGCGCGTGCGCTGGTTAAGCCCGTCGACCCCGACTTCGAGCCCGCGCAACGCTTTCTGGAACGATTCCTGGAAGGTGCGCCCGATCGCCATCACTTCGCCCACGGATTTCATCTGGGTGGTCAGGCGGTCATCGGCGCTGGGAAACTTCTCGAAGGCGAACCGCGGCACCTTGGTCACCACGTAATCGATGGTCGGCTCGAACGACGCGGGCGCGGCGCCGCCCGTGATCTCGTTGCGCAACTCGTCGAGGGTGTAGCCCACGGCGAGCTTTGCCGCCACCTTCGCGATCGGAAAACCGGTCGCCTTGGAGGCAAGAGCGGACGAACGCGACACGCGCGGATTCATCTCGATGATGACCATGCGCCCGTCGGCGGGGTTGATCGCGAACTGCACGTTCGAGCCCCCGGTGTCCACACCGATCTCGCGCAGGCACGCGATCGAGGCATCGCGCATGATCTGGTATTCCTTGTCGGTCAGCGTTTGCGCCGGCGCCACGGTGATCGAGTCGCCCGTGTGCACACCCATGGCATCGAGGTTCTCGATCGAGCAGACGATGATGCAGTTGTCCTTGCGGTCGCGCACCACCTCCATTTCGAACTCTTTCCAGCCGATGACCGATTCCTCGATCAGGACTTCGCGGGTGGGAGAGGCGTTGAGCCCGCGCTCCACGATGGCGACGAATTCCTCGTGGTTGTAGGCGATGCCGCCGCCGGTGCCCCCCAGCGTGAAGGAGGGGCGGATGATGGTCGGGAAGCTGACCATGGCCTGCACCTGGAGCGCCTCCTCCATGCTGTGCGCGAGCGCCGAGCGCGGGCTCGCAAGACCGATCCGCGCCATCGCCTGCTTGAACCTTTCGCGGTCCTCCGCCTTGTCGATCGCCTCCTTTGCCGCCCCTATCATCTCGACGGCGTACTTCGCGAGCACGCCCTCGCGCGCAAGGTCGAGCGCGCAGTTGAGCGCGGTCTGCCCGCCCATCGTCGGCAGCAGGGCATCGGGACGCTCGACAGCAATGATCTTCTCCACCATCTGCCAGGTCACGGGTTCGATGTACGTCGCATCCGCCATTTCCGGATCCGTCATGATGGTCGCGGGATTCGAATTGACCAGGATGACGCGATAACCCTCCTCCCTGAGCGCCTTGCACGCCTGGGCGCCGGAATAGTCGAACTCGCACGCCTGCCCGATCACGATCGGGCCGGCGCCGATGATCAGGATCGAACGGATGTCAGTGCGCTTGGGCATGGAGGGGCAAGGATGAAGGATGAAGGATGAATTCACAGCGACCTCGCAACGGACGTTTCTACTTCCACCGTCATCCTTCCGCCTTCCGCCTTTGTCTTTTCCATGAGGCCGATGAATCTGTCAAAAAGGTAATCAACATCATGCGGACCGGGACTCGCTTCCGGGTGGCCCTGGAAACAGAACGCGGGTCGATCCGTACGCGCAAATCCCTGCAGGCTGCCGTCGAACAGCGAGACATGCGTGACGCGCGCGTTGGGCGGCAGCGTATCTGCATCCAC
>JACQGN010000175.1 GCA_016199545.1 Betaproteobacteria bacterium | reverse complement strand
GCTTTTTTCGCGAGCGCGGCTTTCTCATCGCTACCCACCGTGCCGATGACGGTCGCGCCGAGCGCCTTGCACCACTGGGAGAGGATCTGCCCGACCCCGCCCGCCGCGGCGTGCACCAGCACGGTATCGCCCTTCTTCACGCGATAGGTGCGGCGGCACAGGTACTGTGCAGTGAGACCCTTCAGCATCATCGCCGCCGCGGTTTTGTCGTCGATGCCGGCGGGAATCTTCACCATCCGGTCGGCCGGGCGCAGCAGCACTTCGGCATAGGCGCCGACCGGGCCGGAATACGCCACGCGGTCGCCGGCCTTTAACTCCTTTACCTTGGGCCCGACCGCCTCCACCACGCCCGCGCCCTCCGAACCCAGGGTGAACGGCATCGGCATCGGATAAAGCCCGTTTCTCTGGTAGGTATCGATGAAGTTGAGTCCGATGGCGGCGTTGCGCACGCGCACCTGGCCCGGTCCGGGATCGCCAACCTCAACTTGTTCCCATTTCAGTTTCTCGGGTCCACCGTGTTCGTAAATGCGCATGACATGCGGCATGAGAGCCTCCTGTTGACGTGTTCGCGGGGTAGGATGACAAACGACAGTGCGATCGGAACCGCGACTATAGCGCCGGCACGGGCTTGGATCAATCGCGAAGGCGGCGTTTGCCTGGAACGTTACCGGGCAAGCTCCTGCATCACGGCATAGAGCGCATTCTGCGCTTCGAAGCCGATTCCCGGACGGTCGGAAAGTTTGAGGTGACCGTCTTCCACCCTCGCGTCGTCGGCGAATCCAGCGAAGACGCCGAAGACGCCCGGATAGGCTTCGCAGCCGCCCAGCCCGAAGCCGCCGACGATGGCGAGCGTCATCTGGTTACCGCCGTGCGGAAACACCGACGCGCGCCCCCAGCCCTCGCGCTTCAACATCTCCAGCGTGCGCGAAAACTGCACGATGCCGTAAGACTGCGGCACGTCGGTCTGGATGATGTCACGGTCGGCGCGCAGGCCCCCGAAGCGCACGAGGTTCACCACGTCCTGCGTCGAGAACAGGTTCTCGCCGGTGCCGATCGGCGCATCGTAAATCGACGCCACCTCTGCGAGCAGCGCGTAATCGAGCGGGTTGGTCGGCTCCTCGAACCAGCGCAGTTTGTACGGCGCCAACGCCTTCGCATATGCGAGCGCGCGAGCGCGGTCGAAACCGGCGTTGGCGTCAACCGCGAGATTTGCGCTCGAACTCACGACCTTGAGCGCGGCCTCGACGCGGGCAACGTCCTCGGGAATCGGCGCGCCGCCGACCTTGATCTTCATGGTAACGTACCCTTTGTCGAGTCTGGCGCGGATCTCGTCCTGCAGCTCCTTCAGGCCCTTGCCCGGCTCGTACCAGCCGCCTCCCACGTAGCACGGCACCTTGTCGATCGCCTTGCCGCCGTTGTAGCGTTCGGCGAGCACCCGGTGGAGCGGCTTGCCGGCGATCTTCGCGACCGCGTCCCACACCGCCACTTCGATGGTGCCGATCGCGACCGAGCGCTCGGTGTGCCCGCCCGGCTTCTCCCGCTGCATCATGCAGGCAAGGATCTTCTCCGGGTCAAGGTTGCCGCCGTCCTCGTCGAGCAGCGTCTCGGATTTCGCGGCGAGGATGCGCGGGATGAAGCGCGCGCGCATCTGCGCGCCGCAGGCATAGCGGCCGGTGGAGTTGAAGGCGTAGCCGGCAACGGGCTTGCCCTCGCGCATGACGTCGGTGATGACGGCTACGACGGAAGTCGTCATTTCGCTGAAGTCGAACACCGCATTGCGCAGGCTCGACTTCAGGGCGACGGACGTCTCGCGGATGTCCGCTATGCGCACGAGCTGCCGATCACTGGTTACCGGTCACGCTCCCGGCTAGTCGCCCCGAATGTCGGTGAGCTCGATGATGCGCTTCCAGCGCGCAGTCTCGTTCTTGAGCCACGCGCCGAGCTCCGCCCGGGACATCACCGGAGTCTGGTCCGTGCCCAGGGCAACCAGCCGAGCCTTGAATTCCGCCGAGTTCAGAATCTTTGCGATCTCGGCATGCAGACGGTCCGCGACCGGCTTCGGCACTCCCACCGGTAGCAGCATCCCGAACGTCACCGTGAGGTTGTAGTCGCGAACCTTCAGCGCCTCCTGGATGGTCGGCACGTCGGGGAGAAACGCCGTGCGCTTCGCCGCCGTCACCGCCAGCGCCTTCAGCCGCCCCGTCTTGACGAACCCGATCGTAGGCGGCACCCCGCCGTAGTGTATCGGCACCTCGCCGGCGACGTTGGCCGCCGCCACGGGCCCCCCGCCCTTATAGGGCACGTGAATCATGTTGGTCTTAGTCTCGTACGCGAGCAGCGCGCCGGCGAAATGCGAGCTGCTGCCCCTGCCGAACGATCCATATGTCAGCTCGCCGGGACGGGCTTTGGCCAACGCGATGACGTCCCGCACGCTTTTCACCGGCAGCGACGGGTGCGCCAGCATCATGATCGGCGTCCAGCCGACCTGCGCGACCAGCGTGAAGCCATCGGGGTCGTATGGCAACTTCCGGTAATAGGTCGTATTCTGCGTAAACGCGGCCAGCGTGTTGAACAGGACCGTGTGGCCGTCCGCCGGCGCCTTGGCCGCGAGATCCGTTCCGATCAGGCTGTTGGCGCCGCCGCGGTTATCCACGATGAACTGCTGGCCGAGGCTCTCGGAGAGCTTCTGCGCGAGCGGCCGCGCGATGATGTCGGTCGCCCCGCCCGGGGCCCAGGGGACAACGATTCGCACTGGCCGCGCCGGCCAGCTTTGCGCCGCCGCCGTTCCCACAACCACCAGCATGACAAAACCTGCCATCCATCCGCCGCTGCGCACCATGGTTTCCTCCTCCTGGAATATATGACTCGTGACCGGAAGACGCTTACCCGAAATCCCGTATCCTCAATCCTCGATCCTGACTTCCGCGCTTTCAGTTCGCCGGGATATTCGCGTCCTTGATGACCTTGCCCCAACGCGTGACCTCGTGCTTGATGAAGGCGGCGAACTGCTGTGGCGTATTCGCGATGACGTCGGCGCCCAGCTCCGTGATCCGCTTGTTGACGTCGGGCAGCGCCATGATGCGGACCGCTTCCGAATGCAGCCTCCTGACGATCGCCGCCGGCGTGCCGGCCGGAACCAGCACGGCCGATATGGTTTCGGCCTCATGGCCCTTGAAGCCGAGCTCGGCCATCGTCGGCACGTCGGGCACGATCTGCGAGCGCTTCGCGCTGGTGATGGCGAGCGCGCGCACCCGGCCCGCTTTAATGTGCGCCGTGACCGGCGGGATCGCCTGGCAGCCGAATGACACCTGATTGCCAAGCACCGCCGCGATCGACGGCCCGCCTCCCGCGTACGGCACCGTCACGAGACTTGTTTTCGAGTCGATCGCAAGGAGATGCACCGAAAGATGGGGAAGTGTGCCGGCGCCCGGGGTCGCCACCGTGGCCTTGCTCGGATCCCGTTTCGCCACGTTGATCATGTCGGCGATCGTCTTGACGGGCTGGCTCGGGTGCGTAAACCACACGTGGGTCGAGGCGGCCAGGACGGAGATGGGGATGAAGCTCTTGTACACGTCGTATGGAACCTTTTTGTAGAGACCGGGGTTGACCATCAGGCTCGAGCTCACGAATAACAGGGTGTAACCGTCACCGGCGGACTGCGCGGCGATGCCCATGCCGATGTTTCCCCCGGCGCCGGCGCGATTGTCCACCACTACCTGCTGTCCCCACGCCTCGGTCAGCTTCTGCCCGAAAATGCGCGCGACGATGTCAGTTGGTCCTCCCGGCGGGAATACCACAATCGCCCGGACCGGACGCTCCGGGTACTTCGGTTCTGCGGCGTTGACCGGCCCGGCGCCTGCAAGCGCGCAGATGGACGCTGCGACAAAAAGGATCGCTCTCATAGTATCCTCCTCTCGCTGTTTATCGTGTCCCCTTCGCCTCTCCTCAATCCTGCATCCCGCCGTGCCCGGTAAAGGGTTCGACCTCCAGCATCATAGTCCGATTTCGCCGCGCCCCTTGTAGCGCGCGCCACCCGCTACCGGTTGACCAGCACCGGCGCCCCGATCTCCATCGATCTGACGACCGCCTCCAGTGCCGCGACAGTCTCGACCATCTGCGTTGACGGGATCGGGTACGGCGCGCGGCCCTCGACTGCGTCGGCAAATGCTTCGAGCTGGATGCGCAGTGCTTCCACCGGTTCGTACGCGGTGCGCTGCGGGGCCTTGCCGCTCATGCGCAGCACCAGTTCGTGCTCGCCCAATGCTTCAGCCGACCCCTTGTCGCCGAACACGTGCACGCGCCAAAAGAACGGTGTCACCCTGACCGCGGACAGCACCCCGCTTACGCGATTCACGAACTCGAGCAGTACTGCCACGGTGTCGCTCGGGTCAGGCGCCGGCCGGTGGGAAATGCGCTGCGCCTCGACCCTGCGCACGGGGCCGACCAGATTGACGAATGCATCGACGCCGTGGATGCCGGTGGCGGTCATGCTCGCGCCGGGCGCCTCGTCGGGCGATTCGCGCCAGGCGGCGTGGACGGTGCGGGAGATCTCGTTGCTGAAGTGCCCTTCGATGTGCAGGATGTCGCCCAGTGCGCCGCTTGCGACCACGCGCTTCATCTCGCGCATCGACGGCCAGATGCGCTTGTCCTGTCCCACCGCGAGCACCACTCCCGCCTTTGCGCACGCCGCGACCGCGTGCTCGGCGCCGGCCCGCGTCAAGGCAAGGGGTTTTTCGCATAAAACCGCCTTGCCCGCCGCTGCCGCCGCCACGATCTGATCCACGTGCAGCGCATGGGGCGTCACCAGCACCACGGCCTGCACCCGCGGATCCGCCAGCACCGCGCCGAAATCGTCCGTGAGCTCCAGTTCGCGCTGCGCGGCAAACTCGCGCACGGCATCCGGATGGCGCACCATGCCGCGGATGAAACGCAGGCGTTCGCTCTTTCCGTACACCGCGCTGACCGTGTTCCGACCCCAGCGCCCGAGCCCGACGATTGCCGCGTTGATCATGGAAGTCCATTCTGGCCACAGAGGACAGTAGAGATCACAGAGAGAAGCAGACCGTAGGTTGGGATAAGCAAAGCGCATCCCAACAGTCATCACAGCGTGCTCGGCAGCGTTGGGGTTCGCGGTGCTCACCCCAACGATGTTCTCTGTATTCTCTGTAATCTCTGTGGCTTACGCCTTTCTCGAATCAGCTTCGGGTGGGGCACCGCCCACCATCCGATACATCGGCCATGGTGTGCAATGCGCACCTACAGCCGCTGAATTGCTCTTGCACCGATCACTGGTCACCGGTCACTTTCTTTCAGGCCGAATTTCTGCTCGATGCCGCGCCAGCGTTCGATGCCGACGATCTTCGTGTATTCCTCGAACGGCGCGCCGGTGCCGACGAGCTTGAGCTCTTCGCTCTTCAAGTCGGCGAGCGCGACCTGCATGGTTTTCGTAATGCGAAGCAGCAGCGTGATGCCGAAGAGCACGATCCTGTAGCCCATCTGCGCCAGCACCGAGGGCTTGAGTATCGGCGTGATTCCGCCTTCGAGCATGTTGGCGACGTGCACGGTGTCGATCTCGCGCACGGCGCGCGCGATCTCCTCTTCGTTCAGCATGGACTCGATGAAGACGCCATCCGCCCCGGCACGCACGTAGCGCCCGGCGCGGCGCAGGGCTTCGTCCATGCCGTGTGTCGCGCGCGCGTCGGTGCGTGCGACGATGAACGTGTCGGGGTCGATGCGGTTCGCCGCCATCGCGCGCAGTTTCGCCTCCATCTCCTCAGTCGGGACCACGCGCTTGCCCGCCATGTGCCCGCAACGCTTGGGCGAGACCTGGTCCTCGATGAACAATGCCTGCACGCCCATGCGCTCGTAGGTGTTGAGCAGGTGCACGCAGTTCTTGACGTCCCCGTAGCCGTTGTCGGCGTCGACCATCACCGGCAGGTCGCACGCGCCGAGGATGTCGCGGAACGCGGCGGTGAACTCTCCAAGTTGAGCAAGCCCGATATCCGGCAGCCCGTAGCGCGTGCCGGCGGTCTGAAAGCCGCCGATGAAAAATCCCTTGAACCCCGCCTGCTTGATCAGCAGCGCCGACAGCGCGTCATGGGCGCCGGGAAGCACCAGGGGCTTTTCGGACTGGGCGAGCTGGCGGATGGTGGGAGAATTCATGACCTGGTCGTGAGGAGTGATGGTAATAAGAGCGCGTAACAAAACGAGCCGGTTCCCTTATCCCAACCCTTCTCCCGGGGCAACATGATGCCGTTGCCTCCCTCACCCCTAGCCCCTCTCCCGGAGGGCGAGGGGAACATTGCGGCGCTGATGCGCGACAACTGGATGGAGAGGGACTTGTCTTCCCTCTCCCTCCGGGAGAGGGATCGAGGGTGAGGGAGAAAGTCCTGGCGCCCGCGAGTCATTTTTGTCACTTGCTCCAAGTGGTCAGTAGTGCGCCATCTCGTCGTGGGCACACGTTGAGCGGCGATCTACCTGTCCGCTCCAACATGGCAGCACGGCACCCCGTCCGTTTGAGCCGGACGCAGCATCCGTGCAGGGGTGGCGCCGAGCATAACAGCGTCGCTTCCGGGTGTGCAAGTCACCCACTGCAGGTCAACCCGGAAACCGGCGATTGAGTTCCGCGACCTGCTCTGCGGTGAGCGCCCGCACGGGCTGTCCACGCAGTAGCAGCACGAGCTTCGCCGTCTGTTCGAGTTCTTCGATGGCATTGACCGCGGCCTCGAGCGTTGCTCCCGCCACCACCGGACCGTGGTTCGCGAGCAGCACCGCATGATGCCTGCGCGCGAGTTTTCGCACCGCGTCGGCGAGCGTCTGATCGCCCGGCGGAAAATACGGCACGAGCGCGAGCTTGCCGACCTGCATGATGGCGTAGGCGGTGATCGGAGGAAAGACGTCGCCCGGATCGACGTCAGCAATGCAGGACACCGCGACCGCGTGCGCCGAATGCAGATGTACCACCGCACCCGCCGCAGCGCGTTCCTGGTACATCGCGATGTGCAGGAACGTCTCCTTCGACGGTGGGTCGCCCGAGAGCAGCTTTCCGCCCGCGTCGAGCCGGGAAATGCGGGCCGGATCAAGCCGCCCGAGGCAGGAATTGGTCGGCGTCATCAGCCAGCCGTCGGCGAGCCTGACGCTGATGTTCCCGGCCGAGCCGTGCGCGAGTCCGCGGTCGTAGAGCGACTTTCCGATCAGCGCGATGTGCTCGCGTAGCGCGTCTTCGTTCATTCGAAATCTCTTACTGGCCCCCGATGAACCCCGCTGAAAGCCAATAAATTACGGACAGGTCCAGGCATTTTGCCGACCTCAAGCCATGCCGGCACTGAACGGAAAGTCACGCTTCACTCCGGGACAACCCAATGAGGGTTCCACGCGATCTCCCACAAATGCTGGTCAGGATCCTGAAAGTAGCCTGCATAACCTCCCCAGAAGGTCTCGTGAGCCGGCTTCACGATAACTGCGCCCGCCCTTCCCGCTTGCTCCATCACTGCATCGACTTCTGCCTTTGAGGACACGTTATGCCCGAGCGCGAATTCGGTTGCGCTTGGTCCGCCGGGAGGGAGCCCGGAATCGTGCGCAATGCTTTTACGCGGCCAGATTGCGAGCTTCAGACCCGCCTGCAGTTCGAAGAAAGCCACCGCGCCGTGCTCGAAGTTCGTTCCGACAATGCCTTCCGTTTTCAGGCCGAGCCCGTCGCGATAGAACTTGAGCGACCTCTCCAGGTCATCAACTCCGATCGTAACGAGGGTGAGTCGAGGCTTCATGCGCGCGTTCTCAATAAGGCCTTGCGTTCGCAGCCATCGTGCGCTCGATTCGCATTTTCTTCAAGCGCATCAAGACGGTGACGCAGATATCTGCACGATAATTCAGGTTGCACGCGTTGTTCGGTGTTCATCGGCGTCCGATCCCTCACCCCCGACCCCTCTCCCGGGGGGAGAGGGGAGACTCGAGATGGGCGGCCTCCAGTTTCTGAAACGCCTTGAGAAAAAAATCGTCGGCGCCGAAGTTGCCCGACTTGAGCGCGAGCGCAAGGGGTTTCCCGCCCAGGCTCGCGGTCCACGGCACGCCGGGATCGATTTCTTCTCCAATGCGCAGACCGTTTATCCCAAGCGCCGTCACCACTGCGCCGGACGTCTCTCCGCCCGCGACCACCAGCCGTTCCACGCCCATGCCGGCGAGTCCTTTTGCGATCTCCCCCATCGCGGCCTCGATCAGTTGGCCGGCACGCTCGCGCCCCAGCGCCGCCTGGGCCTTCTCGACTGTCGCAGGATCGGCGGTGGAGCAAATAAGCACGGGCTCCCTGCCCAGCCGCGGCCTTGCCCATTGCAGCACTTTGGCGACCGCCATGCGATCCTCACGTAGCGCGATGGGGTCGATCTTGAACCCATTCGATCCGGCCTTCATCTTCGCAACCTGCCGCTGCGTTGCCACCGAGCAACTTCCGGCAAGGACTGCTGCGTGCCCACCGAACTTAGGTAACGCACCCGCCTCCTTCATGCGCAGCAGTCCCGAACGGCGAAAATTCTCGGGCAGTCCCAGCGCCAGCCCCGACCCGCCGGTGAGGAACTTCAGATCGGCGCACGCCTCCCCGATCGCTACGAGATGCGCGTCCGTCAGCGCATCGACGATCGCGATGCGCACGCCGTCAGCACGCAACTGTGCCATCGCATCGCGGATCGCGGCGCGGCCCCGCTCCACCACACTGAAGTCGATGAGGCCGACGCGGCCCTTGCATTGGCGCTGCAACACGCGCGTGAGCAATGCGTCGGTCATCGGCGTCAACGGATGGTGCCGCATGCTCGACTCCGACAGCAGCACGTCGCCGACGAAGAGATACCCCTGGTAAACGGTGCGCTTGTTGGTCGGGAACGCGGGGCAGGCCACCGTGAAGTCTTCCTTGAGCGCCTCGAGCAGCGCTTCCGCCACCGGACCGATGTTCCCCGCATCGGTCGAATCGAACGTTGAGCAATACTTGAAGTACGTTTGCCGGGCGCCGCGGCGTCGGAGCCAGTCGAGCGCTGCGAGCGACTGGCTGACCGCGTCACTCGCAGCAATCGAGCGTGACTTGAGCGCCACCACCACCGCATCTGCATCGCCGACATCGACATCTTCACGCGGCACGCCGAGCAGCACCACGGTCGCCATGCCCTGGCGCGTCAGCGTATTGGCAAGATCGGTGGCGCCGGTGAAATCGTCGGCGATGCAGCCGAGCAGGATGGGCATGCGTCGAGTCCGGAATAGAACTCAGGAATCAGGATTCGAATTGTAACGGAGGGAGGATTACTGGATTGCCAGCGTGCGCATGTGCGCGCGGATGATTTCCTCGATCCCGCTGTCGGCCCTGAATCCGAGCCGCTCGGCGCGCTCGGTCACAAACCTTGCCGGCCAGCCGAGCACGATTTTCTCGATCTCCGGATCACGCTCGACGCGCACCCGCGCCGCGGTCTCTCGTCCGGCGATGCGTTCCAGCGCATCGAGCGCCTTGGCCACGCTCACGGTGATGCCCGGCGCATTGAGCGTGCGATTCCAGCCCCACGCGGCGGCCGGCAGCTCCATGGCGTGGATGAGCGCGTCGACGGCGCGCTCCGGCGACAGGATCCACATTTTCGTGTCGGGCGGGACGGGGCACACTGCAGGCTGACCGTTGAGCGGCTCCCGCAAAATACCGCTCATGAAGCCGGATGCTGCGCGGTTCGGCTTGCCGGGACGCACCACGATGGTCGGCAACCGCACGCTGCGGCCATCGACGAAGCCCTTCCTCGTGTAATCGGCCACCAGCAGTTCTCCGATCACTTTCTGCGTGCCGTATGACGACTGCGGCGCCGCGGCGGTCGAGTCGCTTACCACCTCGGGCAGATCCCCACCGAATGCCGCCACGGAGCTCGTGAACACCAGCCGTGGCGGCGCCGCCTGGCGCCGGCACGCTTCGAGCACCGCCCTCGCCCCATCGACATTCACCCGCATGCCCAGATCAAAATCGGCCTCCGCCCCGGCGCTGACCACCGCTGCCAGATGGAAGACCGCATCGGCGCCCGGAGCGAGCACTCGCTCGAGGAGCGCCGAGTCGCAAATGTCCCCGGTCGCATAGCTCACGCGATCGTCTTCGATACGGCTACTGGGGCGCGACTGATCCAGGAGAACCAACTCAGTCAGGCCTGGATTCGCGTGCGAGCCAATGAGGCCCGCGCGCGCAATCAAAGCGCGCGCAAGCATCTGGCCGAGGAATCCAGCGCCACCGGTAATAACGACCCTCATGAATTGCTCTGCAGAATTCTCACGCTTCGCGTCATTCCGGATATCCGGAATGACGGACTTGACCGCAGCTAATCCGCTCGGATGTTTGCTGCCTTTGCGACCTTGGTGTACTTCGCCACCTCGGTCTTGAAGAATGCGGCGGTCGCGTCGGGACTGGTGGCCACGATGTCCGCGCCGAGCGAGGCGAGGCGTTCCTTCACGTCGGGAAGGGCCAATGCCTTGAGTATCTCCTGGTTGAGCCGCACCACGACCTCGCGCGGCGTCTTCGCCGGCGCAACGGCGCCGTACCAGGTGCTCATGGAATATCCCGGTACGCCGGACTCCGCGATCGTGGGCACGTCCGGCAGCACCGCCGCGCGCTTGTCCTTGGTCACCGCGAGCGCGCGCACGCGCCCGGCGCGGATATGCGGGATGATCGGCGGCATGGTGCTGAAGCTCGTCATCACGTGCCCCGCCACCAGGTCGATCGCGATCGGGCCGCCGCCCTTGTACGGCACCGCCAGCAGGTTGGTCTTCGTCATCATCTTCAACATTTCACCGGCGAAATGCTCGGGGCTGCCCACGCCGGCAGTCGCATAGGTGAGTTCACCCGGTTTCGCCCGCGCCAGCGCCAACGCTTCCTTCACGGTTTTGGCGGGCAACGAAGGATTCGCGGCGAATACGTTCGACACCTCGGACACCACGGTAATCGGCGTGAGGTCGCGCTCGATGTCGTAACCGAGGTTCTTGTACACCGGCTTGCTCATGATGTGGGCGACCGACATGAACAACACGGTGTATCCGTCAGCCGGAGATTCCGCCGCCATCTTCGCAGCGACGTTGCCGTTGGCGCCAGGCCGGTTGTCCACGATCACCTGCTGCTTGAAGGCGACCGTGAGCTTGGCCGCAACGGTGCGCGCCATGATGTCGGTGCCGCCGCCCGGGGCGTAGCCGACCAAAATGCGTATGGTTTTGGCTGGATACGACTGGGCCGGCGCAAGTTGAACGTGCAGCGCGCAGGCAAGCGTCAATGCATACATTGCCGTTCGAAGCGTCATGGGCCTCTCCTCGAGATCATCGTTGGCGGTAAACCAATACGATACTATACATCCCGTACCCGGCACCGATTCGCAGACTGGCCCCGGCACACTCTGCGTCTGCGTTGCGCTCGGCACGATAGAATAATGCTTTGACAGTACGGATCACCGCTTCGTGAAGTCCCCCCGCATCGCGCTCATTCACGCGACGCCCGTCGCCATCGACCCCATCGTCAGGACCTTTCGGCAGATGTGGCCCGAAGCGCGCATCAACAATCTGCTCGAGGACTCGCTCTCGACCGATCTCGCGGCCGAGGGCAAGCTGACGGACAGGATGATCGCGCGTTTCATCACGCTCGCGCGCTACGCCCACGAGTGCGGAGCGGCCGCGATACTGTTCACCTGCTCGGCGTTCGGACCGGCGATCGAAGCCGCGCAGCGCGCGGTGCCGATACCGGTGCTGAAACCCAATGAGGCGATGCTCAAAGAGGCGCTCGCCGCGGGGTCCCGCATCGGTCTCCTCGCCACCTTCGAACCGAGCATTCCGGCATTGAGGGAGGAACTCGAACAGATGGCGGCGCAGCAGGCACGAAAAGTCGAGATCATCACCTGCACCGTGCCCGACGCGCTCGCTGAACTGCACGAGGGGCGCGTGGACGAGCACGACCGGCTGATCGCCGCCGCCGCGGAAGAGATCGGACCTTGCGACGCTCTGATCCTCGGGCAGTTTTCGATGGCGAGCGCCGCGGCGCTCATCCCGGATCGCCCCGAACGCCGGGTGCTGACGAGTCCCGCTTCCGCGGTCGCGCAACTCAAGCGCCAACTGGCGCCGCAACGCTAGGGAAGCTCCGAAAAACTGTCATCGCGAGGAACCGAAGGCGACGTGGCGATCTCGTGGATGAGAAAAGGGGGACGTACCCCTTTTCGTCACGCATTTTTCTTCGATAAGGGGGTACGTCCCCTTAGCGGACCGGGGCCAGCGTGGCCCGCAGCTCGTCATAGAGCCAGGGATGCTCCGCGAGAAAACGCTCGCGGCCGGCCAGGAAATCCCGGTAGGCTCCAGGCAACCCCCCCGGAGCAAGCCTGCGTCCGAGCCTGCCCACGGACTGGCTGCCGAACATGTCGGCGAGCATGAGACTCCCCATTTCGTGATTGAAGTGCGCGGGGTCCTGCCAGAACTGCGGATGACGGCTGACGACGCGCTCGCCGGTCACCTCGTTATAGCCGAAAAACTCCCACAACTCGACGCCTCCGTGCGGCGCTTCTTCGGCCACCACCTGCGTAATCGCGGCTAGGGCCGCCCAGCGTTGCGCGTCTTGCCCGCACAGGAAATCGAGTTCGAGGGACAGCGCATGGTACGGGTAGGCGAACAGCCGCAGCTCGATGCCTCGCGCCCGCGCCGCGCGGATCAGCGCACGCAGGCCTGAGAGGTCCAGCCTCCGGGGCAGGGCGATTGCGGCAGCGGCAGGACTCGCGCCCGCCGGCGGCACCCGCACTCGCTCGATCGTGCAGCGGGAGTCGCTGCGCTGTCGCCCCAGGAAAAACTCACGAAACCGCATCGCCACGCCTGGAATGTCCCGCGCGTATAGATAGCGGCCCTCGCGAGTATGACTGGAACGCCCGCGCCTCTGCTCCATCACGGTGCGCATCGAATTCTGCAGCACCCGCAACGACACCAGAAGCTTGACCTCTGAGAACTCCCGCACCTCCGGCATGCGGTTGGCGCAGTCCGTGGCCGGCAGCGCTCCCGGGTGGATGCCGATGACCGCGCGCTTGAGATCCGTAACGGCGAGCGCATACTCGAAATGGCATTGCACCAGGTCCCAGCCCGCGCCGGCAAAGGCAAAGTTGTAGCCCTTCAGCTTTCCGGCGCCGGTCAGCGCGGGATCGTTCGCATCGAAACCGATCTCCGCGAGCGAACTGCCAAGCACCATGGCCTGGGGTCGCTCGCGCGCGAGGAGTTGCGGCTTGATGTGCCGCTCGAAGCGGGCAAATCTCGGCTTGGCCGCGTTGAAGCCCTCGATCTCGAGGTCGCGGTAGTACCAGAACGGATCCACCAGCCGGTTCGTCGCGGCAGCCAGTCCCAGCAGCAACGCGACACCCGCCAGCAGCCCAATCGTGTACTGTCGCGAAGTCATCAGAACTGGAAATAGATGAATTCGCTGACCGCCGTGAGCGAGAGCACGGCGCACGCGGCCGCTACCGCGGTCGCTGCGAGCCAAGGCCACGCCGGGCGCCAGTGCCACCAGCGCGCCACACCGCCCGGCTCCACACCAAGGGCGGGGCGAAACGCCCGCAGGATCTCCTGGGTGTTCGGCGTGCAAAAGGCAATCAGTCCACAGATGAGGATCCAGTTCACCTGCGTGCCGCCGCCGAAGGTCGCCGTATTTTCGAAGCGCACCCCGTGCTGGGCGAGCCACGATCCCGCGGCGCCGAGTTTGTCGAGCCAGCGATACGGCAGTGTGACACCGTTGGCGCCGGCCATGGCTTGCACGATGGCGAGCGCATCACCGAGCGTGTCGGCGCGGAAGAATGCCCATGCGACGACCGTCACGAGGAAAGTGAGCAGCACCGCCGCCGCTTTTCCGAGGCTGCCGAATTGACGATTCCAGCCGAGTCGGGCGCGCAGTTCCCGCCAGGCGTGGTTCGCGAGCAGATAGAGGCCGTGCAATCCGCCCCATATGACGAACGTCCAGTTCGCGCCGTGCCACAGCCCGCCGAGCAGCATCGTCACCATAAGGTTCACGTAACGCCGGGTACGACCGCGCCGGTTGCCGCCCAATCCGAAATAAAGATAGTCGCGCAGGAAGCGTGACAGGGTCATGTGCCAGCGGCGCCAGAAATCGATGATCGATGCCGCCTTGTAGGGGGAATGGAAGTTGAGCGGCAGGCGGACGCCAAACAGGCGCGAGAGGCCGATCGCCATGTCGGAATAGCCTGAGAAGTCGAAATAGAGCTGGAAGGTGTAGGCGAGCACCCCACCCCAGGCATCCAGCGCGGTCAGCGCCACGTCTCGTCCCGGCGCCTCGAACACCGGCCGCACGTACACCGCGATGCCGTCGGCGATCACCGTTTTCTTGAACAGCCCGATGAAGAAGATCGTAAACCCGACCGCGAGATTTTCCCAGTCGAGCCGGTAGCTCTCCGCGCGCCCGAACTGGGGCATCATTTCCCGGTGATGGAGCACGGGTCCTGCGATCAGGTGAGGAAAATAGGTGACGAACAGGCAGTAATGCGTGAAGCGGTACTCCGCCGCCTTGCCTTGATACGCGTCGGCGAGAAACGCGATCTGCGTGAACGTGAAAAACGAGATGCCCAGGGGCAATATGACCTGCGGCAGCGGCAGGTCAGCGCCGAGGGCGTTCAGATTGGAGACGAAAAAATCCGCGTACTTGTAATAGCCGAGGAGCACGAGGTTGGCCGCGACGCCGAATGCCAGCAGGCGCCGCGCGCGCCGCGTGCCGGCCTCGCGCACGATCGCGAGTCCCACCACGAAGTTGAACACGATCGAGGCGAGAAGCAGCGCGACGTAAACCGGGTTCCACCAGCCGTAGAAGACGAGCGACGTGAGCGCCAGCCAGCCCGCGGCGAGCAGCGGGCGCGCGCGCCCGAGCAGGAAGAATCCGGCGAGCGCCAGTGGGAGAAACACGAACAGGAAAGGATACGAATTGAACAGCATTGCGCAGCGGCGTGCGTCCTGGCGCCCCGATCAACCAAGCGCCGCCACAAACAGCACGACGACCAGCAGGACGATCACACCCAGCAAGATCCAGAGCACAAGCGGCGTTCGATACTTCATGTGCGGCGTCGCTTCCACGATGGACGCATATTCCACCGAGAACACCATCCGCCCCTTCCGTGAAGCGAGCAGCCACAGAACATAAGCATTGAGCAGCGTGCCGATGGGAAATCCCAGCAGTCCGATCACGGCCAGTATGACCGACGGCGTGCGGGCCCAGGCGCGCAGCATTCTCAGGCCCCAGCCCACGACAACGCTCGACACGGCCAGGAACGCGAGCAGCACGCCAGTCACGAGAACCGCCATGCTCTCCATCGCGCCCACCGCTCCGGACACGATCACAGAAAGCGCGGTGAAAGACGCCAACATGCCCGCCAGCATGAAAAGTCCGCCGACCGCCTTGATATTGGTCTCGTGGCCAAGATGCTCCTCGCGCACGGCTTCTACTCCGGGCGCGGCGCCCAAGTCGGCCACAACCGCTTTCGGGGTCGCGTACGGATTTGGCGCAGTGCTCATGCGATACCTTTGACGCAATCTACCATGCCGGCAAGTGGACTGCGTATATAATCCCTCCGCCCGCGCGGCCCTTTGCCGCCGCGCCTTTATGTATTTTGACCGGGCGCGATGGTCGCCGCGCAGATGCGGCGCCAATCGACACATGACTTCGAGGTGAATCGTAATCATGACTGCAGCAAGCAAGAAGACCCGGCTCCGCGGGTCGCGCGGAGCCGCGCGCCGACAGGTCGACGTGAAGTACGTCTATGCCTTCGACGAGATCCGGCTCGCCGAGCGCGCGGCCGGCTCGTGGGACGGCGTGCGCGGCCTGCTCGGCGGCAAGGGCGCGAATCTGGGCGAGATGACGAAACTGAAGCTGCCGGTGCCGCCGGGTTTCATCGTGACCACCGAAGCCTGCCGCGCCTTCCTCGCGGCCGGCGACCGCTTTCCGCATGGCATATGGGAACAGATGCTGACGGCGGTCCAGGCCCTGGAGCGTGCCGCGGGGAAAAAACTCGGGGACCCCGCCAGTCCGTTGCTGGTGTCGTGCCGCTCGGGGGCGAAGTTCTCGATGCCGGGAATGATGGATACCGTCCTCAACATTGGCCTCAATGACGAGGTCGCGGAGGGTCTCGCGCGCCTGACGGGCGACGAGCGCTTCGTGTTCGACGCCTACCGCCGCCTCATCGAGATGTACGCCACGGTCGTGCTCGACCTGCCGCACAAGCCTTTCGACGCGCTGCTGTCGGAATATCGCGCGCGCCGCGGCGTGTGGAATGACGCGGAGCTTCCGGCCGGGGACCTCAGGGCGATCACCGCCGGCTTCAAGCGCATCGTGGAAGAGCACGCGCACCGCCCGTTCCCGACGGACGCGCTGGAACAGCTGAAGCTCGCGACGATGGCGGTGTTCCGCTCGTGGCGCGGCAAGCGCGCGCACGACTACCGCACCGCCGCCGGCATCTCGCACGACCTGGGCACGGCGGTCAACATCGTCGCCATGGTTTTCGGCAACCTGGGCGCGGACTCGGGCACCGGCGTGATGACCACGCGCAACGTGACGAACGGCGAGAAAGAGCTCGAGGGCGACTTCCTCATGAACGCGCAGGGCGAGGACGTGGTGGCGGGCAAGCGCCGCACGCTGCCCATCGCCGAGTTCGTGCGCGCGATGCCCAAGGTGGACCAGGAGTTGCGGCGGATTGCCCGCACGCTCGAAAAGCACTACCGCGAGGTGCAGGACATCGAGTTCACGATCGAGCGCGGCAAGCTGTGGATGCTCCAGACGCGCGACGCCAAGCGCACCGCGCAGGCGGCGATCCGCCTCGCCGTGGATCTCGCGAACGAGAAGTTGATCAGCCAGGCCGAGGCGGTGCGGCGCGTGACCGCCGAGCACGTCGACTATTTCCTGCACCCGCAGCTCGACGCCGAAGCGTGCCACGCCGCCCGCGAGAAGGGTTCGCTGATCGCGGACGGGCTCAATGTTTCCCCCGGGGCGGCCATCGGCCAGATCGTGTTCGACGCCGACACCGCCGAGAACTGGGCCAAGCTCCTCAAGCGGAAAGTCATCCTCGTGCGGCGCGAGACCAGCCCCGACGACGTGCACGGCATGCTCGTCGCGCAGGGCGTGGTGACGAGCCGCGGCGGGCGTACCAGCCACGCGGCGCTGGTGGCGCGGCAGTTCGGCATCCCGACCGTGGTGGGCGTGGTCGCGCTGGAGATCAACGCGGAGCGGCGCGAGATGCGCACGGCAGCCGGCCAAGTGCTGAAGGAAGGCGACTGGCTGACGATCGACGGCGGCACCGGTGAAGTGTTCGCCGGCGAAATCCGCACCGTGGTGCCCGACATGACCGACCCGTACCTGGTGAAGCTGCTGTCGTGGGCCGACCGCTTCCGCCGCCTGGGAGTATGGGCGAACGCGGACTACCCGGCCGACGCTGCGCGCGCCCGCCGCTTCGGCGCGGAAGGCATCGGCCTGTGCCGCACCGAGCACATGTTCTTCCAAGCCGAACGCCTTCCGGTCGTGCGCAGCATGATCCTCGCCCGGAACGCCGCGGCGCGCGCCGAGCACCTGGCGAAGCTTCTTCCCATGCAGCGCGCCGATTTCATCGGGCTCTTCAAGGCGATGGACGGGCTCCCGGTGACGATTCGCCTGATCGATCCCCCGCTGCACGAATTCCTGCCGGGCCGCGACGAACTGCAGAAATCGGTCATCGAGCTGGAGACCCGCCTGCGGTTGAAGGACGGCGACGTCGCCGTGCTGGAAGCGGAACTCGCCGCCAAGCGCAAGGCGCTCGAGAGCGTGCAGGCGATGCACGAGCAGAACCCGATGCTCGGGCTGCGCGGCGTGCGCCTGGGCATCCACATGCCGGAACTCGTGCGCATGCAGATGCGCGCCATCGTCGAGGCCGCCTGCGCGTGCGCGCGGGAAGGCGTCAAGTTGAAGCCCAAGATCATGATCCCGCTCGCGGCTACCAGCAGCGAGCTCAAGGTGGGGCGCGCGCTGCTCGAGGAGGAAGGGCGCAAGGTGCTCGCGGAACAGGGCATGAAAGTGCGCTACGAGTTCGGCACCATGATCGAGGTGCCGCGGGCGGCGCTGGTCGCCGACCGCATCGCCGAGTTCGCCGAGTTCTTCTCGTTCGGCACCAACGACCTCACGCAGACCACGTTCGGCATCTCGCGCGACGACGCGGAAACGGGATTCCTGAGCGAATATCTGGACAAGGGCATCCTGACGCAGAACCCGTTTGCAACCATCGACGAGCGCGGCGTGGGAGCCCTGATGGAACTGGGGGTGAAGCTCGGCCGCCAGCGCCGCAAGAATCTGGAGATCGGCATCTGCGGCGAGCACGGCGGGGACCCCGCGAGCATCGACTTCTGCCATCGCATCGGTCTCGATTACGTCTCGTGCTCGCCTTTCCGGGTGCCCGTCGCGCGGCTCGCGGCGGCGCACGCGGC
>JACQGN010000174.1 GCA_016199545.1 Betaproteobacteria bacterium | reverse complement strand
TGGTTCAGAAATTAGTGAGCAATGCGGGTGTCGTCGTCAGGTCATCGGCAGTCTCCTTGGGTTGGGTGATGGGTTTCCGGGTTTCCGTAGGTTGATGCCGACCACGGTTGGCAACGCCGGCGGGGTCGTAGGCGATGCTTGAAGCGCGCCGGGTGCGCCGCGTAGGCGCTCTTCAGAACCTGAGCGCGCTGCGCGTGGAGTGCGGCGCCCTGTCCGAAGTGCACCGCCGCCGGGGTCATGAAGCGGATACCGGAATGCCGGTGCTCCTCGTTATACGAAGCGAAGAACGAACGCAGGTGCGCCCGCGCGTGCTCGAGGCCCTCGAAGCGCTCGGGGAATTCGGGCCGATACTTTAACGTCTTGAACTGCGCCTGCGAGAACGGATTGTCGTTGGAGATCCGGGGGCGCGAGTAGGAGGCGGCCACTCCCAGATCGACGAGCAGTTCCGCGGTGCTCTTCGCGCGCATGGGACTGCCCCGATCGGAGTGCAGCGTGAGCGTGTCGCGCGCTACCCCATGCTTTACGCAGGACTCCTCGATCAGCGCTCCGGCGAGCCCCGCGTTCTCGGCGGCCGCCACGAGCCACCCCACCACGTAGCGGCTGAAGATGTCGATGAGGACATAGAGGTAAAAGTATTGCCACTTCACCGGCCCCAGAGCTGGCCCCGGGATGTTAGCTTGCCACTGACCTGTCACCCGGTTCCCGGCATCGTCTGACGTGCCGTACCGAAGCAACGCCTCGAAGCAGCCGGGGTGCGGGAAAGGGCTTGCTTCGTTCTGGCGCTTGGAATAGATTGCCCGGGATTGATTTTCCGTCTATCGTATTTTGGAGATTTGATCATGGCACAACTCGGTCGCAGGGCCACATTTGAAGCGGGCAATGTGCGTTTCGCCGTCCAGCACGAGCTGTGGGACGGGAATATCGACGACCACTCCGACCAGGGCGTGGCCATCCTGGTCGTCGGACAGGGTGGGGGGAAAGAGGCAACATTGCTGCGGTTCAACTGTTTCGACCTGGAGCGCAGCTATGTGTATGGTCCCGAGCACGTGAACAAACTCTGCCGTATGGATCCCACGGTGGACGGCAACCCGATCGGCTGGTCGGTGAAGCAGATAAGGACCCGGCTGCCTGACATGCTCCGGGCCTCCAAATATGAGGACATAGCGCAAAAGGTCGATGTGCAAGCAGTCGCGCGCACCCTGGCCGAGGTCGAATCTACAGCCCGGGTGCTGTTTGCCAGCGGCAGAAACACCGTCAAGCACAACCGAGGCACCGATATGTTCGAGGCCGGCAACTTCCGGTTTGGCCTGGAGCTGCGCAAGCAGGTCGGAGGAGACGGCGGTCTGGCGATCCACGTGCTGGCCGATCTGGCGGGCACGCCAGGTCGCACCTACATGGAAGAAACCGAATTACTGGCTTTCGATTGCTTCCGCGAAGCCCCGCACTATCACTATGGTCCGCGGAACAAGAACCACCGCATCTTCTGGGACAAGACGCTGGTGCCCGACCCACTGGAGTGGACGCTGGAGCAATTCAAGAGTGGGAAGCTGCGGGACATGATCCAACAGGCAGGCTACCCGGGCGTGGCGGCGGACTATGACGAGGACGTCGTGTTTGCCGTCCTGCCGGCGTTAGAGAAGCGGGCGCGGGAAATGAACGCCCAACCGCTCCCTGCCGAACCTACCCCCAACATGGTACCTCGTTAATCGGCGATGATCTCCAAAGTGATTTGGGACGCGTTCAACGGAGTCTGCGTGAGCGTTCCGTCAGCACGCCATCCAAACCCAAAGAGGAGCACATGATCACCGACGCACAGGTCCACATCTGGAACGCGAATACGCCTGAAGACCCATGGGGCCCGGGAGCGGAATCGCACCTGCCCGATCCCATGCCCGCCGAGCGCATGCTCGGGCTGATGGACGAAGCCGGCATCGACCGTGCCGTCATCTCCCCGGCCGGGGTCGCCCCCAATCGCAGCCCGGTCTGCGGCCAGGCGGCTGCCGCCAAGTACCCCAAGCGCTTTCGCGTCATGGCCTGGTTCGTGCCCAAGCTGCCCGAGCAATACAAGCTGCTGCCACGCTGGCTGGAGCAGCCGGGCGTGTGCAGCCTGCGCCTGTCGATGAACGAGGCCGAGCACCAGAAAATGTTTGCCGAAGGCGCCTTCGAGCCGGTGTGGAAGGCGTGCATCGACCAGGACATGGCGATCGCCGTCTGGACCCGCAGCGGTCCGGCCCTGATGGAGCCGGTGCTGAAGAAATATCCGAACCTCACCCTCATCATCGACCACTTCGCCTGGGCTACCCCCGGCGAGGCGCGCGAGAGCAAGGTGCAGGCCATGGAATCCCTCGCGCGCTTTCGCAATGTGCACGTGAAAGTGTCATCGCTGCCGCTGGTGTCGGGCAGCGCGCCGCCCGAGTATGAGGACCTCCATCCGATGATCAAGCGCGTGCACGCGGCCTATGGCGCCGAGCGCCTGATGTGGGGCTCGGACCAGACCCAGACCATGGGCAAGAACCGCGGCACCTATGCTCAGAATGCCGACATCATCCGCAAGCATGCGGCGGCCTACCTGCCAGCGGCCGACGTGCAGATGATGATGCACGGCACGGCAACAAGGATATTCAAGTGGCCGGCGGAGTGAGAGTCCTGACAAGATGATATTCCCTCCCCTTGAGCCCTGGGTAATACCCACATCTTTTCCTTACAGATC
>JACQGN010000171.1 GCA_016199545.1 Betaproteobacteria bacterium | reverse complement strand
GCGGCCCACAAAGAGAGCGGCTGATCCGCCCGCGCGCCTGCGCTTGCGTGAACCGGGACATGGGGTGCAGTATTTGTCATCATGTCGAGTTGTCCAGGCCGGATGCGCCACATGAACGCGACCACGCCGCCGCAATCAAGGCCTGATGCGGGCTTCGGAGCGTGCACGAAGGCGTTCCGGTCACGCACAGGATCGCGTCCGGTGGGTAAACCCGAGATTTTTCTCTCCCTTCTTCCACTTCCCCGCGTGGCTTATCCAGGAATCTCATGAATCTCCGCAATTGCAATTCCCGCATCGTAAGTCTTCGCATCGGCAGCGCCCCCGCGCTGCTTGCCGCGGTGACCTGCGTTTCTTTCGCGCACGCGCAAGGCTGGCAGCCCACGCGGTCGGTGCGCTGGGTGGTGCCGTACGTGCCGGGGGGCGCGAACGACCTGGTGACGCGCACCGTGGCGGAGCCGTTGAGCGCGGCGCTCGGCCAGCAGTTCGTGGTCGACAATCGCGGAGGCGCCTCCGGGACCATCGCGCTCGACCTGGTCGCGAGAGCCGCGCCGGATGGCTACACGTTAACGACTGCCGCCGACGCGATCACCATATTGCCGTCCGCGTTCAAGAAGTTGAGCTTTGATCCGCGCGCGAGCTTCGTTCCGATCACGACCATGACGACGCAGCCGATGGCGCTCGCCGTGCATGCCGCGCTGCCGGTCAAATCAGTAAAGGAGCTGATCGCGCTCGCCAAAGCCAAAGCCGGCGGTCTTTCCTACGGCACCTCGGGAACCGGCACCTCGCAGCATCTGGCCGGCGAGCTGATCAAGCGGGCGGGCGGCTTCGAGATGACCCACATTCCGTACAAGGGCGCCGGCCAGGCCATCATCGATCTCGCCGGGGGACAGGTGCCGGTGGTGCTGGTCGGATCCTCCACCGTGATCCCGCAGCACCGGGCGGGCCGGGCGAGAATCATCGCGGTCACTTCCGCGAAACGCTCGGCGGCGCTGCCGGATGTGCCGACGCTCGCGGAGGCGGGTCTCGCCGGTTTCGATATCTACCACTGGATCGGCATACTCGGGCCGGCGAAGCTGCCGAAGGAGGTCGTGGCGCGCGTGAACGGCGAAGTCGGCCGGATACTGCGCAGCCCTGCGGTGCGCGAGCGACTTGAGGCTGTGGGTCTCGAACCGACACCCAGCACGCCGCAGCACATGGCGGCGTTGATACGCGACGGGATGGAGCGCTGGGGCAAGCTGATCGCGGACCTCAAGCTGGAACTGAAATAGGACTCGAACGCAACTTCCAGGTCTCAACTTTCATCCGCACGTGCATGTGCGGGCGGCCGACGGGGTGTTTTGGCGAGATGGCACATTCGCGATCGCCACGAGCAGCTTGACCGGCACGGTTCCAGGTGTTACCTTGGTGTCACCTGACGGAGACGCACCATGCCCGCAACGACCACACTGAAACTCCCCGAGACCCTCAAGAAGCGGATCGCGCCGCTGGCGGAATCCGCCGGCAAGACCCCGCACGCGTGGATGGTCGAGGCGCTCGAAACGCAGGCGGTGCTCGCGGAAAAACGCAAGGCGTTCATCGCCGATGCATTGGCTGCGGAGAAGGAGGTCGGGAAAATGGGCTTGGTATTCCGGGCCGAGGACGTGCATCGGTACATCCGCAACCGCGCCGCGGGGAAGAAATCCGCGCGCCCGAAGCCCGTCAAGTGGTAACGCCCGGCGATGGCGGTCATCCGCTACACGCCGCGCGCTTCATCCGATCTCCTGAGACTCGTTGATTTTCTGGCGGAGACAGATCCACCCGCGGCCGTCGAGACGGCCGGGCTGATCGCGTCGGCGGTCGAAGCGCTTCGGTTCCATCCGCTGCTCGGCCGCCCGGTGGAGTCGGGATATCGCGAGCTGACCATTTCGCGCGGCAGAAGCGGTTATCTCGCCCTCTACCGCTACGATGATGCACGCGACCGGGTTCTCGTGCTGTCGATACGCCACCAGCGCGAAGCGGGCTATATCTGGCCATGATCGCTTGCCACGCAGACCCCGTCGGCCGCCTGCTCCGCCCGTCCGAACTTATCGTACCCGACATCGCCTGACCTGCCGTACCGAAGCAACGCCTCCCAACAGCCAGGGTGCGGGAAAGAGCTTGCCGCGCTCCGGTGGTTGGAATAGATTGCCCGGTAATTGACGGCTGACGGAGGACCTTATGATGCCACGCGAAACGATGACGGTGATATTCAGAGCCACTGCAGCGGTTGCGATTGCATTGCTGTCGGCGCCGCCCGTGGCACTTGCGCAGGCGTATCCCGTGAAGCCCGTTCGCATCGTCGTCGTGTGGCCGCCGGGCGGCTCCAACGACGTCGTCGCGCGCGTCATGGCCCAGCGGTTGACGGAGACCGTCGGCCAGCCGTTCGTCGTTGAGAATCGCGCGGGCGCGACGGGTACGATCGGCTCCGAAATCGTCGCGAAGAGCCCGCCTGACGGCTATACGGTCATGGTGCAATCCGCCACCCACATCGCGAACGCGCACATCTACAAGAAACTGCCGTACGACACGATGAAGGATTTCACCGGTGTGCTGCCGCTCGCCGTGCAGGTCGGAATGCTCGTTGTGCACCCGTCGCTGCCGGTGAAGTCGGTGAAGGAGCTGATAGCGCTCGCAAAGGCGAGGCCGAACGAGATCGCCTGGGCCTCCACGGGCACCGGCAGCTACACGTGGCTCACCATGGTGCAGCTGCTCCAGATGAGCGGGACGAAGATGCTGGAAGTCAACTACAAGGGCGGCGGCCCGGCCGTGATCGCGCTGCTCTCCGGGGAAACCCAGGTGTTTTTCGTGGGCATCGGCTCCGTTCACGCGGCCGTGAAGGCGAAGCGCCTCCGGCCGCTGGGCGTCGCGTCCGACAAGCGGTTGAAGCCGTATCCCGACGTTCCAACGGTCGCGGAAGCAGGCTTGCCGGGGTACGAGCTGACCGCGTGGATCGGTTCGTTCGTGCCGGCGGCTACGCCGCGCCCGATCGTGGAGCGCCTCAACACCGAGTTCAGAAAGGCTCTGGAGCATCCCGACGCGACGAGGATCCTGGGCGCACAGGCGCTCGACCCGATGCCCATGACGCCGGATGAGTTCGCCCTGCGCCTGAAATCGGATTACGCGAAGTACGAGCGCCTCATCAGGTCGACGGGCGCGCGGGCGCAGTGAGCCGGCCGCGGATCCGCTGCGCCATCTCGTCGGGCGAGCCGTAGACCATCACGCCCGCCACTCCACGCTCGGCTACCACTCGCCGGTTCAGTTCCTGCAGAACTGGATCACGACTCAGCATGCGCGAAAACTGGCGGCTTGGGACCACACCCTTGGCAGACGAAAAACAGAGGGAACCTCAATTGAAGAATGAAATAGCAGTAAGGATATTTTGACCACGGAATCCGCGATCCGGGAAAACCGAGGAGGGGGAGGCTGGCGCGGTGGGCGGGAGCCGTGTGCTATGATCCAGCCCCCGAGAGCGCCGGGCACGGCCCCGGACGCGGTGTGATCACTCCAGGCGTGCGCAGACCAATCCAGTCGCACAGCGAGGTCGCCCATGGCGCAGGTCGTGCTAACGGAGCTGAACAAGAAGTACGACGAAGTGCACGCTGTCAAGGACGTCAACCTGACGATCCGCGACAAGGAGTTCATGGTCCTCGTCGGGCCGTCGGGCTGCGGCAAGACCACGACGCTCCGCATGGTCGCAGGTCTCGAGAACATCACCTCCGGCGAGATCGCCATCGGCGACCGGATCGTCAACGATCTGCCGCCCAAGGACCGCGACATCGCCATGGTGTTCCAGAACTACGCGCTCTACCCGCACATGAGCGTGTACGACAACATGGCGTTCGGCCTCAAGATGCGGAAGTTTCCCAAGCCGGAGATCCAGAAGCGCGTCCAGGACGCCGCCGAGATCCTCGGCATCCAGGAGCTGCTCAAGCGCAAGCCGCGCCAGCTCTCGGGCGGCCAGCGCCAGCGCGTCGCCGTGGGCCGCGCCATCGTGAGGCACCCGAAGGTATTCCTGTTCGACGAGCCGCTGTCGAACCTCGACGCCAAGCTGCGCGTGCAGATGCGCGTCGAGCTCAAGCGCCTCCACCAGCGTCTCGAGACCACTGCGATCTACGTCACCCACGATCAGGTTGAGGCGATGACGCTCGGGTCGCGGGTCGTGGTCATGAAGGACGGCTGGGTCCAGCAGGTGGGCGAGCCCATGGAGATCTACGCCAGGCCCCAGAACAGGTTCGTCGCGGGCTTCATCGGATCGCCGTCCATGAACTTCATCCCCGTTACGTTGACCGATGGCAGCGGCGCGCTCCTTGCCGAGGCTGCCGGCATCAAGATCAAGGTGCCCGCCGCGCGCACGCAGAGCCTGATGCCCTACAGGGGCCAGGGCCTGACGTTGGGCGTCCGCCCGGAGGACCTGCGCGTCGGCGCGAGCTCGGATTCCGCGGACCTCTCGTTCGAGGCCGTGGTCGACGTCGTCGAGCCTCTCGGCGCTGAGATCCTGCTGGATACCAAGGCGGCGGGGCAGCAGATCGTCGCCCGCGTCGAGCCCACCGTCAAGACGCGGCCGCACGAGAAGATCCGCCTGACGTTCGTCCCCGACCGCATCCACTTCTTCGACGCGAAGACGGAAGCGGTCATCAAGTAGCCTTGACACCTGACCTTGAGCCGACCTAGATTACTCCCGATAACCGAATCGACCAACCCTCGGAGGAGCCCATGAATAAGATCAGTCGCCGCCGCTTCCTCACCACGACCGGCGGTCTCGTCGGCATTCTCGTGTCCGGCATCCCGCCCGCCCGCGGACAGCAGCGGGAGATCTCGTACCTCTGCTGGAACAACTTCGCCCCCGCCTCGGACAAGAAGCTGGCGGCGATCGGCCAGCGCTTCACCAAAGACACCGGCATCAAGATCCGCATCGACCACATCGCCCACCCCCAGCAGGCGGCCAAGTACGCCTCCGAGGTACAGACACAGGCCGGCCACGACCTCGTCGAGATGCGTATGCACTTCCCGTGGCTCTACGAGCCCCAACTCGTGGACTTGTCCGACCTGGTGAAGGAGCTCGAGAAGAAGCATGGGCCGGCGCTCTCGTCGGCTCGGGAGACCGCCATGGTCAAGGGGGTCTGGCGCGCGGTGCCGCAGTATCGCACCTTCTTCGTGGCCTGCTATCGGGAGGACCTGTTCAAGAAGGCCGGCCTCAAGGTCCCCGACACCTGGGAAGACCTCTACACGGCCGGCAAGGAGCTGAAGAAGATGGGGCACCCGGTCGGGATCCCCATCGCCCAGAACTACGACACGATCTCCACGGCGGGACCCGTGCTCTGGTCTTTCGGGGGCAGGGAGGTGGAGAAGGACGGCAAGACCGTCGCCATCGGCGGCCCGCAGACGGTCGAGATGGTGGAGTGGTACAAGAAGATGTACCGCGACTGTATGGAGCCGGAGGTGCTGTCCTGGTCGGACGCCAGCAACAACGACTCGCTGGTCGCGGGCAAGGCGGGCTGGATCCATAATCCCATTAGCGCTTATCTCACCGCCCGCAACCGCAAGCTGGCGACGGCCGACGGCATCAACCATCACCGCAGCCTGGCCGGGCCCAACGGCCAGCGTCACGAGACCGACGTGCCGCGCCACATCGGCATCTGGAAGTTCTCGAAGAACGTCGAGCCGGCCAAGGAATGGATCCGCTATCTGCTCGGCAGGCGCGAGGTCTACGACGAGTACATCATGTCGGGCGACGCTTTCAACCTTCCCGCGTACGCGAACCTGGTCGACCATCCCGTGCTCAAGACCGATCCGAAGTTCGCCGCCCTCAAGCAGGAAGGCGTACAGTTCCACGCCTACGGGTGGCCCGCGCCTGCGAGCGACAAGATCCAGCTCATCACCAATTCCTTCATCCTGCCCAACATGATCGCCAAGGCGGTCACCGGCACCTCCACCAAGGAAGCCCTCGCCTGGGGCGCGAACGAGATGAAGAGAATCCTGGCCGGGTAAGGAGCGCGACCTCATGGCCATCGCAGGCGCAGGCGTCATCGGCGCGGCCACCCGGCCGAGATTCAGATTGCGGCTGCGGGAGTGGCTCAATCGCGAGGGAATTCTCGGCCCGCTGTTCGTGACTCCGGCCCTGCTGCTCCTGCTCGTGCTCGTGGCCTATCCGTTCTGCATGGCGCTCTACTTCTCGCTGTCGGACGCCTTCATCGGGCGACCCAGCCAGTTCATCGGGATCCGGAACTTCGTGAACCTCTGGCAAAGCGATGCCTTCCGCCAGACTTTCCAGAATGCCTTCGTGTTCACCTTCGTCGCCATCGCCTTCAAGCTCGTGATGGGCATCACGCTGGCCCTGCTACTGAACCAGCAGCTCTGGTTCAAGCGGCTGATCCGGGGGGCGGTGCTCCTGCCCTGGGTCATCCCCACGGCGCTTTCCACGCTCGGCTGGTGGTGGATGTTCAACTCGCTGTACAGCGTGGTGAACTGGACCGGCATCGCGCTCGAGTTCATGGATCCCCCGGGCCCGAACTGGCTCGGACAGAAGTACTACGCCATGGCGGCGGTGATCGTGGTGAACATCTGGCGCGGGCTCCCCTTCTTCGCAATCACGATCCTGGCCGGGTTGATCGCGATCCCCAAGGAGCTCTACGAGGCGGCGGAGGCCGATGGCGCCGGGCCGGTGAGGCAGTTCTGGTACATCACTCTGCCTCTCCTCAAGCCCGTGCTCGGCATTGTGATCCTGTTCTCGACGATCTTCACGTTCAGCGAGTTCAACATCATCTACGTCCTCACCCAGGGCGGCCCCATCAACTCGACCCATCTCTTCGCCACCCTCGCGCGCCAGGTGGGTCTCGAGACGGGACGGATCGGCGAGGGCGCGGCCATCTCGCTCTACCTGTTCCCCGTGCTCATATTCGTGGTGTGGGCGCAGCTCAGGTCCGTGCGGCGGGAAGTCCTGTGATGGCGAGCGCGAAGACGCGGCGGCACTGGAGGAAGATCGGCATCCATCTGCTTCTCGTCCCCTTCCTGCTGTTCGCGCTCTTCCCCTTCTATCACATGGCGACGACGTCGCTGAAAACGGACCGCGAGCTGTACGATCGCAAGGCGGTGCCCCTCCTGATCCGGCAGGGGGTCACCCTCGAGCACTACACCAAGCTGGTGCGGGACAGCGAGTTCATGACCTGGGCCAAGAACAGCCTGCTCGTCAGCTTCCTGGCCACGACGCTTTCGCTCGTGATCGGGACGGTGGCGGCCTACGCGCTCGCCCGGCTCACGTTCGTCGGGGTGGGCGGCCTCGGGACGGCGATCTTCGTGACCTATCTGGTGCCGACCTCGCTCCTGTTCCTGCCACTCGCCCAGGTGGTGAACTGGCTCGGGCTCGGCGACTCCAAGTGGGCGCTGGTGGTGACCTATCCAACCTTCCTGGTGCCGTTCTGCACCTGGCTCCTCATCGGCTACTTCCGCACGGTGCCGAAGGAAGTGGAGGAGTGCGCGCTCGTGGACGGCGCCACGCGCATCCAGGCGCTCTGGCACATCATCCTTCCCATCGCCGTGCCGGGGCTCGTGTGCGCGGCGCTCTTCGCCTTCACGCTGTCCTGGAACGAGTTCATCTACGCGCTGACCTTCACCTCGTCCTCGGACGAGATCACGGCCAGCGTGGGCGTGACCCAGGAACTGATCCGCGGCGACATCTACTACTGGGGACAGCTCATGGCGGGCGCAATGCTCGGTTCCATCCCGATCGTCATCCTCTACGTCTTCTTTCTCGACTACTACGTCTCCGGCCTCACGGCCGGCGCGGTCAAAGGCTGACGGGCAGCGTCCCCCGACTCAGCGGCTGGACCGGCACGGTTTTATCCGTCACAGAGGTATGGCAAGCAGCGTATCGAAGCGGCGGCTGTCGCAAATGACGACTTTTTCCTCGAATTGCGGCTTGCCGCCGCTGCCGTCGAGGCGGATAACGTCGAGATAGCGTCCCGTCGCGAACAGCATCGATTCCCCGGTGTACATGATGCGCACGGCCTGGAAGTGCGAGACGGCGCGCACCGCACTCGCGCCGTGCCGCTCGACCAAGGTGGACGAGACGGTGTGACGATAGCGCTGCGCTTCGTAGATATTGGCGTGCCGCAGCGCGGTCACCCGGTCGCGCAGCATCGCGCGCGAGTCGGCGTAGAGAATGGATAGCGGCAGCCCGCGCTCGAAGTTCTCGGCGGTGGTGATGCGGTAGCGGCCGGTCTCGACGAAGAACTCCAGCCACTCCTCCAGCCGGGCCTCGTCGAGGGCATGCGCGTAGCGGGAGAGCAGGTTCTCGACCGCGAGCTGCAGCTCGACGTCCATTCGGTCTAGAGGCCCATGTGGCGGCGGTATGCCTGCCACAGGCCCCGCACCGAGTTCTCGGAAACGCGCGATTCGTCGGAGCCGACCCCGCGCCCGCCCATCTCGACGATCGCCGCGCGCTCCGCGGCCCCGCGCACGCCGCGCTGGACGAATGCCGTGGCGGCGCCGTCCTCCATCGAGATGTATCCGGCCGGCCCGACCAGGTTTGCCTGCTTCAGGCGTCGCTCGGTCATCGTCTCGTCGTCGCTGGCATAGCCGAAACAGGTCCACACCAGCTCGGTTTCGCCCACGCCCTTGGGCAGCACCTGGCGCACCGCGAGGCTGTTCATGATCTGCTGCAGCACGAACCCGGGGAATACGCCGAGGATCTGCAGGCTGATGCCATCACCGATCTCGTCCACTGTTTCGAGCAGTTCCGGCGCTTCCAGCCGGTAGCCGCCCGCGGCCGAGCGCATGCCGGCCCGCTCATATTCGTCGCTGCCGGTGTCGGTCCGCATCATCGTGAAGCTCACGTGACTGCCGCCATCGCCGCCGACGATGACGCCGCCCTTCTGCGACAGGCGATTGAGACGAAAGGTGGCGAAGAACGCGTGCAGCAGGCTCGCGTGGTAGGTGTCCTTGACGTTGTCGAGGTAGAGCTTCCAGTTATTGCGGAAGATCTGGCTGTAGCCGCCAAGGATACGCACCGGCTCCTTCATTACGCGGCGCACCCGCGCCGCGATCTCGGGGCCGAGGTATTCCTCGAGCGGCGGCGTTGCCTCCGACAGCGTCGCGAACATGAGGCCGCAGCAGGTCGCGACGCGGAGCTTGCGTGGCGCCCCGCTCTCCGGCTTTGCGTCCGCCGGCATGCCGCCCTTGCCCTGGATGCCGCGGCGAAAGGCGACCGACGTGAGATTGCCCTTCAGGTCGTAAGTCCAGTTGTGATAGACGCAGGTGAACCTCTGGGCGTTGCCGCGATCCTTGATGCATATCAGCGCACCGCGGTGCGCGCAGCGGTTTTCGAACGCGCGCAGCTCGCCGTTCTCGTCGCGCGCCACGACCACGGGCATCTCGCCGACAAATGTGGTCTTGAAGTCGCCCGGCTGGGGCAGTTCGGCTTCCAGCCCGAGGAAATTCCAGGTCGCGCCGCGGTAAATCCGCTCCTGCTCGCGGCGGTAGATGTCCTCGTCCTGGTACACCCAGTACGGAACGCGCGTGAGGCCCTCGGCAGGCCAGGCGCGGGATGCGGGATCGGACGCGGACATCGCTGTAGAATACCATCAAGACCAGACAGCAATACTCCCCGTCAGGACGGCACAGTTTGGCATTTTTTTAGACCCATGCGGCCGCAAAGCCGGCTGCCGAAGGAGGAAATGACATGAACGAGAATACATCGCGGCCCCGGGCCACGCAGAGAAACGCAGCACTCACGGCGATTCTCCTGCTGTGCTGGACTTCAGCGCACGCACAAAGCGGCGCCTACCCAACCAAACCCATACGATTCATCGTCGCGGCCGCGCCGGGCGGGGGGCTCGACACCGTGGCGAGGCTGACGGGTCCCACGGTGAGCGCCGCGTTGGGACAGCAACTGATCATCGACAACCGGGGCGGGGCAGGCGGCAGTATTGCCGCCGAGTTGACCGCCAATTCGGCGCCCGACGGACACACCGTGCTCATGGGCAACATCGGGAATCTCGCGGTCAATCCGCACGTCTACAAAGGGCTCGGGTACCATCCCATCAAGGACTTCACGCCGGTGACGTTCGCAGTTTCCGGCGGCAATGTCCTCATCGTGCATCCGGATGTGCCGGTAAAGACGGTGCAAGAGCTCATTGCGCTGGCACGGTCGAAGCCGGACGGGCTGATCGCTGGATCACCCGGCCACGGGAGCGCGGGTCGTCTTGCCGCCGAGCTTTTCTCCAGCATGGCCAAGATCAAAATGGTGCACGTTACCTATAAGGGCGGCGCACCGGCGATGACCGCGCTGCTCTCGGGTGAGACGCAACTGATTTTCGCGTCGCCCTCCACGGCGATACCGCAGGTCAAGGCTGGCAGGGCGCGGGGACTCGCCGTGACCACGCTCAAACGCTCGGCGATGTTGCCCGGGCTTCCGACCATCGCTGAGTCCGGGCTGCCGGGATTCGAGACCGACAACTGGTACGGCATGGTCGTGGCAGCCAGGACACCGCGTGCCATAGTCGAGCGGCTCAACGCGGAGTTCGGTCGCGCGCTGGAAGCGCCCAACATCAAACAGGCACTGCTCAGGCAAGGTCTGGAGCCCGCACCGGGCACGCCCGAAGCCTTCGGCAAATACATCAAATCCGAATACGAGAAGTGGGGCCGGATCATACGGGAGGCGGGCATACAGCCGAACTAAACTGGAGTACGGAGCTCGCAGAATGAGATTGTCGACCGAGGAGGAGTATCCATGAATACCGTGATCAGAAAGTTGGGTTGTTGGCTAACGCCGGCCGTGCTCGCGTGCAGCACGGCGGCGCTCGCCCAGGACAAGCCGGCCGGCTATCCGGTTCGACCGCTTCGCATCATCATTGGCGCGTCGCCCGGCGCAGGCGGCGACTTTGTCGCACGTCTGACGAGCAAGATGTTGAGCGATCGCTGGGGCCAGAACGTCGTGGTCGACTCCCGGCCCGGCGGGGGCGGCGTGATCGCCGCCGGGTTGGCAGCCAAAGCGGCGCCCGACGGGTACACCCTGTACCAGAATGGGTTCGGGCTCCTGCTGCTAGGGGCGACCAAGCGCGTGGAATTCGACGTGCTCAAGACGTTTGAACCCGTTGTTCGCACGACCTCTCAACCTTACATTCTCCTCGTCCATCCGAGTCTGCCGGCCAGGTCGGTCAAGGAGCTGATCGCGCTTTCGGCAGCCAAACCGTTGACCTATGCAGGAAGCGCCGGGATAGCAAGCACGGTCCATCTGGGCATGGAACGGCTGGCAATACTGTCCGGCATGAAATTGAAGTACATCGCATACAAAGGGAGTGCTCCCAGCATCCTCGCGCTCATGGGAGGCGAGATCAATATGGCCGCCGGGAGCGCGATGGCCTCAACCGCCGCCATGAAGACCGGCAAGGTGCGCGCGCTGGCTACACTGGGCCTCAAGCGCGTACCAGTGCTGCCTGATCTGCCGACCGTCGCCGAGCAGGGTTTTCCCGGCTTCTCGATTACCAATAGCTACAATCTTTGGGTGCCGGCGGGTACGCCCAGCGCGATCATTGCCGCGGTCAATCGTGTCGTGAGCGAAGGCATGAATTCCCCGGAGGTGGAGAAACGGCTCGCAGCCAGCGGCAGTGAAGGCGTCGATCCGATACCCCCGAAGGAACTCAAGGCAGCCGTTGCGCGCGAGTATGCCGAAATTGAGCAATCGGTGAAGCAACTCGGCCTGAAGTTCTAGCAGCCTGTCGGGCTTAGCTGCCCAACAGG
>JACQGN010000168.1 GCA_016199545.1 Betaproteobacteria bacterium | reverse complement strand
TGTGGATGCTGTTCTCGACTCTGACGTTGCTTGAACATTATGATCTGGATCAACTCAAAGAATATGCGAAAGTCATCTTCCCCAACCAATATGGCCCCTAAAAGATGTGTAGATACCTATGCCCCCCGGGAGAGGGATCGAGGGTGAGGGAGGGTTGTGGAACCGCGTCATCATGTCAGGACCCGAGCATGGCGCGGCTCCGACAAGGCGGGCGATTGCTCTCGCCATTCTCATCACCGCGACGCCGGCCTGGGGACAGCAGTATCCGGCGAAGCCGATCCGCATCATCGTTGGCGCGGCGCCCGGCGGCGGCACGGATTTCGTCGCCCGGCTCGTCGCACCGGGACTGGCGGAAGCGCTCGGGCAACAGGTCGTCGCGGCTGCCGGCGTCAAGATCCATTGAACCGTCGTTGAGCTAGACGGCATCCTGGCACGCGTTGGCCTTGTCCGCCGCGCGGAGCCAATCCTCCTTGGTCGTTGCGCCGCTCCGGCGCGCATCCATCAGCTGCATCACGATCGAGATCGCGCCCGAGTCGAGCGAGCCGACCTCCGCGTACCGGAACTCGGCGGGGCGGCCGCTGAGCGCTGACAGAATGCGAACCAGAAGGCGCGAACGGCTTTGCGCGGGATTCTGCTCGATCAGCTTCACGGCGCGGTCAAGCGGGTCGGCGACCGGGATCACCGGCCGCGAATGCGTGAACCGCCGCAGTTCGGCCTCGAACTGATCGATCGACAGGTAATCGAACGCCCTCTCTGACGGTGCCATCGCGCGGCCGCTCCCCCTAAGGGAAGAATTTCCGCAGGATCATCGTGCCGAAGAACAGGCAGAGGCTCGCGCCTATCGCCGCGCTGATCAGCAGGGTTATGCTGAACGCATTCGGATCGGCTGCCGGGGGTCCGAACATGGGTGAGAGCAACTGCACGCCGACAAACGCGCCCAGTACTCCGACGGCGAGATAGCCGATCCTGCCGTGCGTCTCCCCGTCATTCATGACCCGATTGGCCAGCCATCCCATGATGATTCCCGCAACAATCCACGCCACGACGTTCATTGCCACCTCTCATGCTGAAGAATGAAACACCCGGCCGGGCGGGCGGGCGCCCGGGTCACCGGATCCGGAGGAAATCCTGCGCACATTACCCCGGATCGGGCTGCCCATGCGGCCATGTATGTTATCGAAGTCTGCGGCAGCGCTTGCGCCCCGTCTGTGCGCTGTCGTACATAGGGAGGGTTAATTCTGTATACTTGGTGGTTACGCCCCACCTCCTCTGCAGCCGCGTCATCGCCATCCCGCGGTCACGACTGAAAATCGGACGGTCGTTCATGCCCAGCCCGCACAGTCCAAGGCAGAATCCAAGGCAGAACCGGTTGCTCGCCGCTCTGCCCGCAGCCGAATTCGAACGCCTGCTCCCTCAGCTGGAGCTGGTTCCAATGCCGCTCGGTGAAGCCCTCTACGAATCGGGCAGTCGGTTGCATCACGTGTACTTCCCGACATCCTCCATCGTGTCCCTGCTCTACGTCATGGAGGACGGCGCATCGGCGGAAATCGCAGTAGTCGGCAACGACGGAATACTGGGCATTGCGCTTTTCATGGGGGGAGAAACCACTCCGAGCCGGGCCGTGGTGCAGAGCGCCGGTTACGGCTACCGGCTGAAGGCGCACCTGCTGAAACAGGAATTCAGCCGGGCCGGGCCGGTGCTGAATCTGCTGCTGCGCTACACCCAGGCGCTGATTACCCAGATGGCGCAGACCGCGGTCTGCAACCGGCATCACTCGGTAGAGCAGCAGCTCTGTCGCTGGCTGTTGCTGAGCCTGGATCGATTGCAGTCAAACAAGTTGATCATGACCCAGGAATTGATCGCGAACATGCTCGGAGTGCGCCGCGAAGGCGTTACGGAAGCCGCCGGCAGATTGCAGCACGCAGGACTGATTCGCTACAGCCGTGGCCGCATCGAGGTGCTGGACCGGCGGGCATTGGAGGCCCAGGCCTGCGAGTGCTACGCAGTGGTCAAGAGGGAATCCGACCGGCTGCTTCCCGCCCGGGCCGCAACGCGCGCCCGCTGAGCGGGTTCCGCGGCACCCCGGGCGCCTGCCATCGACTCGTTTGTCCACAGGTCACGATCCCGGTCGTCACGGGTGAGGTCTCAGAGCTGAAAGTGGCCGAGCGGGTGGAAAAGGGCTCCGGCCGGGTTGACTCGCCCGCGAAGCTCACCGGAAAACTCAAGCTCACGAACAGCTCCACGGACCAGCCCGCGCGTCTGATCGGCGGCAAGATTCTATACATTGACGACCAGGGGCAGATCATCAAGATCGGCGAGGCGCGGACCGAACCGACCCTGAAGTTCTCCTCCTCGTACGACACCACCGACCGACTCGATCCCGGCCAGGACATGACCCAGTCCGTGGAAGTGGACTTCCCGGCCACAGCCCTGCAGGCGAAGAAACTGAAGGAAATCCGCGTCGAGCTCGCCTACATTCCGTCAGCGTACAAGCTGCAGACGGCCAGCTTCAGCGTGTCGATCAGCGGCCAGACGGCCAGCCAGTAACCAAGCCATCTCGATCTGGCGATCACCCATATCGGTCGAACGCCCGGGGCCCGTTCGCCTTTTCCCGCCTTTTGTCTGAGTGTGCCTGGGCGCACGCGGGCAAGGAAAATAAATATCTGATATTTCTCCATTTTAGGCGTATCATTGGCACTCGGCTGCGATGAGTGCCAATCGCTTCTGCCGATCAATCGAGGAGTATCGAGCATGAAAATCCGTCCCCTGCACGACCGCGTGATCGTCAAGCGCCTGGAGGAAGAG
>JACQGN010000012.1 GCA_016199545.1 Betaproteobacteria bacterium | reverse complement strand
GCAGCCTGTCGGAGCTTTAAGTCCGACAGGCTGCTAGGGGAGATGCGGGCATGAACTGGAAACCCTTCGCCGTCATCCTGCTCGCCAGCGCGCTCGCCGGATGCCAGACGGTGCGGACCACGCAGTCCGGCACGGTGGGTGTCGACCGCCAGCAGACCATGATGCTTTCCGCGACGGAGGTGAATCGCGCGGCGGAGCAGGCGTACCAGCAGACGCTGCAGCAGGCGGCCCGAAAGGGGACGCTCAACCGCAACGCGGGGCAGGTCACGCGCGTGCGCGCCATCGCCAACCGTCTGATTCCGGCGACCCGCGCGTTTCGCAGCGACGCGCCCGGGTGGCGGTGGGAGGTCAGCGTCATCAGCTCCAACGAGCTCAACGCGTGGTGCATGCCGGGCGGGAAGGTCGCGGTTTACACGGGGCTCATGGACCGCTTGCGGTTAAGCGATGACGAACTCGCCGCGGTGATGGGTCACGAGATCGCGCACGCGCTGCGCGAACACGGGCGCGAGCGCGCGTCGCAACAGGCCGCGCAGGGCGCGGTGCTGGGAATCGGGGCCGCATTGCTGGGCTTGGGCGACGCCGGCGCGAGCCTCGCCGGTATCGTCGCGGACGTGACGATCGGCATGCCGTATTCGCGCGAATTCGAGCGCGAGGCCGATCGCATCGGCGTCGAGCTTGCCGCGCGCGCCGGCTACGATCCGCGCGCCGCGGTCAGCCTGTGGCAGAAGATGGCGCAGGCCTCCGGCGGCGGCCCGCCAGAGTTTCTCTCGACGCACCCGGCGCCGCAGAACCGCACCCAGGATCTGCGAGGCTACGCGGCGCGCGTCATGCCACTCTACGAATCCGCGCGCGCCGGCGCGAGGCGTTGAGCTGGCGCTGCACCCTTCATTCAGGCGAGCGCGAGCCGAGCCAGCCGCCGAGCGTATAGACCAGGGTCATCGCTATGCCCGCCGTCCCAAACAGCACGAGCGGCTCCCACTTGTTATTGATGAGACTCAAGGAGGAGACCACTGTCATCCCCACCCAGAGCCTGGTGTATCGAACCACGCCCGGTCCGAGCGCAATCAGACGCCTGTGCAAGCTCGTGTAACCGAGCGCAAAAGAGGCCACGGCGCCCAGCCCGCCCGCCGCGCTCAGGCCCGCGTCGCTGCCGGCGAACATGAAAAAAAGAGCGCTGCCGGCGATTGCAAGCACCGTGATGTCGTAGACCAGCCCCAGAACCCTGGTCGATGGCCCGGCGGCACCCGATGCGGGGACGTGTGGCTGTGCCGCCGGGCGATCACCGTTCATCCGACAAGGCCCAGCCGAGCCAGAGCATCAGAGCCGCGGCGATTAAGGTCCATCCGGCGACTTGTGTTGCGAGGTTTCCCATGTTCGCTTCCGATCGAAGCCATGTTCATCTCGTGGCTGCGCCGCATTATCTCGCATCTTGTGCCCGCGCCGAGGTTGCGGCGGTGGCGGCGCGGGAGCTTACAGGATGGCGGGCAGTTCCCGGATGTTGCCGAGCACGCGATGTGCGGCGGTGAACTGCCGGCCCGCTGTCAGCCGGCTCGGCACGATCACGCACCGGATGCCCGCTGCGGTCGCCGATGCGAGGCCGCGTTCCGAGTCCTCCACCACCAGGCATTCCGCTTTCCGCACGCCGGCGCGCTCGACGCCTTTCAAATACGGCGCAGGATGCGGCTTGGGCTCGCTGTAGTCGCCGGCGGCCAGAACGAAATCGAAATACTGCAGGAGCCTGCTATTCTCGTGGATGATGTCGAAGTGCTCGCGTTGGGAACTGGTGACGATGCCCATCGCGTAGCGCCCGTGCAAAGCGCGGAGCACCTCCTCCACGCCGTCGAGGACGCGCGAGTGCTCGCGGAGGAGGTCGGCATAGAGCGCGCTGCGCTCCCGGCGTACCCCGTCGAGTTCGCCCTCCGGCCAGCCGTGGCGCTCGGCGAAATACAGGATGCCCCGGCTTTGTGCGAGGAAAAGCTCGTGGTACTGCTCGTCGCTGAGAGCGATGCCGCGGCGGGCAAGGACATCGCGGGTGGCGGCGAAATAGAGGTGCTCGGTATCGACCAGCACACCGTCGTTGTCCCACAGTATGGTTTTCAGCATTCCAGAAGGTTCCGGCTCAGGCGAGCTCGGCGAAGGCGTCGCGGATGGCAGCGACGCGTGACTTGACGTCGGGCAGCGTAGCCTCGATGCGGAGCTTGTCGGGACCGCCGAGGCGGTAATTGCGGCGCGACTGCACGAGTTTCAACACCCTGGCCGGCTCGATCGGCGGCGCGGGAACGAACTGGAGCAGTATCGCCGAATCGGTGGCGTCGATGCGGGTGACGCCGAGCGGTTTGCCGAGGATGCGCAGGCGGTGGCTGTCGAGGAGCGCCCGCGCCGGATCCGGCAGCGGTCCGAAGCGGTCGACGAGTTCCTCGCGCAATGCGGTGAGCTCACCTTCGTCCTCGCAGTTGGCCAGGCGCTTGTAGAGCACCAGCCGCTCGTGGATATCGTTGCAGTAGTCAGCCGGCAGCAGGGCGGGGACATGGAGATTGATCTCGGTCGTCACCCCCAGCGGCGCCGCGAGATCGGGTTCCCTGCCCTCCTTGAGCGAGCGCACGGCCACATCCAGCATCGCGCAGTACAGGTTGAACCCGACCTCCTGCATTTCCCCGCTCTGCGATTCGCCCAACACCTCGCCGGCGCCGCGAATTTCGAGATCGTGCATGGCGAGAAAGAAGCCCGAGCCGAGTTCTTCCATCATCTGGATCGCCTCCAGGCGCTTGCGCGCCTGCGCCGTGACCTGGCCCTCTTCCGGCAGCAGCAGGTAGGCATAGGCCTGGTGGTGCGAGCGCCCCACGCGTCCCCGCAACTGGTGCAGTTGCGCCAATCCGAACTTGTCCGAGCGGTTGATGATGATGGTGTTGGCGCTCGGCACGTCGATGCCCGTTTCAATGATCGTCGTGCACAGCAGCAGGTTGAAGCGTTGCTGATAGAAGTCGCGCATCACGTGCTCGAGGTCGCGTTCCCGCATCTGGCCGTGCGCGATGCGCATCCGCGCTTCGGGAAGCAGGTGCGCAAGCGTCTCGGCGGCATGCTCGATGGAGTCGATGTCGTTGTGCAGGAAATAGATCTGCCCGCCGCGTTTCAGTTCCCGCAGCACGGCCTCGCGGATCAACGATTTGCTGTATTTCGACACGAAGGTCTTGATCGCAAGCCGGCGCTGCGGCGCGGTGGAGATGACCGAAAAATCGCGCAGGCCCTCGAGCGACATCGCGAGCGTGCGCGGGATCGGCGTCGCGGTCAGCGTCAGGACGTCGACCTCGGCCCGCAGCGCCTTGAGGCGTTCCTTCTGGCGCACGCCGAAGCGGTGCTCTTCGTCGATGATGACGAGCCCCAGGTTCTTGAACCGGACGTCGCGCGCGAGCAGCTTGTGCGTGCCGATGGCGATGTCGACGCGACCCGCGGCAAGCCCGGCGAGAGCCTCGGCGGACTCGCGGGCCGACCGGAAACGCGAAAGTTCGGCGATTTTCACCGGCCATTCGGCGAAGCGGTCGGAGAAGGTGTTGAAGTGCTGTTCGACGAGCAGCGTGGTCGGAACCAGCACCGCCACCTGCTTGCCGTCCGCGACCGCGACGAATGCCGCGCGCAGCGCGACTTCGGTCTTGCCGAAACCGACGTCGCCGCAGATCAGTCGATCCATGGGTTTTCCGCTCTTCAGATCCTCGAGCGTCGCGTTGATCGCCGTTCCCTGGTCCAAGGTTTCCTCGAACGGAAAGCCTTCGCTGAACGCCTCATAGTCGTGCTGCTGAACCGTGAAGGTGTACCCCTCGCGCGAGGCGCGGCGCGCGTAGAGCGCGAGCAATTCCGCGGCGGTATCGCGTACCTGGCGCGCCGCCTTCTTCTTCGCCTTGTCCCACTGCCCGCTGCCGAGCTGGTGCAGGGGGGCCTGCTCGGATGCCGCGCCGCTGTAGCGGCTGATGAGATGCAGACTCGAGACCGGCACGTAGAGCTTGTCCCCGCCGGCATATTCGAGCGTGAGAAATTCGGTTTCACCCTCGCCCAGATTCATGTTCTGAAGCCCAAGATAGCGGCCGATGCCGTGCTGTTCGTGCACGACCGGGTCGCCGGGCCTCACTTCCGACAGGTCGCGCAGCAAACCTTCCGGGGTGGTGCGGCGCGTGTCGCGTTCGCGGCGGGTTCGAGCCTGCGCCGCGTATAGCTCGTTCTCGGTGACAATTGCGAGCGAGGCCGCCGGCAGGATGAATCCGTCGTGCAGCGGCCCCAAGCCGAGCATGACCGCCGCGCTCCCGCGAACGAACTCCTCGTACGAGGCGCAGGTCGGCGGGCGAAAATCGTACTCGGCGAAGAACTCGAGCATGGTCTCGCGCCTGCCGGGGCTCTCGGCCAGCAGCAACGTGCGTCCGCCGTGTTGCCCGAGGAACGCGAGCAGCCGATGCAGGGGGTTGTCCGCGCGGCGCTCGATCGCCAGCGGCGGCAGCGCCGCTGTGACGGGTGAGGCGTGACGGGTGAGGCGTGACCTGGACCCTCGACGCCTGCGCCATCAACATTCCTGACCCCTGCGACAATCAGACTCCCTCCCCCTTGAGGGGGGAGGGTTGGGGAGGGGGTGAGCGAGGGGGAAGGAGCGCGTGAAATTTCGACGCGGGCGAAGGGTTTGACCGCGCCGAAAAAGCCGTCGGCCATGAGAAACAGTTCGTGCGGCGGCAGCACGGGATTGGCGCGGTCGCCGCGCACCATGGCGTAGCGGGCGTGGGCATCGGCCCAGAATCCGTCGATCGCCGCAGCAATGTCGCCGTGCGCGCAGACCGTCGCCGCCTGCGGCAGGTAATCGGTGATCAACGCCGTCTTGTCGAAGAAAAGCGGCAGGTAAAACTCGATGCCGGGAGCCGGGATGCCTTTGCTCACGTCCTTGTAGACGCGGCTCTTTGACGGATCGCCTTCGAATTTTTCGCGGAAATTGCGGCGAAACCGGGTTTGCGCGTCGTCGTCGAGCGGGAATTCGCGCGCCGGCAGGAGACGGACGTCGTTTACCTTGTAGATCGAGCGTTGGGTGTCGACATCGAAGGTGCGGATGGTGTCGATCTGGTCGTCGAGCAGATCGATGCGGTAGGGCAGCGCGCTGCCCATCGGAAAAAGATCGATCAATCCGCCGCGAAAGCAGTATTCACCCGGCGCGATCACCTGTGTCACGTGCGTGTAGCCGGCGAGCGTGAGCTGCTCGCGGAGCTTCTGCCCGAGCAGCGTGTCGCCCTGCCGGAAGAAAAAAGTGCTGGCCGCGAGATACTCGACGGGAGCGAGGCGCTGGAGCGCGGTGGCGACGGGGATCAGCGCAACATCGAAATCCCCGCGCATGAGCTGGTAGAGGGTCGCCAGGCGTTCCGACACCAGGTCGTGGTGCGGCGAGAAATGATCGTAGGGCAGTGTTTCCCAGTCCGGGAAGAGATGCGTGCGCAGCGCCGGGGCAAAGAACGGGATTTCCACGAGCAGGCGTTGCGCGTCGCCGGCGGTTTCGGTGACCACGAGCAGTGGGCGTGCGCGCAGGGCGAGTTCGGCCAACGCGAGCGCATCTCCCGATCCGTGCAACGGGGCGCTGCGTGTCCTCTGCCCTGGGAGTGGGACGTTGTGTATCAACATGGCTGCGCAAAAAACGCGTAATTATACAGACCCCTACATGCATACCGGCCGGTCGTCTCCGGGGCCTGAATCGACACGTTCATGCTGCGCTGCAGCGATTTTCCCACGCGCAGCCGGGCAGTAACCGGCAGCATTGCTTGGCTTTGCCACGGTCGACGAAATCATTAAACTAATGCCGCTCAAGAGGGTCTGGGAAGATGAGGGCTTCGGCAACGGTTTTGCGGCCGGCTCTCACGTGCAGTGACAGGTAAATCCGACGTTGCGCTCGCCGGGAACGTCCGAGGCGACCAAGCGAGGAGCGAGATGGTCGGCACTTATGATTCCGGACTGGTCGCGCTGTCCATAGTCGTCGCAGCGATAGCGTCCTACACCGCACTTGACCTGGCCGGGCGTGTCAGCATCGCACGCGGTAAGGCTTCCTGGTTCTGGCTCATCGGCGGGGCAGTTTCGATGGGTCTCGGCATCTGGTCCATGCATTTCATCGCGATGCTGGCCTTTGATCTGCCCATTCCGGTCGCGTACGACGTTCCGATCACCTTGCTGTCCTTGTTTAGCGCAATGGTTGTTTCCGGTCTCGCGCTGTTCGTCGTGCGGCGGCCCGCGATGACCGCCGGAAACGTAACCGTAGGCGCGAGCCTGATGGGCGCCGGCATCTGCATCATGCACTACACCGGCATGGCGGCGATGCAGATGTCGCCCCCCATCCAATATGACCCGCTCTTGTTCGTTGCGTCCGTAATCATCGCCATTGCGGCTTCTCTCGCGGCGTTATGGATCGCTTTTCAGCTGCGACAAAAATATTCCGGCACGGCCATCCTGGCCAAGCTCGGCAGCGCCGTCATCATGGGGCTGGCGATCGCGGGCATGCATTACACGGGAATGGCGGCCGCCCAGTTCGCCCCGAACAGTATCTGCCTTGCGGCCGATGCCGCGGGCGGGTTCGATAACGCGAGGCTCGCCGTGGCGATCGGATTCGTGACGGTCAGCATCCTCGTGGTGACGCTGGTGATTTCCGCTTTCGATGCGCACTATGCCGTTCACAGGGCGAAGCTCGCGGACGCGCTGCAGCTCGCGAACGAACAACTCCGCAGCATCGCCCTGCACGACAAACTGACCGGGCTGCCGAACCGCTTCCTGCTGGAGGACCGGCTGGAGCAGGCGGCAGCCCACGCCAACCGCGGCGCGAAGCGCTTTGCATTGATGTTCGTCGATCTCGACAAGTTCAAGCCGGTCAACGACACCTTCGGCCATGGCGTCGGAGACGAACTGCTGAAAGCGGTAGCGCGGCGCCTGCGCGGCTCCGTGCGGAAGGAGGACACGGTCGCACGCAACGGGGGCGATGAGTTCGTCATCGTCCTGAACGAGGTGAGGGACGGCAGGGACGGGGCGCTCATAGGGGGCAAGATCCTCGAGGAACTTTCTCGCCCGTTCCGCATCGACGGACACGATGTGGAAATCTCCTGCAGCATCGGCATCAGCGTTTTTCCCGACGATGGCACGGATGTCCAGACGCTCATGGTCAACGCCGACAAGGCCATGTACCGGGCGAAGCAGTCAGGGCGCAACAAGTACGAATTCTTTGTCCCCGGCCACGGCGTCGCGTTCCCCGGCGCGGTTCAGTAAGCCTTCCGGCGGCAGGCGCGGTGCGTGCCTGTTCCGGCTGGTTCCGCGACCTCGGTCTCGATGAAGCCGCATTCCGTTCCCGCGTCTACATGGCGGCGGTGTGCCGCTGTTTCCCCGGTAAGAATCCCGGCGGCGGAGATCGGGTGCCAGATGCAACAGAGATCAGGAATTGTTCGAACTGGCTGGAAGCCGAATTACGCCTGCTCGAGCCGCACCTCGTGATTCCGGTGGGCAGGCTCGCTATCGCGCAGTTCCTGGCTGCGAAGCGGCTCGATTCCGTGGTGGGAACAATGCACGTGATCCGCGCGCATGGATTCGAAACCGATTTGATACCGTTGCCGCATCCTTCGGGCGCATCGGTATGGCACCGCGTCGAACCCGGCAGGACGCTGTTGGCCAAGGCGCTTGAACTGATCGGCTCGCATCCGGCGTGGCGCAGCCTCCTGCCCGAGCAAGGCAGTAATAGGACTCCACCCCGATCCACTCGAATCCACTAACTAATTGATAATACTCAACACGTATCCATTGCAGTCCGTGCCAATCCAGCGTAGAATTTCCGTATGCATTCCGTATGGAGGTGAAACGTGGCTGAGCGGATCGACACGACCACGGGGCGGGCGAGGCTGAAAGTACGGCGGGAGCCATACTGGGCACGCATCGAACAAGGATCATTCATCGGTTTCCGCAAGCTCCCCAAGGGCGAGGGAACGTGGATCGCTCGCTGGCGCAATGCCGAGGGCCAACACTACCGGGCGCTCGGGCACCATCCGGACTACGACGCTGCGGTCAAGGCCGCGCGGCAGTGGTTCGCGCAATGCGACGGGGCCACGCCGAAGATGGTCACCGTGGCGGAAGCCTGCCGACAGTATGTCGCGGAGCGTCGGGCGCGCAAGGGCGACGCGAACGCGAACGATGCGGAAGGCCGGTTCAAGCGCCACGTCTACGACGCCACGATAGGCAAGCTCGAACTAGCCAAGCTCAAAGCCGCCGATATCGAGAAGTGGCTGCACGGCCTGATCCGTAACGATGATGAGGATGAGGATGCGGAGCGGCGCTCCAAGGATTCAGCGAACCGCAACCTGGCGGCATTGAAGGCGGCGCTAAACCGCGCTTTCCATTCCGGGCTGGTGGCATCGGACGCACAATGGCGCAGGGTGCGCTCATTCGAGGATGTATCCCGGCGGCGCGAGCGGTTCCTGACGCTAACGCAACGCAAGCGCCTCTACGTGTCGGCGTCACCGGAGCTAAAGCGCTTGATCAAGGCCGTTGCGTTGACCGCAGCGCGGCCCGGTGAAATCGCGGCAGCGCGGGTCGCAGACCTGGATAGCAAGGCCGGGATGATCACGCTATCCGGCAAGACCGGGCGGCGCACGATTCCGCTGTCACCGGATGCGATCGCGTTTTTCAAGTCATGTTATACGGGCAGGGACGCATCGGCTCCGTTGATCGTGCGCGACAGCGGTATTCCTTGGAATAAGTGGGCATGGGGCGAAGCCATGCGGGAAGCGGTGACACAGGCGAAGCTCCCGGACGATGTGGTGCTTTACTCCGTGCGCCACGCTGCGATCAGCGAAATGCTCACCGCTAAACTCGACCCGCTGAGCGTGGCGCGCCTGGCAGGCACCAGCGTCAACATGATATCGAAGCACTACGGGCACCTAGTGCAAGACCATGTGCGCGCGCAGCTCGCAGCCGTCAAGGTGTTATGAGTGGTGACAAGGGGGGTGTTTCCCCTAATGAGGGTAAAGCCCAAATGCACACGCGCAAATTCACGCTTGCCAAATTAGCGCCCGGTAGTGGGGGTATCCCTAGACTCGCGCGACCCCTCCCCGTCAAGGGAGCCTCAAAGCATGCTTAATGCTGGCCGCACATCGAAAACGCCGTCGGTTCCATGCGGGACTCTCAACGGCGGCACTCCGGCCACCTCTAAGCGCGGGTCCCATGCAACCCATTTCACGAAACGCGGACGAATCACCCCCCGCCCCGGCCTTGGAGTCCCGGAGTGGAACGGGATATTTACAGAGAGCGAGCATGCCCCTTGGAGTCCTGTCTTTTTTCAAAAAAATAATTTCACCGGCGAATCGAGGGCGGCGTAACGTGGGAGTGACGCAGTGAGCTATACCGACTGGTGCAAACGGTTTCACTTCGCTCAAGACATGAACGGCGATCTTGTATTCAGCACCTCCGATGTCTGACTAATGATTGAATACGTTTGGCTGCTGCCGGCAAAACTCGCGATGCGTGTTGTCGAAAGCTACCCCGAATTGGCGCGCTTCCTTGAGGTCGATTGCTCAACCGGCCAATCGTGGGTGGGGGAATATTCTCGGCGTTTGCTTGGTTGATTGTCTTGGGATTCATTGCTCAATCGGTTTCTGAGTTCCTTGAGTGGATGCAGAAGAATGTGCCAGGTAGCAAGCAATGACCATCAACGTCTTTGAAGGCGCGCGGCGGATCGCTTTACTCCTCGGGGCAATTTGGGCCGTTGGTGTCGCAACGTTCACGGTGTCCGATTGGGAGTGAGATACGCGCGTCAAAATAGTATTCGATCGTTTAGGACCCGGGCAGGTATGGCTCCGATCTACACCCGCCGAACGCTTTAGAGATTGCGCTTTTGACGACGCTTCGCAGTCCCGGGAGTTCACTACGAAAGGAGGAACGCCAGTAAGCGCCAAGCTGTGCTTCAAGGCGGCAAAGTTTGAAAATAATCGCATGCTGGTTCCGGACAAACATGACGGCGCGGGCATGTGGTGGGGCGCGGGTGCTTACAGCGACGAAGTAAGAGCATATACAACGGAAGCGGCCGATGCCTTTCGTTTAGCGATGACAGAGGAAGAGTGGGCAGACGGTCAACTTTGGCCAACCCGATGGAGAACGGTTAGGAACGCCGCCGGCGTGTTATTCGGCGGGCTAGAGCCTGTTATGGACTTGCGGTGAGCGGGATGATGCGGTGAAGCATAAGGCAAGCGAAGGCGAGGTAATGGAAGCCGGCAAGCGTTTGGGCCAGGCGCTCGTAGTCACGCGCCAG
>JACQGN010000170.1 GCA_016199545.1 Betaproteobacteria bacterium | reverse complement strand
CTGCGCGCAAGGGAGGGAGCATGTAAAGTTCACCGCTTAAAATAGTGCCATTGATCTCTGTGTTCTACCGGCTGATTTGTCATTCCGGGTTTTGCCGGAGGCTCAGGGATCAAGCAGGTCGGCGACGTAATCGGCGATGGCGGGCGAGGAGGTGAGCCCGGGTGATTCGATGCCGTAGAGGTTGACGAGCCCGGCGATGCCGTGCTGCAACGGGCCGTGGATCAGAAAATCCGGCGCGGGTTCGTTGGGCCCGTGAATCTTGGGGCGGATGCCGGTGTAACCCGGCTGCAGCGTCCCGTCCTTCAGCCTGGGGTAATAGTCCCGAATGGCCCGATAGAATGCTGCTGCGCGGCTCTCGTCGAAGCGGTAGTCGACGCGGTCGATCCAGCCGAGGTCGGGCCCGAACTTGACCTGCCCGCCGAGGTCGATCGTCACGTGCACGCCGAGCCAGTCACGGCGCGCGACGGGATAGATGAGGCGCGTGAAGGGCGACCGGCCGGCCAGGGTGTAGTAGTGGCCGATCGCATAGTAGGTCGGGGGGACGGTTGCGGCGGGTACGCCTCGAATCAAGCGCGCGACGGACTGCGCGTGCAGGCCCGCGGCGTTGACGACGCTGCGGCACTCGAGCACCATCGGTTCGGCGCCGCCGATTTCCAGCACGATCGCCTCGGAATCGACTTCGCCGGCGCGCACCGGGCTCGCCAACGCCAGCGCTGCGCCGTGATCTTGCGCGTCGCCAAGATAGGCGAGCATCAGCCCATGGCTGTCGATGATGCCGGTGGACGGCGAGAGAACACCCGCCACCGCGGCGACCTCGGGTTCGAGTTCGTGCAGTTCGGGGGCAGTCAGCGCGACGAGATCATCCACGCCATTTGTTTCACCCTGCTGTCGGTACCTCTGGAGCGTGTCGATCTGGTTCGCGGCAGTTGCGACGATGACCTTGCCGATGCGCTTGTGCGCCACGGCGTGTCCGGCGCAGTACTCGTAGAGTGCGCGCCGACCGGCGACACAGAACCGGGCCTTGAGCGAGCCGGTGGGATAATAGATGCCGGCGTGGATCACTTCCGAATTGCGTGAACTGGTGTGGGTGCCGAAAGCTTCCTCGGCTTCCAGTATCACAACCTCGCGCCCGCGCATGGCGAGCGCGCGGGCGATCGCGAGGCCGACCACGCCGGCGCCGATTACGGCGCAATCAACTCGTTCTGCCATCGATCAGAAGCGGAGACGCAAAGGACGCAAAGGGATGGAAGCGGGAACCGGAGCGCGGCATTCTATCACCCGGTCTTCTCCATGGGACCCGGATTTTGCGTCGCGTTCGCCCATGTTCGAACCGCTGCGGCGGGCGGCTGCCGAATTGAACGCAAGGGATTGGCCCTCGCTGGAGGATCTGCAACGGCTGGTTGCGGCACGGGCGGAACCGATCCTCACCGCGGGTGGTGCGCCGCTACGCTTCGTCGCACAGGGCGCCCGGCCGCGGCGCATGGAAGACCGCTATGAAGCGCGTATTTACCTGCATGGCGAAGTGCAGGTGCGCGATGCCAACTGGCACGATCTGCTGAATGTCCTGGTGTGGCTCACGTTCCCGCGCGCCAAGGCCGCCCTCAATGCGCGGCATTATCTGGCGCTGCTTGCCCAGGAGAAGAGCGGCGTCCGCGATCGCGGGCCGGTGCAGGATGCGCTGACGCTGTTTGACGAGGGCGGCGTGATCGTTGCGGCATCGGATGCCGAATTGCTGCGGCATGTCGAATGCTTCGCCTGGAAGCGGCTGTTCTGGCGCGAGCGCGCACGGGTTGCACGCGCCATGCGCTTCTTTCTCTTCGGCCACGCGCTCTACGAGAAGGCGCTTGCTCCGTTCACCGGCATCACCGGACGCAGCATCCTGATTCACGTTGCTGCGCATCTGCCCGCCGCGCCGCTGCCGATCCAGATCGAAGCGCTCGACCGCATGGTCTCGGCGCGGCTGGGTGACCCCGGTTGGCTGCGCTCGCCGGGCAACCTCGCGCCGCTGCCGATCCTGGGCGTTCCGGGGTGGTGCGCAGAAAACGAGAGCGCCGGCTACTACGACGACGCAACCTACTTCCGGCCCGGGCGCGGCCGCTGAAGCCGGGAGCTAGCAGCCTGTCGGACTTAGCATTCGACAGGCTGCTAACGGCAAAACCGCCTGCGAATTTCGAATCAAAATCAGGAGTTTGTCGGCGCCAGGTCCGACAAACTCCTACTCCGTTCCGCTCAAGGTGAAGCGGTTCTTGCCTTCCTTCTTGCTGACGTACATCGCATCATCGGCTTTCTTCAATACCGTTTCGAAATCGGAGCCGTGATCGGGGAAGCAGGCGACACCGATGCTGACGGTCATCCCTATGGTCTTGCCGCCGAGGTGCAGGGGCGACGATTCGATGCGGTGGCGCACCCGCGTCGCGACGCCGGCGGCGCCGCTGCACGGGGTTTCAGGCAGCAGCACGAGGAATTCGTCGCCCCCATAGCGTGCGACGATGTCCGACTCGCGCAACTCGTCCTGAATGCAGTGCACGGTCAGCTTGAGCAGCTGGTTGCCGGCCTCATGGCCGTGGGTGTCGTTCACGGCCTTCAGACTGTCCGAGTCGATCATCAGCACGCTGAAGGGGCGGGCGTAGCGCGCGGCCTGTTTCAGCAGGTGGTCGGCCATCGCCGTCACCGCGCGGCGGTTGAGCACGCCCGTCAGATCGTCCGTTTCGGACAGCGAGCGGATCTGCATCAACGCGCGCCGGATGTCCGCCGACAGCATGGTGGTAATGTAGGCGACCAGAATCAGCGGGGCAAGCTGCATTGCGATCCGGGCTGCGAAGGAGTATGGAAAAAGGCGTTGCGCCAGCACGTGGTAGCCCAGCCAGACGTGGGCGCAGGCGATGATCACCATCAACAGCAGCGTTACGTACTTTCCCAACGCGAGCGCGCTGGTGATGACGACCAGCAGATAGAGATTGAGCAGGGGGCTCTCGAGCCGCCCCGTGTAAAACAGCACCCAGGTGATGAATGCGGTCATCACGAGGGTTTCGACCATCAGTTTCGCCGGCGTTTCGGCGCTGTAGAAGTTGATGTAGTGAAACGTCAGCACGAACGCGGCGAACAGGAACATCGCCATGGAGACCGCCACGCGGCTGTCGGAATCCGGGACCAGCACCAGCTGGTGGACCATGACCAGGATGAGCACCAGCCATTCGATCTCCGCCACGGTGCGCGCGAAGCCGCGCAGCTCTTCGACAGAAAGCGCCGGCCGCGGATTTACGGGCATGCCCGTCCTTGTCTGCGCTGCGGGCATTGGCGCCGCGCCAACTGGAAGGCAGGGCGTGAGGGGACGGCAAGATTGCGCTCGTGCCCCCCACTCGCGCCTGCTCGCGGAAACTGATCGCGCTCATCCATGAACCGCGGACTTCGGGGAGGGATCGCCAGTTGGTTGGATGTCTTCTTGACGAGGGTAGGCGGCGCCACGGACACTCTCGGATTCATGGTAATCGAAAACCTCTCAAATTGGAAGATTTGCGGTCCGCGCCCGCATCTGAACCTATGCCTGCCTGCAGCCGGCGCGCATAATATGCGGCGCGACAGAAGATTGCACGCGGCCCAGGGAGGCCAATGGACGCAGCACCCGACCTCATGCACCAGGGTAACATCGACCGCCTCGCGCAAATTCTCGCCCGCGCGCTGCTGAGCGCCATAGCCGATCCGGCGTGGGTGAAGGACGCCAAGGGGCGCTACACGGCGGTCAATTCGGCTTGCCAGCAGGTCTGTGACAGCCATCTGGGGCGAACCAATGTCGAGATGGTGGGCTTGACCGATTTCGATCTGTTCCCCGCGGAGGATGCCGAGTGTTCGCGCCAGGAAGAGCGCGACGTGATGGCCGCGCGGGGAGCCTTGCGCAGCGAGCGGGTCGTCCGCACCGCGCAGGGTGAAGCGCGCCAGTTCGAAATTCACCGTATCGCGCTTCTGGGCGAAGACGGGCAGGCGGCGGGAACGCTCGGCATCGCCCACGATGTGACGGATCGGGTCGCACCCGCGGTTCATCTGCGGGAGAGCAAGCGCAGTCTGGCAACACTGGTGCACAACCTGCCGGGCATGGCATACCGGCGCTTGAACGACGCCGAATGGACCATGGAGTTCGTGAGTGAGGGTTGCCGCGAACTGACCGGTTTTGCGCCTGGAGATTTCGTCGGCGATCGAGCGCGGAAATGGAATTCGATCATTGTCCCGGAAGACCTCGAGCGTGCATGGCACGAGATCCAGGATCAGCTCGGCAAGGGCGGCCGCTATAGCTCCGAGTACCGCGTCGTGCGCGCTGACGGTACGTTGCGCTGGGTCAGCGAGCGCGGCATCGGCGTCGCGGCCGGAACCGGCGTGGGGCTCGAAGGCATGGTCACGGATATTACAGAGACGCGGTATTACCTGGAGGAGATGGTGCACCGTGCCACCCACGACACGCTTACAGGGGTCGCAAACCGGCCGCTGCTGATCGATCATCTGCGCCACGGGATGGCCTACGGGCAACGCTATGAGCGCATGGTGGGGACGCTCGTCGTCAATATCGATCACTTCAAGTACGTGAACCAGAGCCTGGGCCACGACGCCGGCGACCAGCTCCTGAAGGAAATCGCGTTCCGATTGCGCAAGGCGCTGCGCGACCACGATACCGTCGCGCGCCTGGGGGCGGATTCCTTTGCCATGGTGCTGATCGACCAGGAAAACCTCGGCGCGGCGTCACAGGTTATGACGAGACTACTTGATGCCGTGCGTGAACCCGCGCAACTGGGCGCCGAGGAGGTCGTTGTCACCTGCAGCATAGGCTGCACCCTGTTTCCGCTCGACGGTGATGACCCGGAGACGCTGCTGCGCCGCGCGGATACCGCGATGCGGCACGCACGCAACCTGGGTGGCGACTGCTTCTACTTCTACTCCGCGGAAAGCGATCGCAAGACCGAGGAGCGGCTCCATCTGGAAACCAACCTGCGGCACGCCGTGGAGCGCGGCGAACTGCTGCTGCAGTATCAGCCGCAGATGAATCTGCGCGATGGCGCCCTGATCGGCATGGAAGCGCTGGTGCGCTGGAAACACCCGGAGTTGGGCATGGTGCCGCCCGGGCGCTTCATCCCGGTCGCCGAGGAGACGGATCTGATCGTGAGCCTCGGCACCTGGATACTCGAGGAAGCGTGCCAGCAGACGCGGTTGCTGCTCGACCAGGGCTTTGCGGTGGGTCACGTCGCGGTGAACCTGTCGGCGCGCCAGTTCCGTGACCGGCGGTTGATCGAGCGCATCGGCGAGATCCTCGCGCGTACCGGGCTCGATCCGGCGCGCCTGGAACTCGAGATCACGGAAAGTCTGGTGATGCGCGACATCGATGCCGTGGTCGCGAAACTCAAGGACCTTAAAGCCTTCGGCGTGCAGCTCGCGATCGACGATTTCGGCACCGGCTACTCCAGCCTGAGCTACCTGCGGCGCTTTCCCATCGATCGCATCAAGATCGATCAGTCGTTCACGCGCGAGGTCACGTCTTCCGTCGACGGCGCCACGATCGCCCGCGCCATCATCCAGCTCGGACACGCGCTGGACCTGCGCGTGATCGCGGAGGGCGTGGAGACTGAGAGCCAGTTGCAGTTCCTGCGCGAGAATGGATGCGATGAAATACAGGGGTACCTGTACGCCCGTCCGCTCGATCCGGAGGCCCTCCGCGACATGCTGTGCGCCGGCGGGCGCTCGTAGATCCGCGGCGATGCGCGGCGGCCCGTGTGGATGCGCCGATCGGATCCGTTGATCAATCTCGGGTGCCAGTCGTCGCGCTCGAGCAGCGTCACCGGTTCCGACCAGATGGACGTGGGCATCCCAGACCTGGGCGGCATCCACACCCTGCCATGCCGCCGCCACTGCCTCGTGCTCGGCGAGGTGCGAGGGAAGTGCGGCGCGGCAGGGATTGAGGAGACCGCGCTCCAGGGAGAAACCGCAACCCGAGAGGGTGGCGGTCGCCGCCGCGCCTGTCCACGCTTGCAGGAACCTGCGCCGCTCTTCGTTCATCGTATCTCCGCCGGCTATGATAGCGAAAGCGGCAAAAACCGTCGTTGCAACAAGATCCTGGATGGGAGAGGCGGTGGACGGGGATTGAACTCCCTGCGAGGGTCCCCATCTAAGACAGGCAAGTTCATCACTGGAGTATCGATACGCATATGAAACGAATTTTCCTGCTGATTGTGACCAATTTCGCCGTGCTGGCGGTGCTGAGCGTGACGATGCAACTGCTCGGCGTCGACCGCATGCTCGTGCAGGGGTCCGGGCTCAACCTCAACGCGCTGCTCATCATGGCGGCCATTTTCGGCTTTGGCGGGGCGTTCATTTCTCTGCTGATTTCAAAGTGGATGGCCAGGATGGCGACCGGCGCACAGGTGATCGAGGTGCCCGCGAACATGACCGAGCGCTGGCTGGTGGATACCGTGAAGCGCCAGGCGGAGCGCGCCGGGATCGGCATGCCCGAAGTCGCGGTCTACGACTCACCCGAGATCAACGCTTTTGCCACCGGGTGGAATCGCAATAGCTCGCTGGTGGCGGTCAGCACCGGGCTCCTCAACAATATGACGCAGGATGAGGCCGAGGCGGTCCTCGGACACGAAGTGAGCCACGTGGCGAACGGCGACATGGTTACGCTCACCCTGATCCAGGGCGTGGTCAACACTTTCGTCATCTTTCTCTCGCGCGTCGTGGGTTTCGTGGTCGATCGCGTGCTGCTGAAAAACGAGCGCGGGCAGGGCCTGGGATTTTTCGTCGCCACCTTTGTTGCACAGATCGTGCTCGGAGTGCTCGCGAGCATGATCGTCGCCTGGTTCAGCCGTCAGCGCGAGTTTCGCGCCGACGCGGGCGGTGCGGACCTTGCCGGCCGCAACAAGATGATCGCGGCGCTCGAACGCCTGAAGATGAACCACGAGCAGTCTCAGCTTCCGGCGCAGATGTCGGCCTTCGGCATTTCCGGAGGCGGCGGATTCATGCGGCTGCTGATGTCGCACCCGCCGCTCGATCAGCGTATTGGCGCGCTGCGGGAAAGCGCGCAGGCAGGGCGGGTCAACCCCGTGCGCCGCGCCTGAAAGCGTTACGGCTTAAGCAAAAATGCCCGCAACAGCGGGCATTTTTTGTCAGCTCACGGCTCACCAGTCACGCCTCACCTCACCGGCCACGCTCTATCAACCTAGAAAAAGCAGTTAGCCACAGAGATCACAGAGTTCAATGGCACTATCTTAAGGTTCCTTCCCCCGCGTGCGGG
>JACQGN010000169.1 GCA_016199545.1 Betaproteobacteria bacterium | reverse complement strand
GCGGAGTCCCCCGGCAGAGCCGGGGGTTTACCTCACCGAATCACGCCTCACCAGTCACGGTTCACGCCCTTCCCGGTCACTTCTTGGCCTCGACCTTGCCCACCACACTGACCAGCGCGGCCAGCCGCTTGGCGTCCGCATCCCAGTATTTCCTGAACTCGGGCGCATCCATGTACTGGACGGGTGAGTTCACCCTGCCCATCGCATTCTTGAAATCGGGATCCGCCGCCACCTTGCGTGCGGCATCGCGCAGCACCTTCATGACCCCTTCCGGCACGCCCTTGGGCACGACCATTCCCGCCCAGATGTAGTACACGACTTCCTTGTAGCCGAGTTCCTTGAACGTCGGTACCGCGGGATAGGCGGGATGGCGGTTCTCTCCCCAGCTCACGATGGTGCGGAGCTTGTCGCCCTTGACGTGCCCGCTTATGGCCGCGGGACCACCGGCGGTCATGGTGACGTGCCCGCCGAGCAGGGTGGTGATTGCCGGCCCCCCGCCCGTCGTATGCACGGCGCGCATCTTGAGCTTGGTCGCGTGCAGGAACATTTCCATCGGCATGTGCAACGCGCCGTAGGTACCCGAGGTCGAGTACGACATTTCGCCGGCCTTCGCGCGCGCCAGCGCCACGAGTTCCTTGAGGGATTTCACCGGCAGCGACGGATGCACGACCAGTATCGTCGGATCGGCCGAAATCAGCGCCAGGGCGTCGAGCTGGTCGAGCGAATAGGCGGGCTTGCGGTTGAACAGTTCGTCGGCGGCCGGGATGACCGAGATGCTGGAAAGCACCATCCCTATGGTGTAACCGTCGGGCTTCGCATTGGCGACCGCGGCGTTGCCGACAGCGCCGCCCGCGCCCGGCCGGTTGACGACCGCGATCGACTGCTTGAGCAGCTTTTCCATCGCGGCAGCGGTGGGCCGCGCGGTGGTATCGGCCACCCCCCCGGGCGGGAACGGCACGATCATCGTGATCGCGCGCCCCGGAAAGGTCTCCTGGGCGGGTGCATCCACGGTGGCAATCCCGCCCGCGAGCATCAGGGCGATCGCAAGTACTTTCTTCATGTCTCCTCCTCGTCTTTCGGTTGTCAGCCAACGGGATTCTCGAGCGTGCCGATCGGGTCGATCGTGACCGCCACCACGTCGCCCTTTTTCAGGTACTTCGGCGGATCGAAACCGATGCCCACCCCGGCGCACGTACCCGTTGCGATGATATCGCCGGGTTCCAGCGTCATCACGCGCGAAATCGTCTCGATCAGGTTCGGGATGTCGAAGATCAGCTGGCTCACCAGCGCGTTCTGGCGCACCGCGCCGTTGACGCGCGTCGTCAGCCGCATCTCGCCCACCTCCTTCACTTCGTCGGCAGTCAGCAGGCACGGGCCCATCGGGCAATAGCCGTCCAGGCTCTTGCCGAGGAACCACTGCCGGTGGCGGTTCTGGAGCGTGCGCGCGCTCACGTCGTTGACGATGGTGTAGCCATAGACGTGGTCGAACGCGTCCCGCGCCGCAATGTTGCGCCCGCCCCCGCCGATCACGACGGTGAGTTCACCCTCGTAGTCGGTGGAGTCGGTGTAGTCGTTCCCTGCCGGGATCGGCACGCCGGGCCCGATCACCGAGTTCGGCCACTTGGTGAAGATGATCGGCACTTCGGGGATGGTCTCCTTGCCGGTCGCGTCGACGCCGCTCGCCTGAAACTCGCGGGCGTGGTCATGGTAGTTTTTTCCAACGCACAGGATGTTCTTCGCCGGGCGGGGAAACGGCGCGAGCAGCGTGACCGAGGCGAAGGGGATGCGTCCCGCGCCGCTTTTCAGCGCGCGGCGCGCCCGCTGCAGGCCTTTCCCGCCGAGCGCGACAAAGGCGGTCATCTCGCGCGGCAGGCGCGTGGTGGCCGCGAGGTCGACGATAGTGGCGGATGCCGTGTCATGCACGCCGACGCGAGCGGCCCGGTCATCCGAGAAAGTGACTAATCGCATGAAGAATCCTTGTGCTGACGGCGATTATATCCGCTGAGCGCGCCTCTCGTGGCCGCGGCCGAGCGCCAGTGCGAGAACGAACCAGAGCGCCGCCATCGGCACCGCGGCGAGCGAAATCGCCGGCAGGGCCAGCCCGAGCGCCCGCAGGCTCTCGAAGATCCACCCCGCCACCGCGTCGCTGCCGCGAAAAACGACGCCGTCGATCACGTTTTTCGCTTTGTACTTCTCCTCCCGCCCGGCCACGGTAAAGAGAATTTCACGAGCGGGGTTGGAGAGGGCGAAGTTCGCGGTGCGCTGGAGCGCCTGGAACGCGATGACCACGGCCAGCGTGGGGACGAGCGCAAGCACCGCGAAACCCAAACCGAAAACCAGGGGCAGGAACGCCGCGGCCGCGCCCACGCCGAAGCGCACGATCAGCCGCCCGGTCGCGCAGAACTGCACGAGGATGGTGAGAATTCCGACGACGAGGTCGATGGTGGCGAAGATACGGGTGCGCACCGCGGGATCGTCCGAGGCGGCGGCGACGATGTTCGCCTGCTGGAAGTAAAGAAACGTTCCCAGCAGCGACAGCAGCGCCACCCACAGCGCGATGCCGGCGAGGTATGGCGAACGCAACACCATGACGATGCCGGCGATCCAGTTTCCGCCGAGTGCGTTTGCGTCCGCGCGCGCCTGGGGCGTCCCGGCCGCGCCGCCGCTATTGCCTGCGTCCTCCCGCCGCGGTGCGAATCGCGCCAGCCGGCGGGCGCACCACACCGCCCCCTCCAGCAGCAGCGCGGCGACGATCAGCAGGTTGACGGGACCGAGCGGCGCTGCAAGTCCCACCGTGACGGTCGGCCCCAGCAGCGCGCCGGCCGATCCGCCGGCCGCGATGAAGCCGAACAGCCGCTTGCCCTGCTCGGCGGCGAAGAGATCCGCCATGAACGACCAGAACACCGACACCACGAACAGGTTGAACACGCTGATCCAGACGAAGAAAACCCGTGCGACGTGAACCTTCTCGATATCGAGGGTGAGCAGCAGCCAGAAGATCGCGATATTGACGACGAAAAAATGGTACACCGCGGGGATGAAGCGACGCCGCGGCAGCCGGGCCACCAGCGCGCCGTAAAGCGGTATCGCCGCCAGCAGGACGAGGAAGGTCGCGGTGAAGAGCCACGGCAGCGCGCGCACGCCGCCGGCGATGCCCATCTCGTCGCGCAGCGGGCGCAGCACGTAGTAGCCGGCGAGCAGGAAGAAGAAGTAGGCGAACGACCAGAGAAGTGCGCGCACTTCGTGCGACCGCACCTCCACCAGCCGGCGCAGCCAGCGCTGCGGCAGCGCCTCGTCAGTCACGGCACCGAGGTCCTGGGTGAACAGGAAACAGTAAACAGGGAACCGTCAAACTCCACCTCCGGGTTCCTTCGATCTCGCTTTTCCCTGTTCACTGCTCACCGTTCACCGTTCACTGTTTTCCGTTCTCTGTTTTTAAAGGCGGATTTCATCCCGGGTAGCCGGCACAGGAGGCACGGCAATCCACGCAAAGCGCGCCGCCAAGACCGTTCGACAATATAATGCGTGGAGTGCAAAACGCACGAGGATACTAACATGCTGCAGATGGCAAGATTTGCCCGGCTTCTGGCTCTCATGTCGCCCCTCATGGCGGGAGCGGCAATCGCCGCGTCCGAGCACGACTGCATGATCTTGCCGCGGCAACAGATCGAGATCCGCAGTCCGGTGGAGGCGATGATCGAATCGGTTCGCGTGCGGCGCGGCGACCTCGTCACCAAGGGCCAGGTGGTCGCCACGCTCGAGTCGGGCCCCGAGCGCGCAGCACTCGCGCTGGCGCAGTCGCGCGCGACAATGCAGGGGGAAATCAAGGTCGCGGAGGCGCGGCTCGATCTCGCGGAGAAGAAACTGCAGCGCGCCACGGAACTCTTCAAGCAGAAGTTCATCTCGACCAATGCCCGCGATGAGGCGGAGGCGGAATTCAGGCTCGCCACGGAGGAACTGCGGCGCACACGAGAGAATCAGCGGCTCGCCGAGTTTGAAGCCAAGCGCGCGGCTGAAGTACTCGCGCTGCGCACGGTGCGCAGCCCGTTCACCGGCGTGGTGATGGACGTGCTGCTCAAGCCCGGCGAATTCGGCGCGACCACGATCAAGGACCCCATCATGCGGCTCGCCGAGATCGACGTCCTCAACGTCGAAGTCGTTCTCCCGATATCCCAGTATGGCAAGGTGAAGCCCGGCCAGCGCGCCACCATCACGCCCGAGGCGCCGATCGGGGGTCGATATCCGACGACGGTCAGAGTGGTCGACCACGTCACCGACGCCGCGAGCGGCACGTTCGGCGTGCAACTCGATCTGCCCAATCCCAAACGCACCATACCGGGCGGCGTGAAATGCCGGGTGAGCTTCCCCTGACTCATTGGGCTTTTCCTATCCATGTGACGCCAAACCACACCACCCCGCCTCCTGTCGGAGGCACCCCTCCTCGTGAGAGGAAGGGAGTTTCTCCCCTCCTTTTCAAGGAGGGGTGGACGCCGTCGATCAGTCGCCCCCGGCGCACAAATCTCCCCTCTCCCCCCGGGGAGAGGGGCGGGGGTGAGGGTACGCGGACGGGGTGGTTGCGTCGCCGGCTGCATTCACTCCCGCTGGCCTGAAAACGCCAGCAGACATCGACGTGCGCCTGCGGTTGCCCGACCCCGAGGGCAAGATTCCACCCGGCGCGAAGTGCCGCGTGCAGTTCTGAATCCGCGCCGCAACTTACTCGCCACGGCCGGAGAACGCGAGCATGTCGCCGAGGTAGTCGTCCAGGTCGAGCAGGTCGCGCCGCGCCCGCGAGTACGAACGCTCGGCGCGCCATTGCGCCACACGGAACACGAGGCGTCCGAGCCATAGCGGAAGCCGTCCCAGGTGACGCAGGTGTGTAGCCGCCAAGGGAAAGAACGACCCGATGAGGTCTTCCTCGATCGCCAGGATCGCCTGGCAGCTTCCGGGATCGCCCTGCCGCGCGCAGCGGCCGAACAACTGGCGGTCGATGCGTGCGGAGTCATTCAGCTCGGTCGCGATGACGTGCAGGCCGCCGCGATCGATCACGCCCGCACCGAGCTTGATGTCGGTGCCACGGCCCGCCATGTTCGTCGCCACGGTGATGCAACCCGACTCTCCAGCACGCGCCACGATCTCCGCCTCGTCGCGATCCTGGCGCGCATTGAGGAGGCGGAACGGAAGTTGCGCAGCCTCGAGATGCCCGGCCAGTGTCTCCGATGCCGCGACCGAACGCGTTCCGACCAGGACCGGGCATCCGGCCGCGTGCAGTTCGGCGATGCGCGCGACCGCCGCCTGCCACTTCAGATCGGAGCGCCCGTACACGTAGTCCGCCTGCCGCACCCGGCACCCCGGCTTGTTCGTCGGAATGGTCGCGACACGCAGCCGGTACACCGCCCACAGTTCACTCGCGACCTCGCGCGCGGTGCCGGTCATGCCCGCCAGGTACAGATAGCGGCGAAAGAACCGCTGGTAGCTGATGCGCGCCAGCGTCTCGCGACGGCCGGTAGCCTCGCAACCCTCCTTGATCTCGACGAGCTGGTGCAGCCCGTGCTCCCAGCTTCGGTCCGGCATCACCCGCCCGGTGTTTTCGTCGATGATGACCACCTTGCCCTCGCGCACGAGGTAGTGCTTGTCGCGCTGGAAAAGGTGCAAGGCGCTGAGCGCCTGTCGCACGAGCTGCTCGCGCCGGCGCGGCCCGCGCCAGATGCCGTTGCGCGCCTCGCCCAGCACCTCCAGACGCTCCAGGCCCTGCGCGGTGATCTCGATGCCCTTGTCGCGTATGCCGTAGTCTCCGGCCCCGAGCTGACGCGCGAGATCGAGGGCGTCGGCGTAAACCGCTTCCTCCAGGCCGTGGCGCGCTTCCGTCGAGAGGATCAATGGGGTGCGCGCCTCGTCCACGAGGACGCTGTCGGCCTCGTCCACGATCACGAACTGCAGGCCGCGCAGCAACAGCCGCGGCGCCACCCCCGCGCCGCCGAGCGTGTCCATTTTCATCGCGATCGCCCTCGGCTTTCCGCCCAGCACCCGGCGGTCGCGCAGATAGTCGAACGCGACCTCCTTGTTGCTGCAGTAGGTGATGTCGCAGCCATACGCGTGCCGGCGCGAATCCGGATCCATTCCCTGCTTGACGCAGCCCACGCTGATGCCGAGCGCCTCGTACACCGGGCGCATCCATTGCGCGTCGCGCTCGGCCAGATAATCGTTCACCGTGACGACGTGCACCGCGCGGCCGGCGAGCGCGGCGGTTGCGGCGGTCAGGGTCGCGGTGAGGGTCTTGCCCTCCCCGGTTTCCATCTCCGCAAGCATTCCGTTCAGCATCGCCCAGCCACCGATCAACTGCACGTCGAAATGGCGCATGCCGATGGTCCGTCCCGCCGCCTCGCGCACCAGTGCAAAGGCGCTCGCCGCGAGGCCCAGGTCGTTGAAGCCCTCGCGCTTCAGGCGCGCGCGCAGGTGCGTCGCGCGCGCCAGCAATTCCTCGGCCGAGAGCTCCGGCAAATCGATCGCGGCCCGCCCGGTCGCGGCGACGATGCGATCGAGGCGCTTCTCGCCGATACGAACGCCGCCGGTGAAATAGCGTACCGCTGTCACGAAGCGCTCGAGTTTCCCCTCGCGCCGCGCGTCGCGCTCGGGGTAAACGGCACCGATGAGGGTGGAGCTCGCCGCGACCATCAAACGGCGAACCGCCTGAGGAAGAGCTGGCGCACCGCCTGATAGATGCGCCGGCTCAACGGCGCGGCTGCATGCTCGAATCGTGCATAGACATGCTCACCGAGCACGAAGGCGCGCGTCGCCGGCAACGCCAGCTCGAACTCGAACCAGGTGTTGAGCGTCGTCGGCTTCGACGCATCTCGTGGGTCGAGCGGCGCCGAGCCGCCGCCGAGGCTCGACATCGCCAGATTGCCGACCTCGCTGACCGCCGCTGGCACCTCGCGAACGATCGTCGCGTCGAAGCTCTCGTGCGTTCGTCCAGCCAGCTTCACGCGCACCGCTTCGCTGCCCGACCTGACCAGGTCGATGTCGTCCTGTGAGACGAGCACACGGACTGTCACCGTCGACGCGGGCACCACGAAGCCGATCTCCTGCCCGTTGCGCAGGAAGCGGCCGGGCAGATCCTGCACCGGCATCGACGTCACGAAGATGCCGCTGGTCGGACTGCGCACGGTCAGGTCCTCGCGCCGCTGCCGCATATAGGCGAGCTCGGCGCGCGTTGCCTCGATCTCCTCGCGCGTGAGGTTCCAGCGCGCGCGGTCGACGAGCAATTCCGCCTGCGCGCGTGCTTGGAACAGCCGAAGCTGGGCCTCGAGCACTTGGATTCTCGGCGTCAGCTCGGGATTCTCGGCGACGATGAGCGGGCTGCCGCGCACAACGAACGAGCCGGGTGTAGCGACGATCTTCCTCACGAAACCGTCGGCGCCCGCACGCACCTCGGCATCGCGCGGCACCCAGATCACGCCCTGGGCGCCGGTCCAGTGCGGTAGCGGCACCGCCATCAGCAATACGGCCGCCGCGCCCACGATGGCCGCGGTGGACGCGACGGCACGCAGGCGACGCCTGCGCAGCCGCGCGTGAAAGAACAGGTAGCCGATGCCCTTGATGACAGGGTAAACGAACGCCGCGATGAGCGCCCAGAGCGCGAGCGCCACGCCGACGATCATGTACTCGCTCGCGATGAACACGGCGATCACCAGCATGATGAAGATCCGGTAGAAAAACGCGGCAATCGTGTAGCCCACGAACCAGCACTTCTCCGCGCGGGTCGCGTCGAACTCGGGCACGTCGACACCGAACGGCCCTGACTCGATCAGGTGGGTGAGGTACTGCTGCCCGCGCATGCGCAGGTTCTGGATTTGGATCAGGTCGCCAAGAATGTAATAGCCATCGAAACGCAGCAGCGGGTTGGCGTTGAAGAGCACGGTGGAGATGCCCGCGATGAGCATGATGTTGTAGAGCGCCGCGCGGAAAAGTCCCGGCTGGACCTCGAGCCACAGGAACAACGCCACCGATGCGATGAAGAGCTCGACCACCATGCCGGCCGCGCCGACGAGCACGCGCCGACGCGTCTGCGCAAAGGCGCTCGCGGCCGACGCGTCGACATAGGGAATCGGCATCAGGACGATGAACATGATGCCCATTTCGTGAACCTCGCCGCCCCACGCCTTCGTCGCGCAGGCGTGGCCGAACTCGTGGAAGAGCTTCAGCACGGGGAACAGCAGCCACATCAGGAGCAGGTTCTGCGGCGCGAGCACGCGCGCGGAAAAATCCTGTGTCAGCTCGTTCCAGTGCGAGGCCGCGGCGAACACGGCCCAGCCGACCACCACGCACCACAACATGAGGCCACCCCAGCCGAACAGGGGCCGGTACCACGGAAACCAGCGCTCGAGGAAGCGGTCCGGGTCGATCAGCGGCAACCGTACTGCGAGCGGCGAGCGCAGGTTCTGCACCCAGGTCTTCGGCTTCCCGCGGCGGGCGCGGCGCAGCAGTTCGGCGACGTCGGGCGTGACCTCGGTTTGCAGTACCTCCGCCGCGTGCAGTTGACCGAGCAGCCGGATCGTCTCGTCCTGCGTGGGCGCGTCGTCGCCGAAGCGGTTGATGGCGGAGTCCCAGATTTCCTGCACCGTACGGCGCCCGTCCATCTGCCCGATGAGGTAGTACGCGACCGGGTTGAAGCGATGCATGCGGCGCGAGACGCGGTCCTCGAGCACGTACCACAGGGAGCCGCGGTAATGGTGGCGATGGATGCGCACGTGGCTGCGCAACCGGGGACACAGCTCGGCGACGCGGTACCAGGAGGAACTGAGCAGATCGAACGACATCGCTCGGCGCTCAGCGCACGCCCATCAGGGCAGCCACGACCACATCCAGAGTCGTACCCAGTCGGTCAGGCCGTGCGTCCAGATCCAGACCAGCTTGCGCTCGTCGATGTGGATCTTGCCCACGCCCTCCATACCGGGACGCAGGCGCGCACCCGCGCCGGCCTCCAGCACGGCCTCGACGCGGAAGAGATTCCGTCCTTCCTTCGCCATGTTGACCGGCGTGATCCGGTCGACGCGGAACGCAAACCCGTCACCCGGCATCGAGGTCACCGTGAGTTCCCCACGCTGTCCTTTCTCGACATGCGCGATGTCGCGCTCGTCGACCCGCAACACGACCCGGTAGTCTTCGAGCGGCGCGACTTCGAACAGCACCTGGCCGCGCTCGATGGGCGAGCCGAGGCTTTGCGACAGGTCGCCGCGCACGATCAGCCCGTCGAAGGGTGCGACGAGTGTGGTGCGCGCAAGCTGTTCCTCCACCAGCGCGAGCTGCGCCTCGGCCTGCGCGATCTGCGCGCTCACGATCTGCACCTGCGCGCGCTCTCGCTTGCCCATCGCCTCACGGAACTGGTTGACGAATTGTTCGCGCTGGCTTTGCAGCCTCGCGCGCTCGAGGCGCAGATCCCGATCGTCGAGCCGCGCGATGACCTGCCCCTGCCGCACGGTGTCGCCCGCGCGCAGGGGCGCATCCTTGACGAAGCCGTTGATCGGCGCCGTCACCGCGCGCTGCACGGCGCCCTCGACCATGGAATCAGCGCTCACCCGGAATTCGCCCGTAGCGAATGCGATGAAGGCGGCGAGCGCGATCACGCCGATCGCGGCCAGCTTGACGCCCGGGTGATCGGGTCCGAACAGCCGCTCCCAGAGATCTTTGGCGGAGCGTGCCGCATGCGCCGGCAGGCTCGTCTCGTTGGTCTGTTTGAGCTCGATGATCGGGCCGGCGACCGAGGCCACCGCCTCGCAGATCTCGAGTGTCGGCAATTCGAAGCGGTGGCCCGCGGCGCGCTCGAAGGTCAGCGCACCCACCACGCGCTCGCCGTGCACCAGCGGAAAGGTCGCTGCGCTGCTGGCCTCCGACTCGACGAGCAGCGCCTCGTGGGCGCGCGCCACCACCGGCCTGTCGTCACGCACCGGCGGATAGACGACCGCCTCCTCCTGGTCGATCGCTTCCTCCATGGCGCGCTCGATCGCGCGCACGAGATTGGCGCGCTTCTCGAACATCGGCGAATGCGATATCGCAGTCACGATCACGCGCCGTCCCTCGACGAGGCCGAGCGTGACCCGGTCGCAGCCGAGCCGCGTCGCAAGTTCGGTGGTAAAGGCGGTCGTGCTCTCCTTCAGGCTGGGCTGCTCGAGCAGCGTGGAAATCTGATCGAGCGCCAGCTTGAGGCGAAGCATTTCCACTTCTTTCGGATCGGCCCGGCGCCGCAGCAGCACTTCGAGCCAGCACGAACCCCATTGCACCTCGCGCATCGCCGTCTGCAACTCTGCCTCGGGCCGCCAGTCCAACTCGAAGCCCACGACGCCCCGCACCTCGCCGTCCAGGCGCAAGGGATAGGCGAGTTGATAACGTGGCTCGTGCGCATCCGCAGCGTCGGACTGCTCGCGCGGCTCGAGGATGCCCTGGCCCGTCTGCAGCGCACGCTCGCTGACCTTCGCGAGATAGCTGCGGTCGCGCGGCGTATCGGGAAAAAACGCAACGGGCGCAAACGCGTTCGTGCCCGGCTTGAGGAGAACGACCACGCCGTCGGAGGCGCCGCCGATCGCGTGGGCCTGGATCACCAGCCAGCTGCTGCAGAATTCCTCGATGCTCTGGTGCTGCGCGAACTGACGCCACGCCTGCTCGTAAGTCCGCCGCGACGCCAGATCGGCGACGCGCCCGCGCTCGAGCGTCTCGTGAATTTCCGGCGTGACTGAGCTCATTCGTCTGGGCCTCGGCAACGGCCCTGAGGCGACGGCGGGGCGTTACTTATTCGCCTCGCCGCCGGGGCTGGCCTCGACGTTAAGCGCACCGAAGCGGCTCTCGTACTCCTTCACCACGTTGCTCAGAAGCATGCTGAGCCGCTTCGCCGCATAGGGGCTGACGACGATGCGCTCGGTGAGCTGGATCGTGACCTCCTTCTGTCCACGATTCCAGGCCTGGTTCATGCCGAACAGCATCACCACTTCCTCGCGCGTACTGGTGACGTTGCACACGTTCGCGTAGGTGCTCTTCATGTTCGAGTCGTCCCACTTGATCTTCATGCCTGCGGTGTCGCCCCGGACTTCCGCACGTTCGGGATTCCTGGTTGCCATGGTGTAGCGCGTCTCCCACTCGTTGATTGAAAAGAACCCGTCGGGCAATCACCGCACAATTACGTCGCGTGCATCGCCTCGTAAGGCCTTGATTTTACTCCACCCAGCGGCGATGCCGCACCCGTCGCGAGGCCGTGCCTTGCGCGCTATTTCCTGGCGCGCGCGGCCTGCTTTTTTTCCGCCGGCGTTTCATCCCGCGGGTTCGAGGCCTGCCCTTCCGCCACGCCCGCAGGGCCCTTGGCGAGACGCTCCGCCATGGCGGGGAAATTGCGCATCGCGTGCAGATGCAGGTAAAGGAGTTCGAGCTCGTCAGTCTTGGCGAACTCGGCAAGCTTTTCAGCGGGCAGCGCCTTCATCTTGTCCCGGTTAACCGCCATGAAACCGGTGAGAGACAGCTTTTCCCCCGTGCCGAGATCCGCCTGCGCGCGCATGGGCTCCAGCAGATCGAGTTCGAGCAGCTTCTTGCAGAACGCCTGCGTGCGCCGGAACTCGATCTGGTACTGCTCGAGGAATTTGAGTACGCGTTCGACGTAGGGCGTGGGCTTGCGATCGTCGGTGAAGAGCCGCTCGCCGCGACCCTCCTGGTTGAAGCGCGGGTAGGACTCGTCGATGCACAGCGAGAAGGTCTTGCCGTCCTGCGACGTCGAAAACACGAATGGATATCGGCGCGCGAATGCAGGCACGTACTTCGCCTGCCAGCCGCCGTCTTCGGTGAGGTAGAGGTTCTCGTCGGAGCGCATGCCGAGAATCACCGCGGGGATGACGGCTTCCTTCGTGCCGCTGAATACGATCGCGTACTCGGATGCCGCGTTCGGGAACTCGACGGCCATCAGCGGCAGCGAGTTCACGTGCTTGCTGAAGCTGAAGTCGTTAGCAGCCTCGATCGACCAGTTGCCGTGCCGCGCCGCGGTGACGGGAACTGCGGATTCGTAGATGAGCAGCTGCGTGGTCATGCCATTATCTCCTTGTTCGCGGCCTCAATCGCTGTCGCACCCGGCATCATCCGGGCGTTCGAATTCCATCGTTGAAGTCGGGCTACACGCGTCGCGTATGGCGTGCGGATCGTGGGTCCACGGGCGATCTCGAGACGCGCGATGCCGACACCCCCTCGACTGTCCGTCCGCCGATTATACCCCGTCGCCGATGCCGCCCGTCGGGCGGCCGCCGGCACAACCGACGCCTTTGTCCCGCTCAGCGCCGGCTATGCACCCCTCGCGAACTATCGATCATCGCCCCTTGCCGAGAAGCGTGCGGCCCATCTGGTCGAACCCCTCGCTCTGCGTCTCCCCACGGCCCTTGAGAATCTTCATCAGGAAGTCCGTGAAATTCGCCGTCGCGCTCTTCGTCGCGCTCGGCGGCGCGTACGGCGAGAGCGTCGCACCCCAACCCTTGGTCACGGGCGCATCCCAGTCGATGCGCGCGTTCGAAGCGCCGCCACCGGCATCGAGATCGAAGCTCGGCAGGCCGCCGGAAGCGCCCCTCGACGATGTTCTTGCGGCCGGCGGAGTCGCCGCCTCGGGCCCGAGCAGGTAGCGCACGCCCGATTCAAGGTCATCGTCCATCACCGTGAAGCTCATGGCATCGTCGTGATCGAGGCCCAGCACATGTCCCACTTCGTGCATGACCACGGTCAGAAGATCCATGCGCCCGAAGGCGTCGCTATTCGGTGTCGCAGTGAGCACGCTGTCATCGAGCCGCACGCGGAATTCGCCATTGTCCACCGGCGAGACGTCGATGAACCAGCCGTAACCCGCTGCATCCAGATCCAACGTCACGAGATTTCCATCGGTATAGCCGAGCGTGCCTCCCGCCAGATCGGCAATCGTCACCTGTATATCGCTCAGTGCGGCAAGTCTCGGATCGCCCGCGCCCAGCGCGTCGGTCCACATGCCGATCGCCGAGGCGACGATCGCATCGAGCTGCGCCTGCGTAAGGGTTTCCGCCGCACCCGGTACGGGATCGATGCCCGTAGCCATCATTCCGCTGCCGGAACCGGATGCAAACGCCGGATCGTTGGTCTTCACCGTCACGTTATCGAACGATCCGCCGCTGCCGGTCGCGAACACGCCGAAGTCGCCGTCCACCGTGAGCGCGTTGAAGCTATGGCTGAGCGCCATCTGTCCGTTCAATGTCACACTCACGCTTGTCCCGCGCAGCGCGAGCGCGAGCGTGTAATCGGCCCCTGCGTTGATCGTCCTAGCAACGGCCGCATCGATGGCCCATCCGCCGCGCGCCGTGCTGTGGCCGATCAGCACTTGGTCGGTCACCGCGTCGATGGCGACGAACTTGAAGTCGTTTACGCCGTACCGATCGAACACCAATCCGGCCCGGCCCTGGGTGTTGACCGTCGCCGACAAATCGAGGATTGAAGCCGCCTGCAGGCCGTCGATGCCCAGGTCAACCAAGCTGATCGCAATATCCTCACCCGCCCACGGAGTACCGGTGTAGCGGCCGCCGCTCGCGGTCCACGTTCCCGTTGACCACCCGTCGAACAACTGCCCGGGGCCCGATCCGAATGTTTCCGTGTACTGGAACGTCCACTGCGGCGGCAGCACCCGTGCGGAGACGTTGTCGAAGACGCCACGCGAATTGTCCGAGCCCACGCCCACGAAACCCTTGTTGAGCCCGTAGGCGACCCCTTCGATCACCCGCGGTGCGAACGTGTAGGTGAAGTAGGACTTGTTGTCGACCAATACGCTTACATTGGTGCCGTTGATCGCCACCAGCACGTTGTAGAACACGCCCGGCTTGATCTGCACGGGCGTAGTCGACTGCACGTCCACCACCCAACCGCTGTCTGTGCGGTGGCCCATCTCGATCTTGTTGGTCGAAACGTTGATGCCCGCGAACTTGAAGTCGGTCGGCGAGAAGTAGTCGAAGATGACGTAGGCGTTCGCCTTCCACCCGGCGGTCGGCTTGTCGGCCTTGATCGAGGCCGAGATTTCGTAGTAGATCGGCAGGTACTGGTCAAGATAGAACACCGCCGCGGCATCCTTGCCGAGCGATGCGGCCGCCACGCTGAGTGCACCGCCTTTCACCTCGAACACGCCGCTGTCGATGGCGAACGAACCCAGGCTGCCATTGTTGAAGTCAGCCGTGCGCAGAACATCTCGCGGGCCGCCCGGGATGTTGCCCGGCTGCGGGTCGGTCGGGCCGCCCGTCTGTTCCTGCCACAGGCCGTGGTCGCGTTGTGTGATGAGACCCAGCTCGCCGTCGGGCTCGCCGTTGCGCGTCGGGTTGATGCCGGTGTCGGTGTCGCGCGTCGGGTCGGCGCCGTCGCTGGCAGACAGGGCGTACAGGAACTCAGGCAGTTGCGGCTCGACCTGGCGGCTCACTGTCGCGATGCCGAAGGGCGCGAACGGAACGATGTAGCTGTTCCACTCGCCAACCCAGTCGATCAGGCGGTCGCCGCCCGTGTTGCCGATCAGGATGTCGAGCCCTGCGCCGCCGAAGACGCGGTCCTCGTATACCGGATGCGAGTCGGTCGCGTCGTTCAGGCTGCCGTTGGTGGTGAGGACGTCGTCGGCATTGGACAGGTCGTTGCCCCAGCCGGCGTAGATATTGTCTCTGCCGGTGCCGCCGACCATCCAGTCGTTGCCGAGGTCACCAAAGATCACGTCGTTGCCGTCAGTATTCCGGTAAGCGAAGGTGAGCGGCGTGCCGTTCGGGGAGAAGGTGACCGCCCCATAGACGAGCACGCCTTCGTCGGACACCTGGTTGAGGAAGTACTGCTTCTTGCCTTCGGCAGAACCGCTCTTCCACACCGAGCCGTCGGCAGCATCGAACAGGATCGTGCGCCGCGCATCGTACTCGTCATAGAGGAAGAATTCGCCGAGGCGGCTCGCGACGTGGTTGTTCACGTGCCACGGATTGGTGTCCGCGCCGAAGTGCAGGATGTCGCCCGGGTTCCACGGCCGCGTGAAGTCGGTGCGCACGAGGCCGAGCACGTCGGTTCCGCCGTCGTTGGGATCACCGTCATAGAGCTGGATGTACGACTCGGGCAGCGCCTCGCCACCGGCGACCGCGTCGTCGCCCGAGGCGCCGTGCAGGAAGTCCTCGCCCAGGCCGCCGAAGATCACATCGTCGGCGTAGTTCGCGTCGAACAGCGGTTCGTCTCCCAAACCCAGGGCGTCAGGCGTCAAGTTGTACGGCGTGATATCGAACGTCTTCTTCAGAGCGCCGCCGGGGTTGAGAATTGCCTTCTGCACCTGTCCCGGGGTGTAGACGAACTCGTCGATGACGTTGCCGTGAATCACCTGCGGGTGCCTGGGATCCGGATCGGACGCAAGCAGGAGGTTGATCGCGTAGAGCGGCTCGCTGAACTGCGTAATGACACCTGCCGTATTGCGGCTCGTGAAGATGCGCCCGTCGTCGCCGAGGATGCCGTCCTGCCCGGTACCGCCGGAGATCCAGTCATTGCCCCAGCCGCCGATGATGTCGTCGTCCTGCCCGTCGCCGAACGCGATGTCGTGGCCCGCGCCCAGGTAGATCGTATCGTCGCCCGCCTCACCGTGCACTTCGTCGCGGCCCCCGATATCGATCCTGGAGGTCAAGCCATTGACGTCGTAGAAATCAGCGACGTTGAACAGATCCGGTCGGAAGTCCGGACCACCCGGCGTGTAGTCGAGGTGGTGCACGCCGCGGACGATAATCTTCACCGAGCCGTAGTTGTCGTAGTTGAACGCGAGGTAGTTCGGCAGCGCAAGATTGCCCGTCGGGTTTACGTCGTTACCGTTGATGCCGACGATACGGATGATGTTGCCGTTGTCGCCAACTATGGTATCGGCGTCGTCGGCATGCCCGGTAGCAGTGGTGGTAATCACGTTCGTCGGCGTGTTGCCAGCGCCATCGCCGGTGATCGTCGCGTCGCCGATATCGTTGCGTGCAATGTTGGTGCCGGCGCCGCCGAAGATGATGTCGTCGCCGTCAGGCCTCCGGTGCAACAGGGGCGAGGTCTCAAGATCGACGTCGCTATTGTCGAGGCTGTAGAAGCTCGAGCTGCCGCCGACGATGTCGTCCTGCCCGAGGCCACCGAAGATGACGTCGTTGCCGCCGCCGCCTTCGATGTAGTCCTCGCCGTCGGTGCCGGCCTCGAACGAGGCGACCACACTCAACGGGCCAACCGGGTCGCTCGGGCCACCCGGCGTGCGCGATGCACCGGCATGCGAGGTCGCGGCGAACGCGAGTTCGATGCCGCCGTCGCCCTGGATTACGTCGTCGCCAAGCTGGCCGAAGATTTCGTCATGGCCCTGGCTGCCCGCGATATAGTCGTTGCCGAAGCTGCCAACGCCCGCCAAGCCGCGGTCGAACTCGACCGTGTGCAGGTCGGCATAGTCAACGTCGTACTCGGCCCACCACGGCGCGCCGTCGGGGTCGCGATAATTGCGGGCGATGCCGTCGGTCAGGAGCAGGCCGCTGGTATCCGCATTCGGCGCGTCGAAGCCGGCCGGCACCGGTTGATCCGTGCGGCTGTAGAGAAGCGTCCCGGCCAGAGTCTGGAATCGGAGGTTGGCGATGTCGTCAAAGATATTGCCGTCCGCGATAATGCCGTCCAGCCCTGCCATCCGCGTCAGATAGACGTTGTCGCCGAAGATCAGGTCGTCCTGCTCGTCGCCGTCAAGCATGTCGTGGCCGGCGCCGCCGACGATCACGTCGCGGTCAAGGCCGCCGAAGACGACATCGTCATTGCCGTTCTGTACCTCGGCCGAATTGATCTCTAGCACGAGCCCGAGCGAGGTCGTCTGGATCCTCTGCAGCAGCAAGGACGGCAGGTTCGGATCGTCGACGAACATCTTGATGACGCCGTGGTCGGCGAAGATGATGTCGTCGTTGTCTCCGAGCACGCCTGGCGCGCTGCCCTCGCCGTCACCATGGATGATATCGCGCCCGGCATTCATGGCATCGAGCAGCCCCGACGCCTTCTTCGGCTCAAGCGTGGTGCCGTTGGTCCCGGCGTCCGGGCTCGCCGTCGGCAGCGGGCTGGCGTCGATCGTGCTGATGGTCAGGGCGCGGGTGAAGATGTTCACGTTCACGCCGCTGTCGCCATAGATGTGATCGGTGCCGCGCTGGCCGATGATGAGGTCATCGCCCGAACCGCCGGCCAGATGATCGCCGGCCTGGCTGCCGATGATGGTGTCGTTGCCCTTGCCGCCATAGATGGTCAGGCCGACGCTGGGCAGATTACCGGCCGGAGCGCCCGCGAACAGCGCGCTCGCGTCGATGACGTCGTTGCCGGCCAGATCGTACGGATTGGCGAGCGGGAAGACCCATTCGTCGTCCTCGTTTTCGCCGTCCGGCAATTGCGGGAACGGATCGAACGGCTTCTCGCCGAACTCGAGCCCGAGCACGTTGTTGGCCTCGCCGCTGTACCACATGCCGTCCTGGGACGTGTCGCCGTAGACGACGAGCGGAGAATCAGGACCGGCGCCGCCGGAGATCGTGATGTGATCACCGCCGACGCGCGCGCCGCTGTTGAGGATGGAGTCCTTTGTGAGGTCGAAGCCAAACACGGTGAGCGCGACATTCGTCTGCGGCGTCAGCGCGACGTTTTGTAACGTCATCACCGTCGCCGTCAGATCGGACACGGTGAAGCCACCGGCCAGGCCGGACACATAGACCACCTGGCCATCGTAGAAGCCCTCGATCAGCCAGTCGCCCGAATTGCGCGTGATAGTGCTGTAGTTGTTGGTGTCAACATCGGTGCTGAAAGTAGCGATGCTCATCGTGCCGCTGGCCTGTGCCTTGAACGGCTCGGTGACATGCAGTGACAGCGCATTGGCAGTGGATTCGAGATAATCGCCGTCGGCCAGAACCGTGCCGGCAGGCTGATCGGCCCGGTTGGTCGGCGCGCTCAGCAACAGCGCGCTGCCATCGCCCCAGGTCAACGCCGAGTTGAGGGGAGCCGCAATCGAGGCGTCTTGGAGCGCCAGGATGGTGCGCGTGTAGGTCTCGCCCTCGAGTTGGATTATCTGGCCGACCTCATAGCGGTCCTTGGCCCAGTCGCGGCCATCGAGACGCGTCAGCACCACGCTGCCGTCGCCGTTGCTGCCGACATTCATGTCGCCGGTGCTTTCGAGATTGAAGTTGCCGCCGCCGTGAACGACGGTCAGGCCGCCATGGATGCCCTGCACGTAGAAGGTCTTGACGGCGTCGCTCTCGCCGGTGAGCGGCACGCCCTCGAGCGTCAAGGACAGTCCGTCCTCGGAAATTTCGACGATGCGGAAATCGCGCTTGCCGTTTTCGTCCACCATGGTAACCAGATGGCCGGCGAGATAGCCCTCGTCGATCCACGAACCGCTGTCGCGGGTGACGATGCCGCCCGTATAGGTCGGATCGATGGTGACTTCCGTGGTGGCGGTTGCAACGCCGCCGACCTGGTTGATCGTCCGCGGCGCCTCGGCGACCGGCGCGAGCTGTCCGCCGGTCAGTTTCATCATGGTGGCGCTGAGTTCGACGATTTCATATTCTTTCTGCGCGAAATCTTCCTCGATCTCGACGAATTGGCCGAGCGCAAAGCCGTCGGCGAGCCATGAACCGGACGTGCGCGTGACAATGCCGCCGGCCGTGGTCTGGACCACATCGACCACCTCGTCAACCGTCAGCACGTCCTTGTCGAAGGCCGTGATGGTGTGCAGTCCATCCGCGACCAGCGCCATCGAGGGGCCGCTCAGGACCAGGATCGAATTGTCGTTCGGATCCTGTCCAGCCGGCGTCACCGCATCGTCGATGGCGACAACCGTCCATTCTCCGACCTGCCCTTCGATCTTGACCGTCTGGCCGATCAGGAAGCCTTGCGCCTTCCAGTCGAAGCCTTCGCGAACGATTGTGCCGCCACTGACGCCGGCAGGCGTAACATCGAACAGATTCGTGACCTGGACGGAGGGCGCCGGATTGAGCGTGCCGACTATGTCGAGCTTGTCGTTGCCCTCGCCCAGCATCAGGTTGACCACCTCGATGGTGCTCTGGGTGGCGTTGGTGCCGAAGCCGCCCGGCCCGAAGCTCACCTTGCCAAAGCTGATGCCGCCCGGGACATTGAGCGATTCGCCGAACGTGGCGGCGTCCTCTGCGCTCAGCCCGTACAGCATGGCGAAGTTGAGATCGTCGGCCATGTTGAAGCCACGCAAGGTGGTCTCACTCATGACGCCGTTGCCGTCTTCCTTGCTGGTGTCGTTGAAGATGTTCAGCACGTCGATCTGCTGCGATTCCGGCGGCTGCTGGCCGATGGCGATGAGGAAGTCATCCGCCTCGCCGGGCAGCTTCAGGCCGTTCTCCAGCGACCGGTCGGCGCCGGTCGGGCCGCCTTCGACGGCCAGCGGCCCGCGCAGCTTCGACAGGTAATGCGTCGAGACCGGGAAGACCTTCACGCCCTCGCGGGTGATCGGCACTTCGTAATTGACGTCGGCCTGGAGTTCGATCGTCTGCTGCGTGTAGTAGTTCGCCGGGGTGAAGGTCGCGAAAGCCGCGGTGCGGACGGTCGTCACCTCCTCGGTGATGTCGATAACGACAGGGGTGTTCTCGGCGGTGAACTGGATCGTGTCGTCCTTGGAGTCGTTTTCGCCGCGGATGATGGCGATCTTGTAATCGCCGGCATTGGTGCCGTCGAGCCGGATGCGCTGGCCCTCGACGAAGCCATAGGCGAGCCAGCCGGCCTCGTCGTCGGCAAGCCCGACGATGGTCATGCGATAGGTGTCGACACCTTCTTCCACCACCTTGGTGAACTCGACCATACCGGTGAATGTCCCGACATTGGCGAGATCGGACAGGATGGCGGTATCCAGGACTTCCTGCGGACCGGCAACGCCGAAGGCGGCGTCGACCCTGAGGAACTGACCCAGAACATCGACCTCGGTGATGTAATAGTCGCCGTCAAAATTCAGGTCGCCCGTTCCGATGCGGATCTGCTGGCCAACGTAGAACCCTTCATCGACGAAGCTGCCGAGGTCGGCGCCCGTCCCACGGGTCACCTTGCCGAAGCCGCCGTCGTTCTCGAAGATCAGGCTGCCTTCAAACATCTGCGTCGGACGGAGTCCGCCTATGACCGCGTAACCCGCGGGCGTCACCGCCGCGCCATTGACGCTGACGACATCCGCCAGCCCATCGGTCAGGATCGCGACCTGGACGTCGGATAGAGGCTCCTTCGTCAGTCGAATCGTATAGTCGTCCGTGTCGCTGCCGTCCGCATTGAGCAGCGTGTTGCCCTCGCTCTCGAGAACCACGGCGCCGGCGGTCTCGTTGTCGATCACTTCGATGTCGAGGAGGCCGAGGCCCGAGCGCAGGTTCGGAAACACGTAGTTTGCATCGAGGGTCAGGACAGCGTCGCGCTGGAAGGAGATGACCGCCGTGTGCGGATCCTCGCGCGTGATGTCGTCGCGAGCCTTGATGCCGACGTGGACCTGATCGTCCCACTGGTAGGCGCTGGCGGAGGCGGTATCGTCGAACGTGATGCGCCAATAGCCGTCGCCGCCCTTGAACATGCGGCCGTCCAGGTTGCCCGGATCGGCGATATCGATGATCTCGATGTCCTCGTCGCTGAAGGTGTTGAGGAACAGGCGCACGACAACGACGTCGTCAGGCTGCTTGGCAAGCTGAACCAGCACTTCGTCGGTCAACTGGGTCGTCACATCGCCTTCGATCACCAGCGAGCGGCCGTCCTCAATGGTTGTCCCAGGCTCGACCTCCAACACGTAAACGCCGGGCGTGTCGTTGTCGCGCACCAGAACTTCGACGTTGCGCACGTCGGCCGCATCGAACAGGTCGACATAATCGACCGGGAAATCCGCCGGGGCCACGCCGCTTGTGTCCGAAATCACGCTGTGCTGGACGACGACCACCCGGTCGCCTTCGGCGCGCGGATCGTCAGGCGCGTAGACGTGAACGGTCTGCGCGACGTTCCAGTTGGCGCTGGTGAAGGTGAGCACCACCGCCCGATCATTGATGACCGTCGGAATGCCGTTGATGGTGATGATGTGCTGGAAGTCGCCATCGGTGACCGCGTCGCCCGGATCGACCGTCGATAGCCAGATTGAATCGCCGAGCCCGTTGGGCAACGGCGACGGATTGATCAGCGTGCCGTCCGCCTCTTCCTGCGGCGAGCGCGCGGCGGAGACCGTCACGTAGACAAACTGCCCCGCGAGCGGCTGAACCGCCAGCTTCACGGTATAGGAATCCGTCGTGACGGGCCCGCCTTCGCGCACGGCGGTGAAGCCGCCGGACTCGTCGATGATGACGATGCCTTCCTGCGCGGTCGCGACGTTGTAATCGAAGCCGTCGACCACCACTCCGTCATAGAACCGGTCGCCGGTGGAGCTCACGAGATGATCCACCGCGCCGGAAACGCCTTCCAGCTCGCGGGTGACGATGTCCTCGGTGACATCGCCGGTGACATTGATCGTATCGGACCCGAGCCCACCGATGACGCGATAGGCAACGCCGAAGGCGGTCGACTGCACGAAGAACTCGTCGTCGCCCTCCAGACCGTCGATCTCGACCACTTCGATGGTGGTGTAGCGGACGTTCAGGCCGGCGCCGAAAATGCCCCTGTCGGTGATCGCGAAATCGTCGGCGAATTCGGTGCCGAGGATTACCAGCTTGTCGAAGCCAGTGCCGCCATCGACCGCGACCGGGGCGTTCACGTTGTACTGCACCTCGTCCTCGCCGCCGCCGGCGCGGATGTCGGGCGCGCGCGCGACCGAGAAGCCGAGCCCGATGATCGGCATGGCGACGCCGTTCTCGTCGAGCACGATCACGTCGTCGGTGTAGTCGTCCGGCGTGGTGTCGGCATCGGCGAAATTGATGACGCCGTCCAGGTTGCTGTCGGCGCTGACCGCCGGCAGGTCGTCCTGGTCGATCGTGCCATCGCCGTTCCAATCGACATTGGCGACCGCCGCGATTGCGAAGGCGCGCACGATGAAGAGATCGTTGTTGTCGTCGCCTTCGAGCCTCAGTTCGGCCTGGTTGGAATAGACGCGGAACTCGTCGTTGCCGGTGCCGCCCTGGGCGACCAGTGGAGCGCTGATGCCGGGGCTGAGCCAACCGCGCGTGGTCGCGACCATGGCGGGGAAGACGTCCTGCGCCAGGAGTTCTCCGCCGAATGTCGGCGCCTCTTCCAAGCCGTCGGTGCGCTTGGTGCCGAAGATCTGGCCGATCTGGAAGCTGTCGGCGCCAGCGCCGCCCTGGAGCGACACAATCACGGTGGTGTCGTCGGAATAGAAATTGTCGTTGCCGCCCATGCCCTCGACGGTGAGGCGTCCGTTGAGCGCGGTGTCGTAGTTGATGCGGGCGACCTCGTTGGAGGGCTCGTTGTCCTCGATCGTGTCGGTATAGGTCGTCGGCTGGCCGTAGACCATGGCCACATAGGCCGGCCGGTCCGCCGTCTCGCCCGGCAGCTCCGTCGCCGCGCGCAGCAGGAAGATGTCGTCGATCGGCTTGTTGCCGTCGATGTCGAGGCCGTTCAGGGCCCCATCGAAGCCGAAGATCGTCAGCTCGTCGACGCCGTCATTGGACAGTCCGGTGTCGAGCACGTTGATGACGTAGTTGCGGTTGAAGTCCGTGCCAGCATCGCCCAGGCCCGGATTGTTGGAGCCGAGCGTATAGACCTTGTAGTCGTCGCTTTCCGAGACACCGTCGAGGGTGAGCGTATGCTCGGCGACTGTCGTCTTGTTGGGCGAGGTCTGGGTTTCGGTGTCCTGCAGGTAATAGACGATGTAGCGGTCTTCGCCGTCGGCGTTGTTGGCGTCGAGGTCCTGGCTGCCATAGGCCCTGGTCTTGGAGCCGAGGAAGACGTAGCCGGGGCTGCCCTGAGTGTTGGTTCCGCCCGCGCCCGTCGGATCGCCGAACTGGATCGTGTCGACGTCGACATTGCCGAAGATCTCGGTCAGGTGCTCGGGCGCGGTTACGGTCGCAATCGCGCTGCCGAGCGGATCGCCGCCCACCTGGCTGCCGGCAGTCACATCGGCGCCCGCGATGATGCGGCCGCGCAGCACCATGTTGGTGCCGAAGCCCACATCGAGGTTGGCGAGCGGGTCGATGACGCCGTTCGTCGCCGAGACGTCGCCGTAGATCTGGATACCCTCGGCGGCGAGAATCTGGCTGTTCTGGTGCAGCGTCACGTTGTCGCCGACCAGCAACAGCACCGCGCCCTGCTCGGCAAAAACCTGGCCGTTGGCCACGAACCGCGGCGAGTCGTCATGGTTGCCCGGCAACGATCCGTCGTCCGCGAAGGGCGCATCGTCTTCGGCGAACAACACGTCGCCATTTTCGAGAAGCACCAGGTCCTCGCCGAGAATTGCCGACTCCCGGACCGTCAACCGGATATCGCCGTCGTAGGTGTGGGCCAGGACCAGGCGCAGATTGCCCTCGGTCTCGGTGACGTAGATGTTGTCGGTGGCTTCGAGGCCGACGTCATCCACGTCGGCCGGCGAGCCGACCCGCGAGTTGATTTCCAGATCGTCGGCGAACTCACCGATATCCGAGCCGGCTCCATGCGCGTCGAGGTCGATCGTCTGACCGATGACGTTGGCCGCATCGTCGTCGAGAGCGTCCAGGATCGAACCCGAGCCGCCGGTGGTCCGCAACGAGACGTCGCGCAGCGTCTGCACCGTGTGGACGTGAAGGTCGCCGATGACCTCGTCGAGGAAGATGCCGTCGGTTTCATCGGTCGTCGTGATGTCGTAGGCCTGAAGCACACCGGTCGTCAGGACGAGGTTGCCGACGATATCGACATCGATCTCAAGGAAGTTCGTGGGCGTGCCGATTCCGCCGCGTAGCGGGCTGCTGATGTTGCGCGTCGGGTTAGCAACTTGGCTGGCGACGTCAGCATGATTAGGATTCACGAGACCGGTGCCGGCAACCATCGTGATGTTCACGCCCGAGACGTCGGCCGCGACGACAGGAACGGCCGTCGTGCCGGAATCGTTGAGCGCGTCGATGATCATCCGCGGCGAATAGAGGAGCACGTCGGAATTGGTCGACTTGATGCTCTCCACCCGCATGTCGCCGGTCTTCTCGGTCAGCGCGATATAGCCGTTGGTGAGAACGGTGATGTGGCCTTCGCCCGCCGCCTCGCCGGTTTGCGTCACCTCGGTGATGCCGAGCACGTTGATTGTGGTGTCGGACGGGTCGCTTTCGGCGGCGACCACCTTGATGTCACCGGTGATCGTGTCGAGACCAGAGATCAGGCCGGCCAGTTGGCGGACGCCATTAGCGGGGTTGATGCCGCGGAAGTCGTAGGTGGAGTCGATTTCAGTGGTGCCGGTGGCGTAGACGCCGCGGCTCACGCCCACGGGCAACTGTCCCAGCGGCGTATCGAAGAAGGTGTGGAAGACCTGGTTCTGGTTGTTCGTGTACTTCACACGCACGCCGCCCGACTGGCCTTCGCCCATCTGCACGACGCTCGGCCGCAGGAGCACATCGATGTCGTCGCCCGCGGCGATGCGGTCGACGTTCACAACATAGCCGACAACGATGTCCTGGCGCAGCAGCGCCTTGACATCGAGGAAGATGTCGTCGCCCGCGTCGACGGTGAAGGTCTCGGCCCCGGTCAAGGTGTGGGTGTCGGTAAGCGCGCCGGAGGTGGAGAGGTTGATCGCCGGGCCGCCCTCGGTGAGCGAGAGCGTGAGCGACTGGCCATCGCCCGCCATGGTGACGTAGTAGTAGCCGAGATCGGTCAGGCCGCCGATCACGGTGGAGGCGGCGTCGTAGCGCACCAGCTGGCCGGTGTAGAACTTGGCGCCCAGGCCCACGAAGATGCGGTCGGAGGTGCCGCTCACCTGGGCCGTGCGGAACTCGAAGCTTTCCGGGATGCCGTCGGCGTCGACGATGTCTGCCACCACGCGGTTCGCGAGCGAGCCCACGTTCATGGCCGCGTCGATGTTCAGCGTGTGACTGCGTACGAGCGAGGTCGGACGCGACTGCGTCGCCAGCACCGAGGCCTGCGTATTCACGATCGAGGTGATGCCGATCGGGTTGTTGATGAAGCCGTTGAGCTCGATGTCGCCCGCGCCGGTATTGGTGATCTCGATCAGCGTCGGCGCGACGTCAGCCTCGATGTCGAATGTGAGCGTGCGGTTGGCCGCGCCCGAGCCCGAGAACGGGTTGAGCGTGACCAGGGGCTGCCGGTCGGCGGTGACGTCGATGTCGTTGATCTGGATCGTCTTGTCGGACTTGTTCAGGATCTCGATCCGCTGCAGCGTCTCGCGGAAGGTCCAGGTGCCGGTGGAGCCCGAAATCGTGGACGAGACGAAGGCCACGTCGCCCGGGCCGGGATTCACGATGTCGTTGACGATGACCTTGGCGCTCAAGATCGTGTCGCCCGTGCCCTCGTTCGCGCCGCCGCCGCCGGAGGTGTCGTTGACCGTGACGTTCACGGCCTCCTCGATCTCGGCGTTCGGGGACACGACGATCTTCTTGACCACCAGCTCGGGCGAGCGGCCCGAGAGGATCAGCACGTTGCTCGAGAACGCGATTTCGTCGGTCAGGATGCGGGTGGCGCCGTCGGCGGCGCCGCCCCCGGCGAGCGAGCGCTTGGAGACGCGCGCGTTGTTCGGCGTACTGGTGTCCGTGTTCGTCGCCTGCGCGAAGAACGCCAGCCGCTGTTCGCCCGGAGGCTCTTCGGCATAGTCGAACTGCGACAGTTCGCTGTCGCCCGGATCGCGCGGTCCCGCCGTGACAAGCGCACCGCCCGCGCCGCTCACGCGGGCATCGAGATCCGCGGTCGAGAAGGCATCGGAATCAACATGGCCGAACAGGCCGCTCGACCGTGAATAGGCGTCTGTCTTGATAGTATTGTTGCGATTGATGGCAATGAGGTCCACGCCCTCCCAGCCAGTCAGTTCGGCATTACTCTCGATGGCAACGAGGGTGTTGGCTTCGAGCGTCGAGCGGCTATCGGCCTCGCCCTCGCTGTAGAAGCCGCCGCCGCGGCCGTCGCTGTCGGAAGCGATGTTCGAGTTCTGGACGTAAGCCTCCAGCACTGAACGGTTCGCCTCTAGGATCGCGCCGCTGCCGAGCCGGACTTCGGAGATCGAGTTGTTGGTGGTGAAGCGCGCGGTCGCGGTGCCGTCGCCGCCCAGGCCCACGCCGGTGGCGTTGGCCTTGGCATCGCCCCGCACCCGGCTCGTCGTGTAGAGCCGTGCGAGGTCGCCCGCAAGGATCACGGCGTTGGCCCCGATGGTCGATTTCGTCTCGAAGTCCATGTCCGAGTTCGTGGTCGCCTCGGCGAGTCCCACGAAGCCGCCCGTCTTGGTTGTGGTCGACAGCGTCGCATTGCCGCGCGATTCGGAATCGATGAGAAAGTTGTTGCCCGCGGTGATGATCGTGCCGCCGCCGACCGAAGCAAGGCTCGTCAGCTTCTGGTTCGAAATCACGAACGCCTCGCCCACGGCGATAAACGCGCCCGCGCCGTTCGATGCGTATCCCTTGGCGTCGGTCTCGGCGTTGGTGATGATGCTGACGTCCCCCCCGGCGAGGACCTGTCCGGCCGAGATGTCGGCGTTCACCGTCGGGTTCATGTCGACTCGGGCGGTGTGCGCGCTCACCCCGATGAACGAGCCGCTGACGCCCTTGGCGTAAGTCGACGAGACGCCGTCGCCCGCCTGCGGCGCGATGACGGCCAGCGACACGCCGCCCGGCGCGAGCAGCGTCTGCGTGCCGATGATCGTCGCGCCGGTGATGTCGATGCGGAGCTGATAGCTGTCGGAGGAGGAGCCCGCCGAGATGTCGACCGCGAGCTCGCCGAGCTTGTGGGCCGCATAGCCCGACCCTGCGGGGATGCTGGTCGGCGTCAGCACGACAAGGGCGCCCGCGGGGGCGTCCTTCAGCGTGATGTCGTTGCCCGAGATCGTGCGGACATAATAGGTCTTGCCGTCCTCGAGCCCGCCAATCGGCAGGTTCTTGGCGTTGATCAGCGAGTGGATGTCGTCCGGGACATTCGGGGGATTGCCAGGAACCGTGGTCTTGACCGGCGCCAGCGCGATGACATCCTGGTCGAAGGTCTTGGTAACGGCACTGCGCTCGACAGTCGAAGGATCATTGGTCGCATTCACCACGACCTGGCTGGACGTGAGGGTGAGCGTCGAAGTCGAGACGCTGTCAATCGTATAGCTGCCATTGTTCGCGCCTGCATTGGTGACCGTGATCACCATCCCGGCGACGAAGCCTTCGCTGGTCCAGTTGCCGTCGTCCCACTTGATCTGGTCCTTGTCCCCTGCGGCCGCGCCACGGATGAAGTCCATGTCGTCGTTGACGCGCGTCGCCTTGAAGTCCGGCGCTGCCGAAAGCGTCAGGGTAGCCCCGCTCGCGGCCGTGATCGTGTAGGTGCCGTTGTTGTCGCCGACGCCGGTCACGATCAAGGAATCGCCGACGCCGAAGCCGTTGGCGGTCCAGCTTTCGCCGTCGGTGCGGACGATCCGCTGCGTGCCGTCGTCGTAGACGAAATGTACTTCCTCGGCGATGACGTCGTTGCGCTTGAGCTGGATGGTGGTGGAGTTGATGACATGGACGCGGTAGGTGACGCCGTCCGTCAACCCGCCGATCGGGATAACCGCGCCGCTGATGGCCTCGACGTTGTAGACGACGTGCTCGCCCTCCACGAAGCCGTGCGCGGTGGAAACCCCGTTATCGTTGACAAAGTGGATGTTGTTGGCGGCGGCGTTGTCGGTGAGGTTGGCCGATCCGTCCGGATTGGGCGCGCCGATGGTTACGTCGACCTGGCGGCTGAAGAAGGTCGTCGCGTCGGGCGCGTCGTAGGTGACGGCGTCGCCAACGGCAAGGTCCGTGACGTTGGGGAGCGTGATCGTATCCGTGCCGTCGACGACGTTGGTCGGTGTGAACGACTTGAAGTTGTTCTGCGGGTTCAGCGCCTTGTCTTGAGTGTCGACCAGCTTGATGCTGAGATCGTCGACCACCAGGACGAAGTATGTCGCGGCGGTGTTCAGCCCGCTCACGTCGGTAACCGTGCCCGGCGCCTTGTAATATTTCACCCGGTCGCCGGAGATGAAGTTGTGCGCCTGGCCGAAGGTGATGATCTCGGTGTCGGTGTCGATCACGTTGCCGGCGAACTCATTGCCGAAGGCGACGGTGTTGTCGTCGATCCGGATCACGCCGTAGGTGCGATTGACAAATACCGTCGTCGTCGAGCCGTCGTCGTTCTCGCGGATCTCGCCGATCACGCCCGACAGGCCCGAGATCGGGGTGCCGCCGGTGGTGTTTGGGTTACCGTCGGCATCGTACTCCACCACGTCGCCGGTCTCGAGCCCGTGGCTCGTGACGGTGATCGTGTCCTCGGTCTGGCTGGCGAGGATGATCTGGTAATTCGGTACGTTGTTCGACTGCGGCAACGCCTCGGCCTTCACCGTCACGCTGCCCGTAGTATCGATCACCGACGCCGATTTGATCGAGGCGGTGACCATCGGGTTCACGTCGACATCGGACAGCGCGGCGCCGACGTCGACCAGGCCGCCGCTCGTGCCCGAGGTCTTGCCGTCGGCCTCGGGCCGGGCCAGCGCCGCGACCGAAATGTTGCCCGTAGCAAGGATCGAGGTGTTCGCGCCGATATAGGCGTCGACGACCGGGTTGGCCTTCGCGACGGCGTCGTTGTCAGCCACCGAAACGATGCCGCCGCCAGCGGTGATCACCGTTGCGCTCGCCGTATCCTGCGAGGTGGCATCGATGTTGAGTCCGCCGATCGTATAGGCCGGGGTTGCGGGCAGCGACGCGGAGTCGCGGATGCCCGCCTTGGCGGTGCCACTCGCCTCGGCGGTCGCATCGGTAACGCCCACCGCGACGAGAATGCCAACGTTCAGCCCGTCCGTGCGCGCCGTGGCCTTGTTCTGTCCGGTGGCGCTGATGGTCACGCCATTGGGTGCGGTGACCTTGGTGCCGCCTTCGATGTAGCTGTCTAGATTCGCCTTCGCGGTCGCCTCGGCATCGTTCACCTGTACGCCAACCGCCGTGAAGCCCGCGGCCTTGGTCCTGGCCAGCGCCTCCTTGGTCGTGTTGAAGTTGTGCCGGGCGCGCACCGCGACGCTGTTGGCGACGATCGTGCCGCCGCCGATGGCCGAGATCAGCACCGGCGAAACGGTCGCCTCCGTGGTCATCGAGCCGATGCCTGCGAGGCCGCCCGTGATGCTTAAGGTCTCGGCCTTGGCCTCGCCTTCGGAATTGGCCTCGACCACGAGCGCGCCCTGGATGTTCGCGCCGCCGTCGAGCCGTGCCGTCAAGGTCGGCGAGGCGACCGCCGAGGCGATCGGCACCGTGACCGCGATCAGACCGCCGGTCGCGGCATCGGCCTGCGCGCGGGCCTTGTTGTCGCCCATCGCCTTCACGTCGAGGTTGTTGCCGCCGGTGATGTTGCCGTCGACATCGGCCGTGACCGAGCCGTTGGCATTCGCGTGCGCAATGCTCGCGCCCACGCCCGCAATGCCGATCGAGACAGCGAGCGCATCGGCCTCGGCGAAATTCCGTAGTCTCGAGGTGACGCTGATGTTGCCCGAATTCGCGCTGATGTTGCCGCCCGCGCCGATCGTGGCCGAGACGGTGGCGTTGGCATTCGCGGTCGGCACCGCGCCCTGGCCGCTGACGATCCCACCGCCGGCCGCAACCGCATAGGCATGCGCCCCGCGGTTGGTGGTGCCCCAGTTGTGGGAGGCGAGCAGTTCCAGCCCCCCGAGCGAGGCCTCGAACCCGCTGCCGATCGAGGCGGTGACTGCCGTGCCGATCGTCGCTTTGGCGAGGCTGACGCCCACGCCCACCGCGCCCACGCTCGCGCCGATCAGGCGCGAGTTCGCGTCGTGGTCCGTGGTGGCGCGCAGCGCAACCAGGCCAGTCGTATCCATCTCGACGTTGTTGCCGATCGAGGCCTTAACCTGCGGCGTCACGTCGATGAAGCTGAAGTTGAACCCACCCGCCACGAGGCCGATCGCGACGCCGACCGTCTCGGCATACGCATCGATTGTCGAGGTCGCCTCTACCGTGACGGTGCCGACCGACTGCGTCTCGCCTATGTCGGCGCCGTTGCCGATGGTCGCGTAAGTATCGAGCGTGCTGGCATCGCCGTCGTCGGCGCTGATCCGGGTGAAGTTCACCCCAAGTGCCACCACCCCACCCTGCAGCGTATAGGTGTTGGCCGTGAGGTCCTGGGTGTTCGTCGCCTTGACGAGCACTGAAGAGGCGTCGTCGATCGAGGCGCCGCCGAGCACCTCGGCGCCCTGCACTGAGTTGTCGCTCAGCACGCTCACCGCGGCGCCGACGCCGACGAACCCGGCCTGGAGGCCGATCGTCAGCATGTCGGCAACACGCTTGCCGTTCGCCGTGACATTGACCGCGCCCGCCGCCGTCACGCTGCCGCCGAGCCGTGCCTGCACGTTCGACGACAGGTTCAGGATCGAGACCGCCGCGCCGGCGCCCACGGCGCCCACCGCAAGCTGGCCCGAAACCATATCGGCCTCGATGGTCTCGTGCGCCGCAACGCCGACGCTGCCCGCGGTGACGATCGAGCCGCCCGCTTTGACCTCGGCGATCACGCCGGGCTCGCCGGGATCGGCCGTCAGGAGGCCGAGCTTGCCGGAAGTCGTTGCGCTGCCGCTGGTCAGCTTGCCCTGCGCCAGGCCGAAGCCCGCGTTGGCGCGGGAATCCTTGGTGCTGGTGCCAGGATCCGGGGCCGCGGCCTCGCCCTGCATCTCGCCGATGCTGCCGCCGACCTGGCCGGACGAGGCGTTTGCCTGCGCGTTGGCCTCGCCATCGGCGGTGTTCTGGCCGTCGCCCGTGCCGTCGCCTTCGATCGCGTCGTCGGAGTTGCCTTCGTTGTCCTCGTACCCGGCATCGAACGTGCTGCCGAGCGAGTAGACCGAGACCGAGGCGCCGAGCCCCACGAGCCCGCCCGCGCCCGACAGCGTGAAGCCGTCGAGCGACTTGTCGGACAGCGCGTTGACCTCGACCATGCTGCGCGCCCGCACATCGGCTCCCGTGCCGATCGTGGCGTTCACGTCGTTGGCGATGCTTCCAATCGAGATCGCCCCGGCGATGCCGGCGATGCCGCCCGCGATGCCGATCGAGAGCTGCAGCAGCTCAACGCGGTTCGAGGCGCCGACCCAGACGCCCTGGTCCGGGCCGACCCCGTTCGCCAGGACCGCGTAGTTGCCGCTGCCCTGGTTGATCTGGGCGTTGTCGCCGATCTGCGCCGTGGTGTCGCTGTCGATCACGGTCACGCCGATGGCGCCCGCGATGCCGGCGTAGACGCCCCCCGCCCCCGCGAAGGAGACGTTGGTGAAGGATTCCGTACTGTCGGCCTGCACGATTACGCCATGCGCCGTGCCGCGCGTGAAGCTGCCGTCGCCGCCGACGTCGCCGTTCAGGATCTCGTCGTAGCCCGTACCGGCACCCTTGGCGTTGATGATGGCGTTGGCGCCGATGATCGCATCGGTCGTCTTGTCGAAGAGGCCGATGCCGACCGAGGCGCCGATGCCTGCGCCGCCAATCCCGATGCCCACGCCGCCGGTGATGATGGTCACCGTGCTGTCGTCTTCGGCGAGAACCGCGACGTCGCCGCCGGCCTCGACATCTGCGCTGTCGCCGATCGAAGCCAACGTCTCGTCATTCACCGTGATTACGCTCACGCCGCCGCCGAGCGCAAAGGCGCCGCTGGCCGCGATACCCGCGGCGATGATCAGGAAGCTTTCCTCGGCAGTGGCGATCACTGCGACGTCGTCGCGCGCGTCGACCGTCGTGCTCGCGCCGAGCTGCGCCTTCGTCGTGACCTCGACGACCGAGACGTCCACGCCCGGCGCCACGCCCGCCGACCCGCCGACGGCCGCGCCGACGCCGATACCCACGTGGTTGAAGTCGCTCGCCGCGGCGATCAGGACCGATTGGCCCGTATTCGCCGATCCGGTCACGCTCTGGTTGATCTGCGCGAACTGACCGATGGTCGCCGTGGTGTCGACATCGACCACGTTCACCGCCGCAGCCACGCCGACGCCGAAAGTGCCGCCCGCCGCGAGGCTGAAAGACATCGATTCCACATCGTCCTTCGACGAGGCCGAAACCGCCACGCCGCGGAAATTCGCATTGACCGCGGCCTCGGACGTCTGCTCGGCCGAGAGGCCGGGAGCGTCCGAGACGTCGTCGGTGCCGTCGTTGTCGGCATCCTTGTCGGTCATCCCGACGCCTGCGGGCGTGCCCACCTCGAGGTCGGCCGCATCAGGCTGCGCACCACCCGAAAGCGACAGGTCGCTTTCGGAGACGCCACTCTTGACACTGCCCACGCCGGCCACAAACTTGCCGGTACGCGCCGAGACCGCGTCATGACCTTCGCCCGTCACATGCGCGCTCGTGCCGATGTAGGCATCGACAATCTTGTCGATCACCACCACGCCTACGGCAGCGCTGACGCCGCCGGTGCCGCCGACCGAGGCGCCGCCGACGATCAGGTCGGCCTCGGTTTCGTCGCGTGCCTGCACGAGCACGCTGCCCTCGGTACGCACGATGGCGCTGTTGCCGATGTAGGCCCGCGTCGTCAGGTCGAAGACGTAGACATCGGCCGAAATGCCGACACCGATCGAACTGCCCCCTCCGGCAGCGAGCGAGAAGGTCTTCATCACCTCGTCGCTAACCGCCTCGACGGTCACGTTGCCCTCAGCCTCAACGTTGGCGCTCGAGGCGATATGCGCCTCGGTTGTCTTGGTCAGCGTGTGGACGTTTACGCCCGCGCCGATGCCCGCCGAGCCCGCCGCGGCGCCGATGGCGCCCGCCACCGCGAGGATATCCGTGTCGCTGTCGGCATAAACGCGTGCGCCCGGCGCATCGCTACCAATGTCGGTCGCCGTCACGGTGGTGGAGGACCCAACCGTCGCCTTGGTCGTCTCGGTCATCACCGAAACAATCACCGAGCCACCCACGCCCACGCTGCCGCCCGTCACGCCGCCCGCCGCCGCAATCAGCAGGACGTCATCAACCGAAGTGGATTCGACGTTAAGCCCGATTGCGCCGCCGGTCGTCACATCGCCGAAGGTTCCAATCGACGCGATCACGTTGTCCGTGTGTACGAACACCGTGCTCGCGATACCAATGCCGGCGCTATTGCCGTAGGCCAGCCCGCCCGCCAGCATGAACACGTCGGCGTCGCCCTCGGCGCGGACAGTCACGTCGCCGCCGGCATCGAGCCGCGTGCGATTCAAGCTCGTTCCGTCACTTACCGTCGTCAGCGTATCGGTCAGCAGAACGAGGACGCCGATTGATCCCGATACGCCCGAGCCGCTCGTGCTTACTCCGAATGTCACGGCAATGGAGGTGATGTCGTCGTCCGAATCCGCACTGACTTCGATGTCGCCGCCGGTCGTGATCAGGTCGGCGGATGCGCCGATCGTGGCCTTGGTCTCGCGATCGATCACGTTGACGTCGATGCCGATGCCGACGCCGGCATTGCCGCCCGACAAACCGATGCCGCCGGCCGCCGTGAACAACGTCATGACGTCGTCCGCCGTGACGTCGATGTCGCCGCCGGCGTTTATGGCCGTGTTCGCGCCGACCGAGGCGGTCGTGCGTATGAACATCACGTTCACGCTCGCCGAGCCGCCAATCGCCGAACCGCCGCTCGAGGCAGCGACACCGGCCGCGAAGTTCGTGAAGCTGAGTGGCACTGAGCCCAGCCCGGCAAGGTCGAAGTTCTCCGTGAATGGCACGAGGCTTGCGTCCGCGGCCACCTTGACTGGACCATTGTTGGCATTGATCGTCGAGTCGCTGCCAATCGTGGCTTTCGTTTCGAGCGTGTTGACGATATTGACCGCGACGGCGATGCCGACGCCTGCGCTGCTGCTGACGCTGAGCGCCGCGCCACCGGCCAGGTTTTGAATCTCGTTGAAGTTATCGGCCATCACGGACACACCACCGGCGCCCGTCGCGGTGACCGTAGCAAAGTTGCCGATCTCAGCGACGCTGGAGCTGTCGAGATAATTGACGGCGATGGAACCGCCGACCGTCGTGCCCTTCGAAGCGGCACCCGCGAGCGCGCGGACCTGATACGAATGCTCAGCGTTCAGCGGCAACACCGATTTCACCGACACGCTGCTCCCGGTGACATTCGCGTTATTTCCGATCCGGGCCTTGGCATCCACTTCCGAGATATTAAGGCCCACCGCCGCGGCAACGCCGGTCGTGGCGTTCGAGTCGAATGCAGTCGCATCTGCGATGGCTTTCGCGGTAACTTGGGTCGTGACTTCGACTTTGACCGCGCCGCTCGCGCCGATCGTGACGTTATTGGCGATAAGCGCATCCGTCGAGGCATCGAGGTAGTTGACGGCGACGGCTGCCGCTACCTGCGTACCGCCGCTGCCAGTGCCCTGCCCGGACTGTGTATTCGAGTTGGTGTTGGCGGTTCCAACAGAGGAGGAGCCGGTCTGAGTCGGCGCCTTTGAACCGCCGCCTTTGCCTTGCGCAACGCCTGTCTTGTTGCTCGTTTCACTATCCGACGAGGCGCCACCGCTCGACTGGCCCCCGGCGCTCGCGCTTACATCGACCGTCGAAACCATGATGCCGTCGGCAAGCACGTTCACGGCGCCCGCACCTGTGATGCTGCGTGCGATTTTCGCATCGGTGTCGGCAAACCCGATGTTCAAACCGATCGTCAGACCGACTGCGGTGCTGCCGGATGCTTTCGCATCTGCGGTCGTGACAGTGGATCCGATGTAGTCGGCGACCGCACCCAGCGTGCCGCCCGTCAGGACCAGGCCACCGCCGCCCGAACCTATGACCGCTTGCGTCACATTCTCAACGTACGCGATGGCAATCGCGCCGCCGACCGCGGTGCCGCCCTTGGCGCCCGCAGTTGCCGCCGTGGTGAACGTGTGGTTGGCGGTCGCCGCGGCCTGAAGACTTGACGCCGTGCCACTTACGGTGTGGTTGAGCCCGTCCTCGATGCCGGCGTCCGTGTTGTTGAACTGAATGCCGAGCGCGATGGAAGCGCCGACACCGGTCGACGAACCGCCGCCCGCGGCCGCAGCCGTGGCTGTCACGTCCGACTTCGTCGTATTGGTCGCGGTCATCGAGACCGCGCCGCCATCCAGCGCGAGGCTCGCAGCGCCCGACCCTGGCTGATCCGTGCGGTCGCGTCCGAATACTGCATTGGTCTCGGTGTGTACGACACTCAGCGCAAAAGAGCCGGCGACGCCCACATCGCCGCCACTGGCGCCCGATGTCGACTTCGCTTCGAAGTCGTGCTTCACGTTGCTGCTGACGTTTTTCATGATGGCGCTCAGCGTCAGGCTGTCAGCCGTGACAGTCGTGCCGGCCCCTACGATAGCTTCGTTGGTCATGTTGGCCACGTTGATCGACACCGCGACGCCCACGGCTGTTCCGCCGCTCGTCGTCTTTGCGCTGCCGTCGGCGATCGCCTTCGCGTCCATGTTGTTGGAGGCGAGCAGTGATAAACCGCCGGCACCTGGATTGCCGGCCACAACGGTCAATCCATCGTTGACCGAGGCTCGCGCCGTGGAGCTCGAGACGTTCACGGCCAATGCTGCGCCTACGCTCACCGACCCGCTGTCGCTCGACGCGCTCTGCGTCGTGCCCTTGGTCTTGCCCGACTTGGTGTTCGCCTGACTTGTCTTCGACGATTTCTGTCCATCGGCCGTACCGCCACTGGCCTCACCTGCCGCCGAAGCTTTTGCCGTGGTAATAGAAGACCCGTCACCGTGTGCAGCCAACCCAATCGCACCGCCCGCCGTCACCCCACGCGCGAGCGTGGAGAGCGCGCTGTCGTCCACAAAGCCCAACGCGATCGAAGCACCCACCGCCGTGCTGCCCGTCGCCGTGCCATCGGCCGTGGTCGTCGTCGCACCGTGATGCGTCGCGATCGCGCTCAGATTCCCCGACAGACTCAGCGCCGCGCCCGTGCCCACTGAGGCTTCGGTCTCGTTGTCCACCACCGAGATCGCGACCGCTCCACCAACGCTCGTCCCACTGCCCGCG
>JACQGN010000167.1 GCA_016199545.1 Betaproteobacteria bacterium | reverse complement strand
GTCGGGCTGTCGAAGAACATCGCCGTGGACATGCAGCGCTTCAACGTGCGCTCGAACTGTATCGCGCCGGTGGCGTGGACGCGCATGACCGCTTCGATTCCGTCCAAGGATCCGGCTTCCGCCAAGCGGGTGGAGCAACGCAAGCAGGTCACCGCCGAGCACAACGCGCCGCTCGCGGTGTTTCTCGCGAGCGATGCGGCGGCGGGCGTCACCGGGCAGATTTTTTCGACGCGCAAGAACGAGATCTTCCTCATGAGCCAGCCGCGCCCGCTGCGCGGCATCCACCGCTCCGACGGTTGGACGCCCGACACGTGCGCCGACCACCTGCTCCCTGCGCTGAAGACCGGATTCTATCCGCTCGACCGCACCGCCGACGTGTTCAGCTGGGATTCGATTTGACCGCCGCCCAACACCATATCGTCGACACCGCTGCATCGCGGATCGAAGTCATGATGACGCCGCCAGAATCGCGCAACCGCTACCGCGACGAGCTGGGCGCCGAACGCGTGACCACCGTCGTCATTCCGCACTGCGGCCACGCCCTGCTCCCCGAGCAGCCCGCAGCACGATCCGCAACAGCCGGTAACCAGAAAGGGAAGAGCATGAGGGTACCCAGCCTCAAGGAACGTTCGCCGCTCAGCGTCTACCTCGAGCACTGCCGGAAAGGCGAACTCGCGTACCAGGTCTGCACCGACGACAACACGCCGGTGTTCTTCCCGCGTGCGGTTTCGCCCGTCACCGGCAGCGGCAACCTCGAATGGCGCGTCTCCAAGGGCCTCGGCACGGTTCATTCGACCACGGTCGTTTATTACAAGAACGAGGCGCCGCTCAACGTCGCGCTGATCGATCTTGACGAAGGCTTCCGGATGATGAGCCGGGTCGAGGACATCGATCCGATGCAGGTCAGGATCGGGATGCGGGTGAAGGTCCGCATGCATCCCGGCAACGAGAAGCAACCACCGTACCCGGTATTTATTCCCCTCCTCGTCGAGGAGGGGTCACCGCGCCGCGGTGGGGGTGGTGCGGGCGCGCAGAACCACCCCGGCTCTGCGAGCCACCCCTCCTTGGCAAGGAGGGGAAATTGATGGACCTCGAACGCGGCAGTGTGGCGGTAGTCGGCGCGGCGGAGTCCGACCTCGGGCAGGTCGCGCCCGACACCGGCATCGTCGATCTCATGGCGCAGGCCACGATGCGCGCGCTGGACGACTGTGGACTGAAGCTCTCCGATATCGACGCGGTGCTGTCCGCGACGACCCAGTCGCGCTACGCCCCGATGCTGCTCGCCGAGTATCTGCACATCAAGCCCAAATTCCTGGACGGCACCTTCATCGGCGGCTCATCCTTTATGTCGCATGTCGCGCACGCGCACGCGGCGATTCAGTTGGGGATCTGCGAGGTGGCGGTGATCGCCTACGGCAGCACGCAGCGCACCATATCGCGTGCGATGGCTTCCGCCCGCGAATACAACCCGTTCGAGACGCCGTACCGGCCGTTTCTGCCCGCGAGCGCCTACGCACTGGCCGCGGCGCGCCATATGCACGAGTTCGGCACCACCCGCGAGCAGCTTGCGGAAGTGGCGGTCGCGGCGCGCAAATGGGCGCTCATGAACCCGGTGGCCTGGGAAAAGGAACCGCTCACGATCGAGCAGGTGCTCAACGCGCGCATGGTGAGCTACCCCTTCACGGTGCGCGACTGCTGTCTCGTGACCGACGGCGGCGGCGCGATCATCCTCACCTCGGCTGTACGGGCAAGAACACTGAAGAAGAAACCAGCGTACGTACTCGGCGTCGGCGAGGCGTGGGGGCACACCACGATCTCCAACATGCCCAATCTCACGGTCACTGCGGCGGCAGAGTCCGGGCACAAGGCGTTCCGGATGGCGGGTCTCAAGCTCTCCGACGTGAACATGCTGTCGCTCTACGACGCTTTCACGATCACGCCGATCCTGTTCCTGGAAGACCTCGGCTTCTGTCCCAAGGGCGAAGGCGGGCGGTTCGTGGCTGACGGCGCGATCGCACCCGGCGGCAAACTCGCGGTCAACACCAGCGGCGGTGGCCTGTCGTACTGCCACCCCGGCATGTACGGACTGCTGGTGATGATCGAAGCCGTACGCCAGGTTCGTGGCGAATGCGGCGAGCGCCAGGTGAAGAACTGCGAGATCGCTCTCGCGCACGGCAACGGCGGGGTTTTGTCCAGTCAGTGCACGGTGCTATTTGGCTCCGAAACAGCACTGTAGGTCGCGCCCCCGTAAGGAAGCGCGGCGGATTCCGACTTATGCGCGTTTACCGCCAGGTGCGGGAATTTCCCGCCCAGCAGCCTGTCGTAAGGATTCGTCAGGCTGCTGAACGCAAAACCGCTTGAAGGTCTGGATTGAGATGGAACAGGGGTTCGAGCCTGAAATGCGCGATGAAATCCGGGATAGAGGTACTAGCTCGTGTTCCCTTTTCCTCGCGTTCCAGCGGGCGGTTTTGCCTGAGGAGTTTGCGGGACTATCGTCCCGCAAACTCCTGGCGGTCTCACGACACACTTGACAGGAGATGACCATGACACGGCGTGGATTCGTACAAGGATTGCTGGCCACCGGCCTTTTCAGCGCATTCGCGGGACGCCCGGGCGCGGCGCAGCCGGCAAACCCGAAAGGCGTCGCGGAACTCCAGAAGAACTGGCGCCTGCTGCTCGCGGAAGGCGCCAAGGCGCCGCCCGCGACCGAGGCGCTCAAGCTCTCGAAGGACGAGTGGCGCAAGCGTCTCGACAGGGCCGCCTACAACGTGTTGCGGGAAGAAGGCACCGAGCGTGCCGGGACCAGCCCCCTCAACTTCGAAAAGCGGCCGGGTGTCTTCGCATGCGCGGGATGCGATCTGCCGCTGTTCACGTCGGAAATGAAGTACGACAGCGGCACCGGCTGGCCGAGCTTCTTCACCACGATTCCCGGCGTGTTCGGCACGAAGAAGGATTACGGGCTATTCCTGCCGCGCGTCGAGTACCACTGCATCCGTTGCGGCGGACATCACGGCCATATATTCGACGACGGCCCGAAACCGACGGGGCAACGCTGGTGCAACAACGGCGTGGCGCTGAAGTTCATCCCGAAAACCGGCAAGGCCTGATGCGCTGGAGGGGACCCTGGCCAAGCTGCGCCGGGGCCACTTCAGAACTTCGTGCCGATTTTCCGGACGAGGTCGCGCCACTTCTGAAATTCCGCCTTGACCTCGGCGGCAAATTCCTGCGGCGAGTTGACGACGATGTCCGTAGCCTGGGCGGTCATGCGGCGGGTCACGTCCGGCGCCTGGAACGCGCGCTTCGCCTCGGCGTTGAGCATCGAGATGATCGCGGGTGGCGTGCCGGCGGGCGCGAACATGCCGAACCATCCGCGAACGTCGTAGCCCGCCACGCCGCCCTCGGCGACCGTCGGCAGATCGGGCAGCAGCTTGCTGCGCGTCCCGCTCGTTACGGCGATCGCCTTGAGGCGCCCCGCCCTGACCAGCGGCAGTGAGGACACCGGGGCGCCAATGATCCAGTTGACGTCACCGGAAACAACGGCCGGATAGGCGTCCGCCACGCCTTTGTACGGCACATGGAGCATCCTGGTGCGGGAGAGCGTGACAAGAAGCTCCGCGGTCATGTGAATGATGCTGCCCGTGCCGGCGGACGCGAAGCTCACGCCTCCCGGCTTCGCCTTCGCAAGCGCGATCAGATCCTTTATGTTGCTCACCGGGAGCGACGGCGTCGTGAGCAGGAGGTACGGCGCAGACGTGAGTATCGTCACCGGCGCCAGATCGCGTACCGGATCGTAACCCAGTGGCCGGATCGCGGCGTTGGTGACGACGCCGCTGCTGGATACGAGCAGCGTATAGCCGTCCGGCGCGGCCTTTGCGACCAGCTCGACGCCGATGCTGCCGCCCGCTCCGGTGCGGTTGTCCACGACGAACGGCTGGCCCCACACCGCGTGGTAATGCTGGGCGGCGATGCGCGCGACATTGTCGACGCCGCCGCCCGGCGTCACGTTCACGATGACGCGCACCGGCTTTACCGGATATTGCGCCTGCGCCCCTGCGAATTGTGTCGGTGCCGCCGCGAACGCAGCCAGGCACGTCAAGTACGCAATGCGCACCCTACCCCCTCAATCCTCAATCCTCATTCCTGAATTCTGAATCCTGAATCTCGAATCCTGTTCCGCTGAGACCGATCATGCACGCTACGCACGAAGCGGGTCAAGCACTGTCGCAGCATCACGCACAGGCGATGTCGCGAACGCTTGACGCCCGCGCGGCGCAGGCGGAAACTTCAGCAGCAGAATTTCACTCTGCCGCCGTTTATGCCGTTCATCAGGAGAGCGCAAACATGCAGCAACGGGGCCCGTTTCATTTCTCGATCGGCAAAATCTGCCTGGCAGTCGCCGCCACGCTGCCAGCCGTGGCCGCCGCGCAGCCCGCCGCCTGGCCCGCCAAGCCGGTGCGCGTGGTTGTGCCGTTCACGGCCGGCAGTCCGGTCGAGATTCCCGCGCGTCCGGTTGCGCAGAAGCTCGCCGAGTACCTGGGCCAGCAGTTCCTGATCGACAACCGCCCCGGCGCCAGCGGCACGATCGCGACGGACCTGGTCGCCAAGGCGCCGCGCGACGGTTACACCCTCCTCTACACCAACTGCTCGCACTCGTCGAACCCCGCCCACTACAGGAAGCTGCCGTACGATTCCATCGCGGACTTCGCTCCCGTGAATCAGTCGCGTTCACCGACGTCGTCGGCGGGTATGTGGAGGTGATGTTCGCAAGCCCGCCGTTTGCGCGCCCCTACGTCCTGGCCGGGCGCGTGCGCGCGCTGGGCCTGGGCGGTCCGCGCCGCACACCGTTGCTGCCCGACACCCCGACGTTTCATGAAAGCGGCCTCACGGGATTCGACATGACCTGTTATCACGGCATCTGGTTCCCGGCCGGCACGCCGGCCGAAATCGTGCGCCGCCTGCACGCGGGAGTCATAAAGGCGCTCGCCGAGCCGGACGTGCGCAAACACTACGCGGACAACGGGACCGTTCCGGTCGGCAATTCGCCGGAGGAAAGGTGACGCCTGATCATGCCCGGCTCGACCGGGTCATCGCGGAGGCGAAACGCAGTCAGGCGGCGCGTGAAAAAGGCTACCGCGAACAGGCGCTCAGGATGTATCCGTGGGTGTGCGGGCGGTGCGCGCGGGAGTTCACCCGGGCAAACGTGCAGTTGCTCGAAGTCCATCACCGCGACCACAATCACGACAACAATCCGCCCGACGGCAGCAACTGGGAGCAGCTGTGCACGTATTGCCACGAGAACGAGCACCGGCGCTACCTGGATCAAGCCGGGAGCGGCGTGGACGGGACTGCTGCGGATGGATCG
>JACQGN010000166.1 GCA_016199545.1 Betaproteobacteria bacterium | reverse complement strand
GAGCGCATCGCCTACGCCTATGCCGACCGTGCCAGGATCGCGGACTACGCCGGAGGCAAGGCAGATCCAGTGCCGCCCCACCCCACCGCAAACGAGCAGACGGTCGCAACGCTTGCAGCGGAAATCTACAAGACTATCGAGCATGAGCCGCAGTACTATTCAGCCATCGCCGAAAAGTTTGCCGGGCACCAGTTTCAGGCGGTGGCGCGGGCGCTGGGCAGGCTTCACTCCGATGAGAAACTCTGGCAGGATCCCCGCGGCCGCCTGTGCGTGCGCGGCTCGCCGCACGCCGCGAAACCGCCGGCGACAAGCGCCGGTTAGAAGATGGCCGAGACCTGCAAGGACACCGGGGCGCTCGAAATCGCAAAATAGATGTGCCGCGCCCTCGCCTATCTCGGCCAGCCGGTGCTGCTGGACAACCTGCTCTACCAGCCGGACAGCGCGCTGGCGAAGCAGGCCTACATGCCGAAGATGCTGCACATGCTCAATCTGGCGGGTTTCGGCCTGAAAGCGTGGGACCACTCGTCGTTCGACGCCGCGAAGCCTTTCAGCTACGCCTCGACCTCGCTGCCGATGTTCGACCGCAACCTGAAGGCGCTCGCCGAGAAGATCCGCCCGACCTGCGTGCTCGCGCACGTGCGCGGCGTCACCTACTCGACCGAGGTCGAGATTTCGCTGTAGAACGTGCACCCGTTCCATTTCGCGGGCTTCCGGCTCGCGCTGGCGCACAAAGGCGACCTTGCGCGCATGCGCGACATGAAGCCGGGACTCATGCGCCATATCCGGCCGGAAATCGCGCAGATGATCTGCGGCACGACCGACAGCGAATGGCTTTACGCGCTCATCGCATCGCAGCTCGCCGATCCGCGCGGCGACGTGGAGGCGGTCGAGCTCGTGCGCGCGGTCGACCGCACTATCGCCATCATCCGCGAAATACGGGCGCGCCTCGACATCGCGACTTCATCCTCGGTGAATCTTTTCATCACCACCGGCACGCAGATCGCCGCGTGCGCTACTGCTTCGATTTTGGCTGCTACCGCACCGAGGACCCGGCGCGGGTGCACGAAGCGAACCTCAACTTCCTGAGCCTGTGGTACACCTCCGGGCGGGAGTACGGCCAATACGACGGAGAATGGAAGATGATCGGCGGCGCGGACACCGCGGACTCGATCATGATCGCCTCGGAACCGCTCACGCGCGACACCTCCACGTGGCTGGAGGCGCCGGAATACAGCATGATCTACGCCGACACCCGCAGCGGCCGTCTCACCGTGGAGATCCACTATCTCGATTAGTCTGCAGGTACGGCCCCGAAGTACCATCCCCACCACGCGCGGCCACTGTGCTACCCGTCCAGCGGGCTGCGCACGCCGCGCCCGCCTTTGTTGAGCACATGCGTATAAATCATCGTAGTCGAGACGTCCTTGTGGCCCAGCAACTCCTGGACCGTGCGGATGTCGTAACCGGATTGCAGCAAGTCCGTGGCGAAGGAATGCCTCAGCGTGTGCGGGCTCACCGGTTTGTGAATTCCAGCTTCATGCGCGGCAGCGCGCACTGCGCGCTGGATCGTCTGTTCGTCAAGGTGATGACGGCGCCACACGCCGCCGCGCGGGTCCACCGAAAGCTTGTGCGAGGGGAACACGTACTGCCAGCCCCATTCGCGGCCCGCGGCCGGATACTTGCGCGACAACGCGAACGGCAAGTAGACCTCCCCCAGCCCGCGCGCGATGTCCTCATTGTGGAGCACCCGAACCCATTGCAGATGCGCCTGCAACGGATTCACCAGCGCCGCGGGCAGCATCGTAACCCGGTCCCGGTTTCCCTTGCCCTCCCGGACGACGATCTCCCCGCGCCCAAAATCCACGTCTTTCACCCGCAGCCTCAGCGCCTCCATGAGACGCAGACCGCTGCCGTACAGCAGGCGGGCCACCACGCCGGTCGTCCCTGACATGCGAAGAAGCAGCGCGCCGCTCTCCTCCCTCGTGAGCGCAACCGGCAGTCTATGCCCCTGTTTCGCGCCCACGACCCCGTCGAGCCATGGCAACTGCTGTTCCAGCACCTCACGGTAGAGAAAGAGCAGCGCGCTCTTGGCCTGGTTCTGGGTGGAAGCTGAAACCCGTCCGGCGACCGCGAGGTGGGTCAGAAAGGCCTCGATTTCCCGTGGACCCAGCTCCCGGGGATGGCGCTTGCCGTGAAACAGGACGTAGCGCCGCACCCACTCCACATAGCAGAGCTCGGTGCGTATACTGTAGTGCTTGACGCGCACGCGTTCGCGCACCTGGTCGAGCAGCCGCACCCCGCCGGGCGGGGGCGCGCCGGGATCGGGTTCGCGGGCTTCGCAGACGGTGGGCGATGATGGGATTGCTGTGTACATATACAGGTATCCAGTTTGGCGGATTTTTCTCTGTCCGTCAAGGGTTCCGTTTTATCCGTCCCAATGACGCTTTATATTGCGTCATTGGGGGGCCGACTTCTAGTTGAACTAAACCGCTTCGCGGTGGTGTGTCTGAGCCTCACGGTTCGGTGAGGCGTTCCAAGTTGCGCAGATGAGCAGGATGCCGGAGCCCGTT
>JACQGN010000165.1 GCA_016199545.1 Betaproteobacteria bacterium | reverse complement strand
TGGTGCCGAGGAAGGGATTCGAACCCCCACAGTGTTGCCACCGCCAGGACCTGAACCTGGTGCGTCTACCAATTTCGCCACCTCGGCCTGAAAACAGGCAGCTCGTTTGAGGGCGCAATTCTAGCCGAAGGCGTAAGATCGATCAAATGAAGCGACGCAGAACGCGCGCGCCCGGCGCGCATCGCAGGCCGCGCGATCCCTACCGCGAGCGCGAGGCGCAGCGCTATGCGTCTCCCGTGGCGAGCCGCGAGTTCATCCTGGAGACGCTCGCGGCCCAGGGTGTACCGGTTTCGGAGGACGAGCTGGCGCGCCTGCTCGGCGTAGCGGCGGGCGAGCACGAAGCGTTCGAACGCCGGCTCGCCGCCATGGAGCGCGACGGCGAGGTGATGCGCAACCGCCGCGATGCGATCTGCATGCCGGAGAAGCTCGATCTGGTCCGCGGCCGCGTGCAGGGGCACCCGGACGGCTTCGGCTTTCTCGCGCGCGATGACGGCGGTTCGGATCTGTTTTTCGGGCCGGGGGAAATGCACAAGGTGTTGCACGGCGATCGCGTCATGGCGCGCGTCGCCGGCGTGGACCGCCGCGGGCGCCCGGAGGGCAAGATCGTCGAGGTGCTGGAGCACGTCCAGACCCGCGTGGTGGGGCGCCTGCACGACGAACACGGCGTCCTATTCGTCATTCCGGAGGACCGGCGCATCAGCGCCGAATTGCTGGTCGCGCCCAACGAGACGGGCGGCGCGGCGCCGGGCGAGGTGGTGACCGCGGAAATACTCGTGCAACCGGCGCGCAATACGCGGCCGGTCGCGCGCGTGGTCGAGGTACTCGGCCGCTATGCGGACCCGGGAATGGAAATCGAGATTGCATTGCGCAAGCACGCGCTGCCGCATGTGTTCTCGCGCGAGACCGAGCGTGCATGTGAGAAGTTTCCGGACGGCGTGACCGCCCACGATCGGCGCGATCGGACCGATATTCGCGAGCTGCCTCTGGTCACGATCGATGGCGAGACCGCCCGCGACTTCGACGACGCCGTGTGCTGTGAGCCAATCCCCCCCAACCCCCCTTTAACAAAGGGGGGAGGCGAAATCCCCCCCGGCCCCCCTTTGTCAAAGGGGGGAGGCGGAGCGGGGGGATTCAGGTTGGTTGTCGCAATTGCCGACGTGAGCCACTACGTGCGGCACGGCGACGCGCTGGATCACGCGGCGCGCGAGCGCGGCAACTCGGTGTATTTCCCGCGGCGCGTGATTCCGATGCTGCCGGAGCGGCTGTCGAACGACCTGTGCTCGATCAAACCGAAGGTCGAACGCCTGTGCGTCATGTGTGACATGGGGATCGATGCGGACGGCAACATCACGTCCTACCGCTTCGCTCCGGCGGTAATGCGTTCACACGCGCGGCTCACCTATACCGAGGTGGCCAACGTGCTCGCGGAGCCGCGCGGCGACGAGGCGCGCCGTCACCGCGCTCTGGTACCGCACCTGCAGGACCTTTACCGGCTCTACAAACTGCTCGCCCGGGCCCGCGTGCGGCGTGGGGCGATCGACTTCGAAACCATCGAGACCGAACTTGTTTTCAACGACCAGGGCAAGATCGAGCGCATCGTGGCAGTGGCGCGCAACGACGCGCACCGGGTGATCGAAGAATGCATGCTGGCGGCCAACGTCTGCGCCTCGGATTTCCTGCGCGAACACGAGCACCCGATGCTCTACCGCATCCACGAAGGCCCGACGCCGGAAAAACTTGAGGGCCTGCACGACTTTCTCAAGGGGTTTGGCTTGAGCCTCAGCGGCGGAAAGGACCCCCATGCGAAGGACTATGCGAAGCTGCTGACTCGGATCAAGGGACGGCCGGACGCGCAGTTGCTGCAGACGGTCATGCTGCGATCGTTGCGCCAGGCCGTGTACAGCCCGGACAACGTTGGCCATTTCGGCCTCGCCTACGAGTCATATACGCACTTCACCTCCCCGATCAGGCGCTATCCCGATCTGCTGGTGCACCGTGCGATCAAGGCGGCACTGGCGGGCAGGCGCTACGATCCGGGCAACTGGCACGATCTGGGTTCCCTTTGTTCCACGACCGAGCGGCGCGCGGACGACGCGACGCGAGATGTCGTGGCATGGTTGAAGTGCTACTACATGCAGGACAAGGTAGGAGAGAGCTTTGACGGCAGCATCAGCGGGGTCGCCGCATTCGGGACGTTCATCGCGCTCGACAACATCTACGTGGAAGGCCTGGTGCACGTGTCCGAGCTCGGCAATGACTACTTCCATTTCGACGCGGCCAAGCACGAGTTGCTGGGGGAACGAACGCGCAAGCGCTTTCGCCTCGGCGACCGTCTGCGGGTGAAGGTGGTGCGGGTCGATCTCGACAGCAGCAAGATCGATTTCGTGCTGGCGTAGTTGCGATGAAGCGTGACCAGTGACCAGTGACCAGTGACCAGTGACCAGTGACGGGACAATTCCTGTGGTTTTGAAGTTTCCCGGTCACGAGTCACCAATCACCGGTCACGCATTTCTTTCCAATGGCTGACACTCGCATCATCCACGGCTTTCATGCGGTGCTCTCCCGGTTGCGGCAGAAGGCGGACGCCGTCAAGGAGATCTATCTCGGCAGCGGCCGTGACGACCGGCGTGCACGCGAGCTCGTTACGTTGGCCGAAGCGTGGCGCGTGCGCGTGATGCGGGTCGACGCCGGGCGGCTCGATGGCATGACGGGGAACGCGCGCCATCAGGGTGTCGCCGCTTGCATCGACGTTGCGGCGTTGCCGACGCACATCGACGATGTCCTCGAATCACTGTCCGAACCCGCGCTGCTGCTGATACTCGATGGGGTCACCGATCCGCACAACCTGGGCGCATGCCTGCGGGTGGCGGACGCGATGGGCGTGCATGCGGTGATCGCGCCGAAGGATCGCGCGGTGAGTATCAATGCCACCGTGTCGAGGGTCGCAAGCGGCGCGGCGGAGACCGTACCGTACCTCGCCGTCACCAATCTTGCGCGGAGCCTTCGTGAACTCAAGGAGCGGGGAATCTGGCTCATCGGCGCCGACGAGGGGGCCGGGCAGGAGCTGTACGCCACGAAGCTCGCCGGGCCGCTCGCCTGGGTGCTGGGGGCGGAAGGCGAGGGTATGCGGCGGCTCACGCGCGAGAACTGCGACGAACTCGTGCGCATTCCCATGCACGGGTCGGTCGAGAGCCTCAATGTTTCGGTTTCCGCGGGCATCTGCCTTGCCGAGACGCGGCGGCAGAGAGGAGCGCCCTGACCCTCTGTGTGCGGTACCGTGGGGCGAGGAAATCCCCTGCTGGAATGATCAGCGCAGTGCCTAGTGCAGCAACGGCGTTGAACGTTGGCTGTGGCGCAGAAAAGGGCTTGATTCGTATGATACTTCCGGTATAATTCGCGCCTTCTGTTTCCTGCCCCCACCCTAGCCCTCCCCCATTCAAGGGGGAGGGAATTAGAGGGGATCCTTGCCTCACCGTCTTCGCATAACGGGAGGCTTAACCCATAAGGAGCCCACTTGGTGCGACATTACGAAGTCGTTTTCATCGTCCATCCGGACCAGAGCGAACAGGTCCCCGGCATGGTGGACCGCTATCGCCAGATGGTGACCGGCAAGGGCGGCAAGATCCACCGGCTCGAAGACTGGGGCCGCCGGCAGATGACCTATCCCATCCAGAAGATGCACAAGGCGCACTACGTGCTGATGAACATCGAATGCGACGGCGACACGCTGGAGGAACTTGAGCATGCGTTCAAGTTCAACGACGCGGTGCTGCGCCATCTTACCGTGAGCATGAGCGGGCCAGTGACCACGCCGTCGCCCATGATGAAGGAAGAAAAAGCGCGCTCGCTGGGAACGGCTGCCGACGAGCCTGCCAAACCCGCACCCGCGGAAGCGGTGGCCGCTCCGGCGTGAGCGCCGGGTCCTGATCGAAGTGGAAACCAATGCTGTCACGCTGAGCGGCGAGCTTGCCGCCATCGAGCCGTTGCGCCACACTCCCGCCGGCATCCCGCTTGTCAACTTCAGGCTGCTGCACAAGTCGCGACAGGTTGAAGGGGGCTACAAACGGCAGGTGGACTGCGAGATCGCGGGCGTGGCGGTGGGAGAGATCGCGGTGGGCCTGGCCCGCATGCGGCAGGGACATCTGGTGAGCGTCGAGGGGTTTCTCAACCGCAAGAACCGCATGAGCGCGCAGCTTATTCTGCACGTAACGAGAGCACAGGAGCTAGAGGATACGAGTCATGCCAAGAATGGGAATGAGTAGGGGCCGCGGCAAGGGCAAGGGCAAGTTCGACAAGAACAAGAAGGGCGGCCGCGGGCAGTTGTTCCGCCGCCGCAAGTTCTGCCGCTTCACCGCGGAAGGCATCAAGGAGGTCGATTACAAGGACGTCGGCCTGCTGAAAGACTTCATCAACGAGAACGG
>JACQGN010000158.1 GCA_016199545.1 Betaproteobacteria bacterium | reverse complement strand
GCTGCGGCAAGAGCGTGACCATGATGTCCATGCTTCGCCTGCTCCCCGATCCCCCGGCAAAGATCGAGGGCGGTCAGGCCATCTTCCATGACGGCTACGGCTCGCGCGACCTGCTCAAAATGACCGAGGCCGACATCCGCCAGGTGCGCGGCGGGCGCATCGGCTTCGTGTTTCAAGACCCGATGACATCGCTCAATCCGGTGCTGACCATCGGCCAGCAGCTTTGCGAAGGCATGGAACTGCACCTTAATCTCAGCCCCGACAAGGCGCAGGCTCGCGCGACTGAACTACTCGACATGGTGGGAATCTCCGAGGCCGCGCGGCGACTGCAACAGTACCCCCATCACCTGAGTGGCGGCATGCGCCAGCGCGTGATGATTGCACTCGCGCTGTCGTGCCAGCCGAAGCTCATTATTGCCGATGAACCGACCACCGCGCTGGATGTGACCATCCAGGCGCAAATCCTGGAGTTGATGAGAGACCTCACGAAACGCTTCGGGGTCGCGCTCGTCATCATCACGCACAACCTCGGGGTGGTGGCCCGTTACGCCGACCGCGTCAACGTCATGTACGCAGGCAAGATTGTGGAAAGCGGGGTTGCCTCGGACATTTATCACCGGCCGGTTCATCCCTACACGCTGGGACTTTTGCACAGTATCCCGCGCATGGACCGGCCGCGCGGCGAGCGTTTGATCCCGATCGACGGTCAGCCACCCGACCTTACCCGGGAAATCGAAGGTTGCGCCTATCGGCCGCGCTGCAGTTTCGCCGTGGAGCGTTGCGTGCGGGGGACGCCGCCGCTCGAAGCGGTGGCGAGTGACCACACTTCGGCGTGCTTTGAGAAGGCCCGGCTTGAGCGTCTGCTGAAGGAGGCTTCATGAGCGCGGTTGCAGGCGCAACGTTGCGTCCCGATACACCCCGGACGGCGCAGGCCCGTCCCCCGTTGCTCGAGGTGCGGAATTTGAAAATGCACTTTACGGTCGCGGGCGGTATTTTCTCTCTCAACAAGGCGGCACGGATCAAGGCGGTCGATGACGTGAGCTTCACCATCGCGCGCGGCGAAGCCTTGGGGTTGGTCGGAGAATCCGGCTGCGGAAAGACCACCACCGGGCGCTGCATCCTGCGTCTCGAAAAGCCGACGTCGGGCGAGATCATTTTCGAGGGCCAGAACCTCTGCAATCTCGACCGCGACGCTTTAAACGAAAAACGCGAACGGATGCAGGTCATTTTCCAGGACCCCTTCAGTTCGCTCAATCCGCGGATGAAGGTGGGCTCCATTATCGGGGAACCGATGAAGGTCCATGGCATCTACCCGAAACGGAAAGAACGTGACCAGCGCGTGGCGGAGCTGCTTTCGGTATGCGGGCTCAATCCGAAGTTCATGGACCGCTATCCGCACGAAATGAGCGGTGGACAGCGCCAGCGGGTGGGCATCGCGCGTGCACTGTCGCTCAACCCACATTTCATCATTTGCGACGAGGCGGTGTCCGCTCTGGACGTTTCGATCCAGGCCCAGGTGATCAATCTGCTGGAGGACCTGCGCGAGCAGTTCAACCTTTCGTATCTGTTTATCGCCCATGATTTGAGCGTGGTGCGCCATTTGTGCCACCGGGTCGCCGTGATGTACCTCGGGCGGCTGGTGGAACTCGCCGATTCCGACGAGCTGTTCACCAATCCGCTGCATCCCTACACCCGGGCGCTGCTCGAGGCCGTGCCGATCCCGGATCCGGATATCGAGAAACTGCGTGCCCGCAACGTCATGAAGGGCGAAATACCGAGTCCGATCAATCCGCCTGGCGGCTGCGTGTTTCATCCGCGCTGCCCGCTTGCGGTCGATAGCTGCCGGCAGGAAGTACCGCAGTTGCGGCAACTGAAGCCAGGGCATTGGGTGGCCTGCCCGCGCGTGTAGCCAATGTTTCGAGTTGCCGTGAAATTCAAGGGAGCGTGACGATCGTCGGGGAGTAGATGATTTTTTGAGCGAGGAGGAAGTTATGAAAAGCATCCGCAGAAAAGCAGTATGCACCGCGCTGGCAGCCATCGCGTTCGGCATCAGCGCAGCCGGCTCGGCAGGGGCACAGACTCCGAAGCGTGGCGGCATCCTTGAGTTTGTCGTTCCCGATGAGCCGCCCAGCTACGATGGGCATCGTGAGGGCACCTTCGCGTTGATCCATCCAGTGGGCCCCTTTTACAGCTTGTTGATCCGGATAAATCCGGATAATCCTTCCTCGCTCACGGACATTGTGTGCGACGTGTGCGTGGGCAAGGTGCCGGCGCCGACTGACGACAACACTACTTACACGTTCAAGATCCGCGGCGACGTGAAATTCCACACCGGCGAAAAGTTGACGGCGCAGGACGTAGTGGCCACGTACAAGAAAATCATTTGGCCCCCGGAAGGCGTGAGGAGCCAGCGCCGTCAGATGTATAGCATGGTCGAGAGCGTGAACGCCCCGGACGACAGCACGGTGGTATTCAAGCTCAAGTTCGCGAGCAACGCCTTCATCCCGGCGCTCGCCTCACCCTTTAACTGGATCTACCAGAAGAGCGTGCTGGACAAGGACATGCACTGGTACGAGAAGAACATCAACGGCAGCGGGCCCTTTATCTTCAAGGAACGCGAGGCGGGCGCGTTCATGCGCGGCGAGCGCAACCCCGACTACCACCACAAGGGCCTGCCTTATCTCGACGGCTTCAAGGCGATCTTCGCCAAGAAAGAGTCGCTGCGGGTGCAGGCGATCCGCGGCGACCGCGCCGCCATCGAGTTCCGCGGTTTCCCGCCGGCGGCGCGCGATGACCTGGTCAAAGCGCTCGGCAAGGAAATCACCGTGCAGGAGAGCGTGTGGAACTGCGGGATCTCCTTCGTGCCGAATCACAAGCGTAAGCCCTTCGACGACGTGCGCGTGCGCCGCGCGCTCACGCTGGCGGTGGATCGCTGGGGCGGTTCCAAGTATCTATCCAAGATCGCGCTTGTCAAGACTGTGGGCGGCATAACCTACCCCGGCCATGCGCTCTCCCCGACCAATGAGGAGATGCAGCAGATCGCAGGCTGGTGGCCCGACATCAAGAAATCGCGCGCAGAGGCGCGCAGGCTGCTCAAGGAGTCGGGGGCTGACTTGTCGAAGGAGTACAAGTTCCTCGTGCGCGGCGTCGATCAGCCCTACAAGATCGTGGCCACCTGGCTCGTCGACCAGTGGAAACAGGTCGGGATCAATTTCAAGCAGGAGACTCATCCGACGGGACCGTACTTGAACATACTGCGCCAGACCAAGGAATTTGACGTCTCCACCGACGCCTCCTGTAATTACGTAGTCAACCCGTTGGTGGACGTCACCAAGTACCTTTCGGCCGACCGCTCCAGCATCCAGTACGGACAATTCATTGACCGCGATGTCGATGCGGCCTACGACAAGATGATCCGCTTGACCGATGTCAAGGAACAGCGCAAGCTGATGCTCGATATTACGAAGCTCACGCTGGACACGCATGCCAACCAGTTCTCGATACTGTGGTGGCACCGTATCGTTCCCCACCGCTCGTATGTAAAGGGATGGAAAATCAGCCCGAGCCACCACATGAACCAGCACCTCGATAACGTATGGCTGGACAAGTAACTTAGGAGGAACGATCGCGCTCCGCCCACGTCCTTCCCGGTCGTGGGCGGCGGCGCGCTCAGTTAACATTATGCGCAAATATATATTTAAGCGCCTGCTGCTGGTGATTCCGACCCTGTTCGGAGCGGCGGCGCTCGTGTTTATAATGCTGCGGCTCATCCCCGGCGATATCTGCGAGATCCGCATGGCGGGAGACGGTGGCTATTTCGATAAGGCCGCGGTCGACACCTGCCGTGGGGAGATGGGAACCAACAAGCCGATGCTGACACAGTTCGTCAGTTTCGTATGGGGCCTCATGCGTTTCGACTTTGGCACTTCCATGTGGACCGGCCAGCCCGTTCTCACGGAAGTCGCGCTGCGCTTCGAGCTTTCGCTGCAGGTAGCTATCATGTCCACGATCATTGGGGTCATCATCGCCATCCCCCTCGGCATAATTTCCGCAGTCAGGCAAAATACCTGGCTCGACTACATGGTGCGCGGCTTCAGCATCGCGGGCATCGCTACGCCGGCGTTCTGGCTCGGACTCATGATCATCATCGGATTGCTCGTGAGCACGCAGCATTTTCTGGGGACGCCGTGGATGCCGCCCATTACCTACATACCGATCTGGGAAGACCCTGTCTACAATCTTTCCATGCTGATCTGGCCGACGGTGGCCACCGGCTACCGTTACTCGGCGGTGGTCACGCGGATGACGCGCTCGGCGCTGCTCGAGGTGCTGCGCGAGGACTACGTGCGCACCGCGCGCGCCAAAGGCCTGTGGGAGAAGGTCATCATCCGCAAGCACGCCCTCAAGAATGCGATGCTGCCGGTGGTGACCATCATCGGCCTGGAGTTCGCGTTCCTGATGGGAGGACTGGTAGTGACCGAGCAGGTGTTCAACCTCAACGGGATCGGCAAGCTGTTTATCGAGTCGGTGCTCAACAACGATTACACTATGACCCAGTCCCTGGTGATGCTGGTGGTGATGATATTCGTGATGGTAAATTTTGCGGTGGACATCGGCTACGCGTGGCTGGATCCGCGTATCCGCTATAACTAAGGAGAGTTCCGTGAACACAGAAGCGATTGCTGTAGGGCTGCCCAGAGCGCTGCCTGGAGCCGATGCAGAGGCCGAACTTGTCGCGGCACGGCGCCCATTCTTTAAGGCGCTGGGCAAGTGGGTGCGCGACCAGCCGCTCGGGGCCGTGAGCGGGATCATGGTGATTTTTTTGATCTTGGTTGCGGTGTTCGCGCCGCAGATCGCGCCTTTCGACCCGGTGGAAGCCCACTACGATGCGATGATGACGGCGCCGAATGCCGAATACTGGCTCGGCACCGACCAGTTCGGACGCGACGTGCTGTCGCGCATCATCTGGGGCGCGCGCACGGCGCTGTTCATCGGCTTTACCGCCGCTATTCTGGGCGGGACGCTGGGACTGGTGCTGGGCGTGGCCAGTGCCTATTTCAGCGGTTGGTTCGACCTCATCTTCCAGCGGGTGATGGACGTGTTTCTCGCGTTTCCGCTGATTATCATGGCGCTGGTCGCGGTCGCGGTTTTCGGCACTGGGCCGGACAAGGTGATTATCGCGATCATCTTACCGTTTGTTCCGCGCTGCGCCCGCGTGGTGCGAGCTGGTGCGCTGGCGATTCGCGAGATGCCCTACGTCGATGCCGCGCGCGCGCTGGGCTACGGCCACCTGCGCATCATTATGCGGCATATGGTGCCCAACTGCATGGCGGTCTACCTCATTATGCTCACCACCTTTCTCGGCCAGGCGATCCTGATCGAGGCAGCCCTGTCATACCTCGGTCTTGGCGTGCAGGAGCCCACTGCGGCGTGGGGTCTGATGCTGCAGGGCGGTGCGGAGGAATACGCCGAGAGCGCGATTTGGATTGCGATATTTCCAGGGCTCGCCATCACGCTAGCGGTTTTCGCTTTCAACCTGTTAGGCGACGCCCTACGCGACACGCTGGACCCGAAGCTGCGCGCCCGTTAGCCCGGCGTCGAGTCGACGTGCACTCCAGACGATCAGTGCCCTGATCCGCTGGGTAGAATCGCGAGCGGCAGCATCCGTTTTGCCGGGAGAGACCTGCTCACCCTGAGCGATGCGGAGATCCGCGTATCCGCTATAACTGAGGCGAGATCCGTGACTGGAGAAGCGATCGCGGTACGGCTGCCACGTGCCGACATAGAGGCCGAGCTTGCCGCTGCAAGACGGCCTTTTTTCAAGGCGCTGGGCACGTGGGTGCGCAACCAGCCGCTCGGGACCGTGAGCCTGCTCGGCATTATTTTCTTGATCTTCATGGCGATCTTTGCGCCGCAGCTCTCGCCCTTCGATCCGGTGGTACCGCACTACGATGAGATGCTCGCAGCACCAAATGCCGAATACTGGCTCGGCACCGATCAGTACGGACGCGATATTCTGTCACGCATCATCTGGGGCGCACGCACGGCGCTGTACATCGGCTTTACGTGCGCCATTCTGGGCTCGACACTGGGGCTGGTGCTGGGCGTGGCCAGCGCCTACATCGGCGGCTGGTTCGATCTCGTCATTCAGCGGATGATCGACGTGTTTCTCGCGTTTCCGCTGATTATCCTGGCGCTGGTCGCGGTCGCGGTTTTCGGCACCGGGACGGACAAGGTGATCATCGCCATCGCCCTGCCGTTTGTCCCGGAATGCGCCCGCGTGGTGCGAGCCGGTGCGCTGGCCCTTCGCGAGTTGCCCTACGTCGATGCCGCGCGCGCGCTGGGCTTCAGCAACTTGCGCATTATTCTGCGGCACATAGTGCCGAATTGCATGGCGACCTACCTCATCATGCTGACCAGCTTTCTTGGCCAGGCAATCCTGACCGAGGCATCCCTGTCATACCTCGGTCTCGGCGTTCAGGAGCCCAATGCGGCGTGGGGTCTGATGCTGCAGGGCGGCGCGGAGGAGTACGCCGAGAGCGCGATGTGGATTGCGGTCTTTCCGGGGCTCGCCATCACGTTGGCGGTTTTTGCTTTCAACCTGTTCGGCGACGCCCTACGGGACACGCTGGACCCGAAGCTGCGCGCCCGTTAGCCCGGCCTGCCGACCGTGGCGCGCTGATACGAAATTCAAATCCCATTTTCCACCGAGCAGCACTCTATCGTCCGGCCGGCGAAGCGTCAGGCGAGTGACGATTCACGCGAGCCCTGAATACACTCTGTGGCAGGAAAAACTGCGTAGCAACGGCATCACTGTCGGCCCCATTTCGACGATAACCAGATCCGCTTGCCTTTTCGATTGGGCGGAACGTATCTATCCGCAGTTTTTTTCACTGGGGGCGCCACGGGGTCAGTAACGCGAATAGTGATTGACTGAACGGCAGATTTGGATCGCCGCGCCAGTCCGGCAACGGCCGCTTTCGGGGAAATCGAAACTTGCCAGCGGCCAGCGCTTCCACCGGCCAAAAGCAGCCGTAATCCTGTTGCTCCTAATTTAGCCGCCCCGAGACCGACACGACGCCGGAAATGCCCAGAAGAACATCGAGGCTGAGCGAAAGTGCGCGCCCCCCCTTCCAACGCCAGTGAAAAAGTTTTATTCTGGCAATCGGCGTCCATATTATGGACCTGACTGGCGCCATGCCCCAGGGCAGCGTCAGGGTGCCGGGCAAAACCAATTACAACGAGGAGGAGTACATGTTCCGCATCGCCTGCACTTCCCTGCTTTGCACTCTGATCTCGCTGTCCGCGCCGTCGGTCCTTGCCGCCGGCTATCCCGAAAAACCGATCCGGCTCCTGATTCCCTTCCCGCCGGGAGGCGCCACGGATATCCTGGCCCGCGGCTTGCAGGACAAGCTCGAAGCGGCACTCGGCGGCAGCATAATCATCGACAATCGGGGCGGTGGGGGCGGCACGCTTGGCTGTACGATCGCCGCGCGAGCGGCGCCGGACGGCTACACGCTGCTTTTGACATCCGCGAGCTACACCTACGCCCCGGGCCTCTACAAGGATCTGGCCTACGATGCGGTGAAGGACTTCAAACCCATCACGAATTTCGCGCAGGCGCCGCTCGTCCTTGTCGTGCATCCCTCGTTGCCGGTGTTGAGCGTCAGGGAACTGCTCGCTCTTGCGCGCAAGCGCCCCGGCGAAATTCACTACGCCTCCGCCGGGCGCGGCAGCAACATCTTCATGACCACCGAGCTATTCAAGTACAAAGCCAAGATCAACCTGACGCATGTACCGTACAAAGGCGGCGGTCCGGCCACGATCGGCCTCATCAGCGGCGAAACGCAGGTGCTTTTCGTGGGCATTCTGGGCGGACTCCCCCATATGAAAGCGGGCCGCATGCGCGGACTTGCGGTGACCACCAAGCAACGATCGCCAGCCGTGCCCGATATGCCGACCATCGATGAGGCGGGCGTGCCCGGGTACGACAAGCCGGGCTGGTTCGGGTTGTTCGCCCCGGCGAAGGTGCCGGAACCCATCGTTGCCCACGTGTACGGAGCGATGGCCAAGGTGCTGAAAGACCCCGCCACCGTGAAACGGCTCGCGGTCGAGGGCGCCGTCGCTGTCGGCAATCCACCCGAGGAATTCGGTGCGTTCGTGCGCGCCGAGATATCCGAGTGGAGCAAGCTCATCCGCGAAATGAAACTGTGATGCAGCGCCGGCGTGCGCAAGCTGGCCGCTCGCTCGGGCCACCGGCTTGCCCGCGCACGGCGTCCGCTACCCGTGTCGGGCGCCGAGATTCAGAAGTTGGCCGATCCGCTCCGAAGTCTTGAGCCCGGTCCCGGTCAGCACCAGCACGGTTGTCTCTGCCTGATTGATCGCGCCTTTCTTGGTCAGCAGGCTGAGTCCGGCCGCCGCGGCCGCGCTGGTAGGCTCGACATAGAGCCCCATGCGCGCTAGTACCCCAAGCGCGGTGACGATTTCCTCTTCGCTCACCGCGACGATGCCGCCGCCACTCGAACGCACGGCGCGCAGCACTTCGGCCACGCGCGTCGGTTGCGACGAGGCGATCCCTTCCGCAATCGTGGGCGCGATCGTAGTCGGGACGAGCGCCTCACCACCCGACTGATGTGCCGCGTAGTATGGCGCGCAGTTCGCGGCCTGCACGCCGAAGATGCGCGGCATCCGGGCAATCTCGCCGTTGCGCAGCAACTCGGCGAAGCCGCGCTCGCAACCGAGCACGTTGCTACCGTAGCCCAGCGGCACCACGACGTTGTCGGGCTCACGGAAACCAAGCTGTTCCCACAGTTCGTAGGCGAGTGTCTTGGTGCCCTCGACGAAAAACGGCTGCCAGTTGTGGCTCGCGTAGAAGATTTCGCGGCTCATCTCCATGGCGGCATCGGCCACGTCCTGCCGCGAGCCGCGTATCGTCACCACGTCGGCGCCGCACGCGGCGATCTGCGCGATCTTGGGATAGGACGCGGTCTCCGGGACGAGGATGCGGCAGCGCATGCCCGCGGCGGCGGCATACGCCGAGAGCGATGCGCCCGCGTTGCCCGACGAGTCTTCGAGAACGTGGTCGACGCCGCGGTGTTTGAGATAGCTCACCATGACAGTCATCCCGCGATCCTTGAAGGAACCCGTCGGCATCATGAACTCGAGCTTGAACTTGACCGGCGTCCTGTCCCAGACGCCATCGATGAGCGGGGTCCAGCCTTCGCCCAGCGTGACGGCATTCGCGCGCGGAATCAGCAGCGCCTTGTGATAGCGCCAGACCGAGTAGCACGAGTGATCGATGTCCGCGTGCTTCAGTCCCGGCGCCGCTCCGAGATTGAGGTAATGGCCGCTGTCGGCGCGCCAGCGTGCCGCCTCGAGCGGATAGGTCGCGCCGGTGGATGGATCGATGTAATGCACGCTTGACTATTGAACCGCCGATGAACGCCGATGAACGCAGATATACCCGATGAGGATCAACCAGAAAACGCAAACAGCAACGACGTACCCGTTGGTTCGTCTCTTGATGATCGCTTCTTCTGCATCGTCCTTGGCGCTTTGGCGGTGCAGGCCATATCGGCGTTTATCGGCGTTTATCGGCGGCTATGAATTGCTTCGCGAGATCGAGCACGCGCGCGACGTCGTCCAGGTTGTTGTAGACGTGGAGCGAGAGGCGCAGCACGCCGCGCCGCATCGAGAGCTTGACCCGGTTCTCGACCAGGAACCGGTAGAACCGGTTCATGCGTTCGTCCGAGCCGCCCTTGTCGCCGCCCGAGCCGTACACGCCCACGCACACGATGTGCGCGAGATGCGGGCCGGGCGCGCCGCCGCACACCGGGAAACCGAGATCGTGCAGGCCGTTCGCCAGCGCGTGCGCGGTGCGCACCACGTACGGCTCGATGTTGCGCGTGTCGAGCTCCAGCAGGAACTTCATTGCGGCATCCGCCGCTGCGACGGCGATATAGTTGTAATTACCGAGATCGAAGCGGCGCGCCGCCGGCATCAGGTCGTAGGTCTGGTCGCCGATGTCGGACTCGTGCACGTCGGCCCTGCCGAGATCGACGCCGAAGCGTGCGAGGTAGGCGGGCCGCATCCGCTCCGCCCACTCGCGCCGCACGTAGAGGTAGCCCATGCCGTAGAGACCGAGCAGCCCCTTCTGGGTCGATACCGAGAGCGCGTCGATGCTCGCTGCGCGCACGTCGGTGTGCAGTACGCCGGCGGACTGCGCGGCATCGACGAGGAACAGCACGCCGCGCTCGCGGCAGGCGCGCCCCAGCCGGTCGATGTCGGTGCGAAAGCCCGGGGAAAAGCTCACCGTCGAGCAGGTCACGACCCGGGTCCCGTCGTCGATGCGCGCGATCATGTCATCGACCGGCATGTGCCCGTCGCGGTGCTTCACGAACCGCGCTTCGAGCCCGCGCGCCCGCTGGTTGAGCCACGGATAGACGTTGTTGGGGTGTTCCAGTTCGCCGCAAAGTATGACGTTGTCGCCCGGCCGCCACTCGAGCCCGGTCGCGACCATGTTGAGGCCGTCAGAGATGTTCTTCGTATACGCGATCTCGTCGGCGTCGGCGTTGATGAGTCTTGCAAACTTCCCGCGCGCTTCCTCGGTCATGGCGAAGAAGCGATCCTTGTCGGCGCCGTTGAACATGCGTTCGTCGAGGTGCGCATCGAGCGCGGCGCGCACCTCGCGCGAGAGCACGTCGCGCCCGCCAAGATCGAGATAGGTCCAGCGCTCGAGCGCGGGAAACGACCCGCGCGCCTGCGCCAGCAGCCGGGTATCCGCCATCGCCTGATCCATTGCAACTCCCATATGCTCGTTTTCACCCCCACCCTAACCCTCCCCCATCAAGGGGGAGGGAATGGTTGTTGCCCCCCCATCAAGGGAAAGGAACATTTTCTCGTGTGGCCGCCGTCGCATCGCGTGGTGTGGCGCGACCATATCCGCCTCCGCCCGGGGTTGCGATCCGCAGCACCGAGCCGCGCGGCAATGGCACGTCCGCCGCTGCCGACGGCAAGGTCCGTTCATCCGGCGCGCCCGGGTTCAATACGAAGCGCCCAGTCGCACCGTCGCCGCCCCCGCACGCCCCGCGCGCCGCGACGTGCTGGCGTTCGGACGACAGGCTCACCACGATATCGTCCGCCAGCACCCGGTAGTCGCGCACCACGCCCATGCCCCCATGATACCTGCCCCCGCCGTTCGATCCTTCCCACAATGCGTAGCGTTCGACGCGGAACGGATACGCGTGCTCCAGCGCTTCGACCGGCAGGTTGGAAGAACCCGAAGCGTGCACGCGCACGCCGTCGACACCGTTGCGGTAGGCGCGTGCGCCCATGCCGCCGGCAAGGGTCTCATAGTTGACGAAGTAGCTGCCGCTGCGCGGATCGGTGCCTGCCAGCACGTAGAGATGATGGGGGCCGCTGCCCGCGAGCGCCTTGTCCGGTATCGCCTGCGACATCGCCTGGGCGATGACATCGCCCAGCACGCTCGCGGAGATCGAGCGGCAGCCGATGGCCGCCGGCGGGACGGGACCGACGACGCAGCCCGGGGGCGCGACGATGTTCATCGTCCGGTAGTAGCCGGCGTTGGCCGGTACCTCCGGGTCGAGCAGGCTCTTCGCAACGGTGTAGACCGTTGCGAGCAGCGCCCGGTACGGAATGTTGCGCGCGCTGGCAAGCTGCGAATCGGAGCCGGTGAAATCGAAATCGAGCCTGCCCTTGCCGACCGTCAACGCGAGGCGGATGCGGCACGTTTCGCCTTCCCGGTCGCCATCAAGAAAATCTTCCGCCTGGTAACGGCCGCGCGGCAGGCGGTTGATCGCGGCGCGGAAGCGCTTTTCGGTGAAATCGAGGTAGGCCGCGATATTGGCCGCAGTCTCGCGCGTGCCGTAGCGATCAACGAGCGCCGTCACGCTGCGCGCGCCCACCGTGTTGGCGGCAAACTGCGCGTTCAGGTCGCCGACACGCTCTTCCGGCGTGCGCGAATTGAGCAGGATGAGATCGAATACGTCGCGGTTCAACTGTCCCGCGCGCTGGATGTACACCGGCGGAATACGGAGGCCTTCCTGATAAATGGACTTGCATACCGCCGCTTCCGATCCCGGAACCATGCCGCCGACGTCGGCATGATGCGCGATATTCGCCACGTACGCGACGATGCGGTGGCCCTGAAACACAGGCGAGATCACGGTGATGTCCGGCAGGTGGGTGCCGCCGCCGTTATAGGGATCGTTGGCGATGAACATGTCGCCCGGCCGGATCTCCGCTCGCGGATAGCGCCTGAGAATTTCGTCCACCGCGCCGACCATGGAACCAAGGTGGATCGGCACGCGCTGCGCGAGCGCGATCACCTGTCCCGCAGCATCGAACACTGCGGTCGAGCAATCGGCGCGCTCCTTGATGTTGGGAGAAAACGCCGTGCGCATGAGCGTTGCGCCCATCTCCTCCGCTGTCGCCAGCAGGAAACGCGCGACTACTTCGGCCTTGATCGGATCCACGCGCCGGCTCATGTGCGTCCCGCTCCAGCCGCGATCGGCGGCAACTCCATGTGCAGGTACCCCAGCTTGTCGTTCCTAACTTGCGCCCCGGGCGGCACCACCGTGGTCGTATCCATCTGCTCGATGATCGCAGGGCCGGTGATGCGGCAAAGGGCGGGCAACCGATCCCGATCATACACCGGCGTGCCGACGAATCCGGTGCCGGCAAACCATACCTTGCGCTTTTCGACTACCGCCATGCTTGCACTGCCGCGCCCGAGGTTCGCCGGCTCTGCGGGCGGCGCCCTGCGCCGCGCCGTCACGACCAGCCTCAGCGTCACGATCTCGACCGGCTGCGCCGGCATGTCGTAGCCGTAAAACGCCTTGTGCTGTTTGTGAAACATCGCCATGAGCCGCGCGAGCGATGGCACGCCGAGCCGCGCCCGGCCCGCCTTCAGGATGAGCTCCGAGTTCTGTCCGAAATAGCGCAGATCGGCGAGCCACTCAAAACGAGCGCGGCGCTGCGCCTCGCCTTCACCCTTCAACCATGCCTGCCCGCGTCGTTTCAGTTCCTGGAATCCGGCATTGAGCGTCTTGAGGTTCCCCGCATCCGCGCGCACGAGCCGCGTCAGGCTGAAGTCTCCCCGCACGTCTGCGTGCAGCAGGCCCAGCGCCGACAGCAGCCCCGGGCGTGGCGGCACCAGGACACGGCGCATGCCCATGTTGCGCGCCACCTCGGCGGCATGCAGCGGTCCCGCGCCGCCAAATGCCACCAGCGTGAAATCGCGCGGGTCCTCGCCCTGCTCGACCGATATGACGCGCACCGCACCCATCATGTTGACGTTGATGATCTCGATCACGCCTGCGGCGGCCTTGATCGCATCGATGCCGAGCGGCTCTGTGAGCTCGCGTTCGATCGCGAGGCGCGCGCGCTCCGGATGCATGGTCATGCGCCCGCCTAACAGGGCCCTCGGGTTGAGGCGTCCCAACACGACATTGGCGTCGGTGACCGTGGGTTTTTCGCCGCCCCGCCCGTACGCCGCCGGACCGGGTTGGGCGCCGGCGCTCATGGGCCCGACCTTCAGCAACCCCCCGGCATCGACCCACGCGATGCTCCCGCCGCCCGCGCCTATCGTGTGGATGTCGAGCGTGCGGGTGCGCACCGGGAATCCGCCCATGGTCCGTTCGCTTTTCTTGGCCGGCTCGCCATTGCGGATCAGGCACACGTCCGTACTGGTCCCGCCCATATCGAACGTGATCAGATTGCCGATCTTCGACTGGCGCCCGAGCCCAACGCTCCCGATCACGCCGCCCGCGGGGCCGGAAAAGAACGTGTTGATCGGAATCCGGCGCACCGCGCCAGGGCTTACCGCTCCGCCGTTTGATTGCATCACGCGCGGCACCGCCCTGATGCCCATCGCCTTGACCCCGCTCTCGAAGCGTGCGAGATAGCGGTCCATCACGGGCATGAGACTGGCGTTGACCGTGGTGGTGGCAAAGCGCTCGAACTCGCGGAATTCGGCGAGTACCTCGCTCGACGTGCAGGCATAGACTTCCGGCCAGCGTTCGGCAAGCACCGCGCGCGCGCGGCGCTCGTGGGCGGGATCGGCATAAGCATGCAGAAAGCACACGGCGACCGCCTCGACGCCCTCGTCTTTGAGCCTCGCGACGGCGCGGTGCAGGCCCGCTTCGTCCAGGGGCGCCACTTCGGTGCCGTCGAACGCAATGCGGCCAGCGACCTCGAGGCGGCAATCCCGCGAGGCAGGCGGCATGGGCTTCGGAATATCGAGGTTAAAGTAGTGGGGACGGCGCTGCCGCGCCAGTTCGAGCACGTCGCGGAAGCCTTTCGTCGTGATGAGTCCGGTTCGCGCCCACTTGCCTTCGAGCACGGCGTTGGTGGCAAGGGTGGTGCCAAGCACAAGAAACTCGACCTTGCGCTTCGTCGCGCCCGCCTGCTCGATGACCTGCGCGATACCGTCCAGAATGGCGCGCGACGGGTCGGCGGTCGTCGTCGGCAGCTTGTGATAGTGATAGGCGCCGCTCGCCCAGTCGATCAGCACCAGGTCGGTGAACGTGCCGCCAGTGTCTATCCCCACCCAGATCCCGCTCATGTCGCTCCCTGCATGCGCTGATCAACGCCCGCGGCTGAGGTGGGCGCTGCCGAATCGTTGATCAATCAACCTTGGAATCCTAATCCAGCGGCAGGGAATTTAACACGTGGATTCTTCTGCCGCGATGCGCGAACCGGGTTTGAGCCAAACTCAGAACGCGACATCATGCAAAAAAGGGCGGCCTGAAGCCGCCCTTGGGTGATACCAGAGGCCCGCGTTGCGTTGCGGGCCTGGAAGCGTTACTTCTTCGCGTCGCTCTTCGGTGCGTCAGTCTTGGGAGCGTCGGCTTTCTTGGCGTCTGCCTTCTTGCCTTTGGCCTTGCTCTTGGACTTGGTCTTGCCGTCGCCTTTGGACTTGGCTTTGCCCTTCTTCTTCTCGGCCTTGGGCTTGTCGGCCTTCGACTTGTCGGGCTGCGCCGGGGTCGCGCGTTGCGCCGGAGTCGCCGGGGTGGCTTTCGCAGCGTCGCCCTTGGCCGGAGCCGCAGGGGTTGCCGGAGTCGCGGGTGTGGCCGGTTTGGTGGCTTGCGCCGCGGCCGTGGCGGAAGCGGCAGCGAAAGCGACCGCGATGATCGTTGAAAGCAGCTTGCTCATGTCCTTCTTCTCCTGTAGTCGGTATGAAAACGCGCCATCCGGTCTTCCCGGACGTATGCGCATAACGCACTGCCCGCGGATTCCGTTGACGCGCCAGGAGTTTGTCGGCCTTTGCCCCGACAAACTCCTGATGCAAAACCGCCCGCAACAAGAAAGGGGGAAAGGAGTGTAAAAACGTGTGTTCGATAGCGCTTCCGTCTCTCAGTACGCGGCACGAGGCATCATTTGGTTCGGCTTCATCCCGAATTCTCGGGCGGTTTTGCTGTTAGCAGCCTGTCGGACTGTTAAGTCCGACAGGCTGCTAGGCTGCATCGCGCCGGTAGCGGCGCAGTACCAAGCGCAGCCGGTCGCAGATATGGGGCCGAAGCCTGAGCGTCCACGGCGTGGCGGCCACCGCCTCCCACGCCTTCGAGGCCACGACTTCCGGCCCCGTCAGGTGGTAGAGCGCAAGGTAACGCTGAGCACCCGAAGTGACTCGAAAACGGCGTGCCGTAACGCATCCGGACACCTGCGAGAGCTGCGGCAGATGCTCGGTTCCATACCAGGCGTTGAACTCGCGGGCGTTTACCGCAACGTAGTTGAAGCCGGCGACGAGCAGCCCCATCGGCCGGCTCATGCCCGCCCGCCCGGAATACGCCGGCCGCGCCGCGCAGCCGTCAATCGACCCTCACGCCGGTCGCCTTGACCACTGGAGCCCACTTCGCGATCTCGGCGCGGATGTGCCCGCCGAATTTCTCGGGCGATCCGCCCACAGGCTCGTAGCCGTTGCCGAGCATGCGCTTCCTCATCTCCGGATCGCTGATGATGCGGTTGAACTCGTCGTTCAGCCGCTTGCTGATCGGCGCCGGCACGCCTGCGGGCGCGAGCATCCCGTTCCAGGACGTGGCCGCGTAACCGGAAACGCCCGCCTCCGCCATCGTCGGCAGTTCCGGCATGCCCAACGCGCGCTTCTCCCCGGTGACCGCCAGCGCCCGCACCTTGCCCGCCTTCACGAAACCGACGATGGAGGCCGGCTCCCCGAGGATCATCGTGATCTCGCCGGAGAGCAGCGCCACTGCCGCCGGGCCGCCGCCCTTGTAGGGGACGTGCACGATGTTGACCTTCGCCACGTTTGCGAACAGCGCGCCCGTGAGATGGTTGAACGCACCGTTCCCGCTCGAGCCGTAGGTCAGTTGCCCGGGCCGCGTCCTGGCGAGAGCGATCAATTCCTTCACGTTCTTCGCCGGAAGGGATGGGTGCACAACGAGCACCTGCGGCACCGATGAGAGCATGATGATCGGCGCGAAATCGCTCTCCTTGAATGGCATCCTGCTGTAGATGCTGGGATTGATCGCATGGGTGCCCGAGTATGCAAACAAGACGGTGTGGCCGTCGGGCGGCGATTTCGCCGCGAGTTCGGCTCCGATGTTGCCGGCTGCACCGCCCCGATTATCGATCACGATCTGCTGTTTGAGCGCCTCGGCAAGCTTCGGACTCAGCATCCGCGACAACACATCGGCGCCGCCGCCCGGCGGCCATGGCACGATCCAGCGGATGGATTTGGTGGGGTAGCCGCTCTGCGCGCCCGCGGGCAACGGCGGACCTGCGATGACGATCACGGCGCCTGCAATGTGCGCCAACTGTTTGATGCGCAATTTCATCATGCCTGCTCTCCTCGGAATTTCATGCATTGCCCGCGTGCATGGGCTTGGTCACTGGGCGGTACACCGCGACGCCACCGCGCGGGCGCGGTGGCGCATCCACCACCGCGATTCCACGCAGCGCGGTGGAGCGGTCGATGCCGGCGCAGACGAGCCAGGTCAGCCCAAGCTCGGCGAGCGCCGCGTCCTCGCGCGGGCGGTCGGCAACGAGCAGGTACGCAGTGCTCGCAACGGCCGGCGCCCGGTCGAGCCCGGAGAACAGATTGCGCTGGTAGTAGCGGCGGTCCACGAGCGGCAGCCACTCGCCCAGGCCGCGCACGCTGCGGTAGTAGGGGTCTTCGAACACCCCGGCGCCGGCGATGGTGTACATCGCAAGCGATGGCGAATGATCCGGCGAGTCGGTCATGAACCGCTGCGCGGAGGAGATGCCCGGCACCGTCAGCATGATGCGAATATGCTCCATGTACCACAGGTCCCAATCCGCGGCGCGGCGATTGTCGGTGAGCCCGCTTTGCGACATGAAGATCATGGCTTCACCTTACTTGGCCCGCGGCGGCACGTCAAACGCCGCGTTGCGGCCCGCAATGCGGCCGGAGATGAACGCCCACCCGAGATGGTGGCCGTGGCCTTCGAGGAGCAACCCGCCCTGCCCCGTCGCCCCGGCGGCATAGAGCCCCTCGATCACGCTCCCGTCTCCGCGCAACACCTCGAGCCGCTCGCTCACCTTGAGACCGCCGTCCGTGAAGATCACATAGCTCTTGACCGGCCCCAAGGCGTAGAACGGTGGGGTCGCCAGCGCCGCGCGGGCCTGTCGCCCAGTGGCATTGTAGTCTTCCAGCGTGCGCGCAAGCGACTCTTCTGGTACTCCCATGCTGCGCGCGAGGCCGAGGAGGGTGCCTGACTGATGATAGATGTCGCTGCGATTGCGCCGGTAGTCGGCGAGATAGGCGTAGGCCACGCCCGGCGCCGTGGAAACATAATTGGGCCAGGCCGAAAATCTCTGCGCGATTTCGTCGTCGAACACGATCCATGCCATGCGGCCGGGTTGCTTCGCGGTATCGAGATTGGGATTGCCGAGTTCATCCGTGTAGCGTTCCCCGCTGCCGTTCACCAGGATCGCCCCGTGCTTGAAGAGATTGGGCGAAGCCCCGAGCGCGGTCGTGAGAAAGCTCATCAGAAACGGCCGCAGCAGCCACGGCGGCAGATGCTCGTAACACCATGCCATCAAGCACGCCAACGGACGCCACGGGGGAAGCTCGCGCAGCAGATTCGCGCGCGTGGGCGGGATGAAGCGCATGATCGGCCCGGAGATGACGTCGCCGTTCAGCACCACCGCGCCGAGTTCCCGCGCCATGTGATGGCCATCGCCGGTGTTGGTGGCGTTCACGGCATCGACTTCGCCCAGGTCCGCCGATACGAACTCGGTCTTCAACGTACGGTCGCCGCTGTAATCGCCGCTCGCGAGGACGACTCCACCGCGCGCATGGAATTGCCGCACCGCTCCGCCGGCATGCCTCGCTTCAACGCCGATCACGCGCTTGCCCTCGGTCACGAGTCGGCTCACATGAGTATGGACCCGGATGTCCACGCCGAGGCTGCGGCAATGGCGTGCAAGGTGATAGGCAAACGAACGGGAATTGGGCACGACGTTGTGCATGCGATCGTAGCGATGCGGCGGCTCCGGCACCGGGCCGACGAAGACGACGCCGTGCGCCATGAGCCAGTCCACGATTTCGTTGGTGTGCTCCACCAGGATGCGCCGCAGCGCCAGATTGTCGCGCGGGGCCAGGGAACCGGCGAAGCGGCCGAGGTCCTCGAAATGCTCCTGCGGCGTATCCTGGATGCCGGCGCGCTTCTGGTGCGGCGTGTTGGTCGCGGTGATCGAGCCCACCGACCAAGAGGTCGAGCCGCCCGGCTCCGGATTCTTTTCAAGCAGAACGACGCTGCGTCCGAGCCGCGCCGCTTCCGACGCGGCCGCGAGCCCGGCGCCGCCGCCGCCCACCACCACCACGTCGAAAACGTCAGTGGGCACTGTTGCCTCGCACGATGATCGCGGATGAACTCGACGGATCAAGCGCCGGGCGGCGTGATCCGGGATCCGGCATTCTGACTGCTGAAATGCGTGACTCGTGATCCGTGATCCGACGAGGTCCTTTTGGACTTCGTCGGTTCACGGTTCACGCCCTTGCCTTTGCCGGTTCACAGTTCACCCAAAGCTTCACGCTGACTTGCGCAACTTCTTCGCCGGCTGCTTGAGCGCGCCGGGTTCGGAAAGCTTGCGCAGCAGGCTGCCGCAGTCGGTGATGCGGGGATCCACCCCCATCTCCATGTAGGCCTGCCACGCCGAAGCCTGCACCGCCGAGTAGACCGGTTTGCCGAGGTCGCGCTCCAGCATGTCGAGCACCTCCAGCGCGCGCAGTTGGGTGCAGGCGACGAAGATCGCTTCGGTGTCGGCGCTGTTGGTCTCTTTCACCTTCTGGTAAATCTCTTCAGGCTGAATCTTGGCGTGGTCGAACATGTCGAGCATGTCGAAAGTACCCAGGCGGTTCACTTCGATGCCGTGCGCGCGCAGGAACTGCTTCAACCGTTCGTTGGTGAGTTCGACGTACGGCGTCACCACATCGACCTTGCGATGGCCGCCCGCCGCGAGGCAGGCCGCCATGGCGCCGGCGGTCGTCACCGTCGGCGCCCCGGTAATTTCGGTCAACTGTTCGCAGATCTTCCGGTTCCACTCCGGCCCCTCGAAGAAACTGCCGCTGGTGCACCCGTACGCCACCACATCGGGCTCGACCATCGCCACGTCGCGCGCGGCTGCCTTGCTCGCGTTCTCCATGCTGCGCAGTTCCTCAGGCGTGCCGTGGCGCCCGCCCGCGATGCGCGCGCTGTGCACCGACACGCCCGGGGGCGCGATGCGCCAGAACTCCGTTTCCATGGTGGTGTTGATCGAAGGAACCAGCAGTCCGATGCGTCCGCGCCAGCCGTACATGTGAGATCTCCTCTGGATTTCCGGTGGGTGCCGCGCCCGCGCCACGATCGGGCGGCGATGCGCGGGCGATACCCAGGTGCGGTAGTATAAGAGCCTGCCATTTTGCCCGTCAAAGCAGGTTCCATCCCATGGTTTACGAGACCATCCTCTACCGCGAAGACGGCCCGGTCGGCTGGTTGACGCTCAATCGGCCGCAGGACGGCAACATGTTCACTCCCGCGATGTGCCACGAGATTCGCGACTGCATCGATGCGATCCGCCGCGAGACGCGAACGCGCGTGCTGGTGATCACCGGCGCGGGGGACCGGTATTTCTGCATCGGCGGCCGCAAGGAGGGCATGGAGGATTCGACGCTTTACGCCGGCATGCTGCCCACGCTCGAGATCTACGAGAGCATCGAACGCCTGCAGAAACCCGTGATCGCCTCGGTCAACGGCTACGCGGTGGGCGGGGGCCAGGTGCTGCAGGTAATGTGCGATCTCACGATCGCGAAGGAAGGCGCAATCTTCCGGCAGGTGGGCCCGATGATGGGGAGCTTCGATGCGGGCTACGGCACGTGGTATCTCGAAGATCTCGTCGGCAAGAAGAAGGCGAAGGAGTTGTGGTTCACGAATCCCCGGTTGACCGCGCGCGAGGCGCTCGCCATCGGTCTCATCAACAAGGTCGTGGCGGATGACAAGCTTGAGGAGGAGACGCGCAAGATGGCCCTCGAAATCTCCGAGCGCGGCGCGTTCGCGCTCGCCGCACTCAAAGCCGCGTTCACCGCGCGCCACGGCGGGGTGTCGGGGCTCGCGCGCGTCTCTCACGACCTCCTGCTGCGGCTCTATCTCGACAGCGAGGAGTCGCAGGAACTCGGCAAGGCATTTGGCGAGAAGCGTCCGCCGGACGCCGAAAAATTCGGTCGATAGCGCGCGCCCGAATTTTTTATATGAACCGCCTCCCATTCGTGTTCATCGTGCACTCTGTGGTTGATGGTCCTGCCGTTCCTGGCGGCTGGGCGGTTCATTGAGCACGATACTCACCCTCCATGATCCGCAGACTGCGCGCCGGCATTACGGGGCGGGCTTCTGGCGCGAGGACACGATGTACGCGCTGCTCGCGCGGCACGCGGCCGAGCGGGGGACGGCTTATGCGCTTCGCGACAGCCGCCACCGTCTGACATGGGCGCAACTGCGTGCGTGGGTGGACGCGCTCGCAGCTGACCTCCATCAGGCGGGACTGCGGCGGGGTCAGCGCGTATCAGTCTGGCTACCCAACCGGGTCGAGGCAGTGGTCGTCATGCTTGCCTGCTCGCGCAACGGCTACGTGTGCAATCCGTCGCTGCATCAGAATTACACTGTGGCGGAAGTCGTTGAGTTGCTGAAACGCATACAGACGGCTGCGTTCTTTGCCCAGCGCGGCCATGGCGCGGACACGGGTCGGCAGGACGTGTTCGCGGCAGCACGGTCGATCCCATGCATGAAACGGATCTATCAGCTCGCTCCGGCAGATGTTGAAAAGCAGGCTCCTCACGGATACGCTGCCTTTCCCCCCATCGGGAACGTGCCCCTTGAAGGCACGCTTCCCGATCCGGATGCCAGTCCCGACAAGATCGTCTACCTCGCGTTCACGTCCGGGACGACCGGCACGCCGAAGGGCGTGCTGCACTCGGACAACACCTTGCTCGCCAACGGCCGCGCGATGGTGAAGGACTGGCGCCACGATGAGCGCACCGTGCTTCTGACCCACAGTCCGCTGTCGCATCACATCGCGACGGTGGCGCTCGAGCAGAGCCTCGTGGCAGGCTTTGAGCTCGTCGTGAACGATCCACCACCGGGGATGAAACCGCTCGACTGGATCATCGCGACCGGCGCCACCTACGTGATGGGCGTGCCGACGCACGCGATCGACGTCCTCGCGGACATGAAGCGGCGCGGCCTCGAACGCCTGGGCAAGGTGAGCCTCTTCTACATGGCGGGATCGATCATCCCGCCCGAAACCGCGCAGTCTTTCCTCGCGATGGGAATCAAACCGCAGAACATCTACGGCATGACCGAAAACGGTTCGCACCAGTACACACTCCCCGACGACGATGCGGAGGTCATCACGTCCACCTGCGGCAAGGCGTGCCACGGCTACGAAACCCGCCTCTTCGATCAGGAAAATCCCGACGTGGAGGCGAAGCCGGGGGAGATCGGCGAAATCGGCACCCGCGGCGCGCTGCTCATGCTCGGTTATTTCGACAACCAGATCGCGACCGAGAATTCGTTCAATGCCGGGGGCTGGTTCATGAGCGGTGATCTGGGACGCTTCGACGCCCATGGCAACCTGCAGATCGTGGGACGCAAGAAGGACCTCATCATCCGCGGCGGCTACAATATCCACCCCGGGCGCATCGAGGGGATGGCGCTGAAGCACCCCGGCGTGCTCAAGGCGGCCGCATTCCCGGTCGCGGACGGCCGCCTCGGCGAACGCGTCTGCCTCGCCGTCATCGCGCGCGAGGGCGCGGCGCTGGCAGCCGGCGAAGTCCTGGAACATCTCCACGCGGCCGGCCTGCCAAAATACGACATGCCGGAGTTTTTCATCGCGCTCGACGCGTTTCCGCTTACTGCAAGCGGCAAGATACTGAAGCGCGAACTCGTTGAGTGGGTGAAAGCGGGACGCATCACGCCTGCTCCGGTGCGCTGGGCGCCGCGGGAAGGGCGTGACCCGTGACCAGTGACCGGTAACCCGGCAGTTCCACGACAGGCTCCAGACCCATTACCATTCACCCTTCACCGTTCACCGTTCACCTGACTTGCATGTCCATTGAACTTGCCCGGGTCGAGGAATTCGCGGTCATCACGCTGAACCGGCCCGATGCGCTGAATGCGCTGTCGTTCGCGCTGATACGCGAGCTCGGCCGGAAGTTTGACGAGGTCGCCGGCAGCGATGCGCGCGCGCTGCTCATCACCGGGGCGGGCGCGAAGGCGTTTTGCGCCGGCGCCGACGTGAGCGAGCTGACGGGCCGCTCGGTCATGGCGCAGAAAGAGGGGGCGGAGCTTGGGCAGAATGTGTTTTCGACACTCGACCGGCTCCCAATGCCGTCCATCGCAGTAATCAATGGTTATGCTTTTGGCGGCGGACTGGAACTCGCGCTCGCCTGCACCTTCCGGCTCGCAACCCGCAACGCCCGCATGGGCTTGCCCGAGATCAAGCTGGGACTCATCCCGGGTTACGGCGGCACGCAACGGCTGCCGCGCGTGGTGGGGGAAGCGCGGGCGCTGGAGATGATCATGACCGCACGCACGGTCGATGCCGAGGAAGCGCTGCGCAGCGGACTGGTGAACCGCCTGATCGACGGTGATCCTGTCACCCAGGGCATCGCATTCGCGCGCGAGTTCTCGGGTTACAGCCTGCCGGTGCTGGGGTACGCCCGTGAAGCCGTGACGCGTGCCGCGGAGACGCCGCTCGCCGAAGGGCTCAGGATCGAGGCCGATCTCTCCACGCTCGCCTACCAGACGCGGGATGCGGCCGAGGGCATGGCGGCGTTCCTGGAAAAACGCAAGCCGAAGTTCAGCGATTCATGACTGTTTTCGACCGACTCGACGCATGCGTTGCGTTCCCGGATGAAGAGCGCATGTTGATCGACAGCGTGCGCTCGCTCGCGCGCGAGAAATTCGCGCCCGCCGCCGCCGAATACGATCGCAGCGGAGCGTTTCCGTGGGCCAACGTCGAGGCGATCAACGCATTGGGGCTCAACGCCATGTTCATACCCGAACGCTACGGCGGCGCGCCGATGTCGTACGCCGCGTATCTCGGGTGCGTGCGGGAAATTTCCAAGGCCTGCGCCTCGACCGGCGGGATCTGGGCGACCAATTTTCACTCGATGAAACCGTTGATCGAATTCGGCAGCGACGAGCAAAAACAGCGCCTGCTGCCGGTCATGGTGCAGGGCGGGCTCGGCTCGCTCACCATCACCGAGCCGACTGCGGGATCCGACGCGACAGGCATGACAACGCGCTTCGCGCCCGAGGGTGATCGTATCCTGGTGAATGGCGCCAAGACCTTCATCACCAACGGCGCGCACGCCGATCTCTACCTGCTGTTCGGCAAATGGAGCGAGATCGAGGACAGCAGGGCGTCGATCTCGGCGCTGGTGCTGGAAAAAGGCACGCCGGGCCTCAGGATCATGCGCGAGGAAGACAAGATGGGTCTGCGCGCCTCGAGCACTGCGTCACTCGCGTTCGAAAATTGCCGGGTGCCGCGCGCCAACCTGCTCGGCCGGCCCGGCGACGGGCTGAAGATCCTGCTCGCCTCGTTGAACCTCTCGCGGCCGAGCATCGCGGCGCACGCGCTGGGCATCGCACGCGCGGCGTTCGAGGATGCCGTCGCCTACATCAACGAACGCCGGCAATCGGGGCGCCGCATCGTCGAGTTCCAGGGCATACAATTCATGCTGGCGGACATGGCGACCGAGCTCGCCCAGTGCGAAGCCTGGCTGTGGCACGTCGCGCGGCTCATCGACGGCGGGGCGACCGACTTCGGCATCGAGGCTTCCATGTTGAAGTTGAGAGCCTCGGATCTGGCGATGCGCATCGCGACCGACGCGGTGCAGCTTCACGGCGGCTACGGCTATTGCAAGGACTACCGCGTCGAGCGCCTGATGCGCGACGCCAAGATCACGCAGATCTGGGAGGGCACCAACCAGATCCACCGCCAGCTGATCGGCCGCAGCTTTGTGAAGAAATAAGCGGTGAGCGGTGAACGGTAAGCGGACAAGGCCCCGGAGCATGAAACCGCTGCCTGCTCACTGCTTACTGCTCACCGCTCACCGCTCACTGCTCACTGCTTACAGGAAATGACCATGACCGCGATTAAAACGGTAGGCGTTGCCGGCAGCGGCACGATGGGCGCGGGCATAGCGATCGTCGCCGCCCGCGCAGGGTTTAAGACCATCGTCTACGACACGAACACCGAAGCGCTCGCTCGCGCACGCAGGCAGACCGAGGGTTTCTTCGCGAAATCGGTCGAGCGGAAGAAGCTCACCCGGGACGAGGTCGAGCGCATACTCGGAGATCTCAGCGCAACGACAGATGTGGGGCAGTTCGCTCAGTGCGATGTCGTGATCGAGGCCGTATACGAGGATCTCAGGGTCAAGCACGAACTATTCAGGAAGATCGATCCCGTCTGCCCGCCGCACACAATTTTTGCATCCAACACCTCCACCCTGTCCATCACTGAGATCGCGGCCGGCTCGGACCGTGACGGTCGTTTCGTCGGCATGCATTTCTGCCTGCCGGCGCAGCTTATGAAACTGGTCGAAATGTCGCCCGGCCTCAATACCACGGAGGAAACGTTTCAGCGCGCGTGGGAATTCTGCAAGGCCATGGGCCAGGTGCCGGTCCGGACCAAGGATAGTCCCGGCTTCATCCTCAATTATTTTCTGATCCCGTTCAACAACGACGCCATCCGCCTGGTCGAGAGCGGCGTCGCCGCGCCGGCCGATATCGACCGCGCGATCAAGACCGCGCTGGGCTACGCTATGGGGCCGCTGGAACTGCTGGACCTGGTCGGGCTCGACACGCACCTGCTGGTAGCCGAGGCGCTCTACGCGGCCACGCACGACTCGCGCGCCGCGGTGCCCGCGCTGGTGAAGCGCATGATCGCCGCCGGCAAGCTCGGCCGCAAGGCGGGTGAAGGGTTCTACAAATACCAGGGCAGCGCGATGTTCGGAGGTTGAGCGCCAGCGCTCAACCTTAAACGAGAACCGATACGAAGATGAAATATCAAATTATTCGCGCCGGAAACAGCCGATCATTCCCTGAGGATCACCCGTTGATGGCGGGTGGCAAGGACAGCGGCGAGGTGGTGATTATTGTCGGCACTGACGCGGGCGCTGCGTATCGGAAATTTGACGAGACGGACCGTAAAGCCGCTGTCCTCGCTGTCCTGATCGAGCTCGGCACCGAATGCCTGGGCGTGCACACGGGCGAGGCGCGTGGCGAGGAAGGCTCGAACGTTCTGGGCTTTGCCCGTTTCCGGCTGGGCGACGCGGCGCCGTCGGACCTGGTGGAGTTGGTGCGCCAGCCGCGCACGGGGGAGGCGGCGCTCGCCGCCGCGCGACAGGTGTTCGAGGAGGCGAGCCTCAAAGTGGCGGTTTGCGGCGATTTCCCCGGCCGCATCATCGACCGGCTGGTGCGCCCCTATTACAACGCGGCGCTGCGCCGGCTCGACGAGGGGCTCGCCAGCGCGCAGGATCTCGACACCACGTTGAAGCTCGGGCTGGGCTATCCGGAAGGGCCAATCGAGCTCCTCGAGCGCACGGGTCTCGCTCACCATTGCGACGTGACACAAGCGCTGTTTGACGCTTATGGCGATTCCGCCTACGCGCCCGCGCGCCGCGCCCGTGTGGCCAGGCAAAGGCGGGAAAGCTGATAGGCATGCAACCGCTTGCCGGAATGCGGGTCCTCGACTTCAGTACGCTCCTGCCGGGTCCGCTTGCCACCCTGCTCCTCGCGGAATCCGGCGCGGAGGTGATCAAGATCGAGCGCCCGGGGGCGGGCGACGAGATGCGCAGCTACCTGCCAAAGTTCGGCGCCGACAGCGTGAACTTCGCGCTGCTCAACCGGGGCAAGCGCTCGATCGCGATTGATCTTAAGGCGCCCGATGCGCTTGCTCGGCTCACGCCGCTGATCAAGGGCACCGATGTGATCGTCGAGCAGTTTCGGCCCGGCGTCATGGAGCGGCTCGGGCTGGGCTACGCAGCGGTCGAGAAACTCAATCCACGTATCGTCTTCTGCTCGATCACCGGCTATGGGCAGGCGGGCGGGCGCGCCATGACCGCTGCCCACGATCTCAACTACGTCGCGGAGACCGGACTGCTCGCGCTCTGCGCGGGCACGGACGGCGCGCCGGTGATACCCCCGGCGCTGATCGCCGATATCGCCGGCGGCACCTATCCGGCGGTGATCAACATCCTGCTTGCGCTGCGGGAGCGGGACCGCACGGGACACGGCTCCCATTTCGACGTGGCGATGGCGGACAATCTGTTTGCGTTCATGTACTGGGCAATGGGCGACGGTCTCGCCGCAGGGCGCTGGCCGCGGCCGGGGCAGGCGCTCGTCACCGGGGGCAGCCCGCGCTATCAGATCTATCGCACCCGGGACGACGGTTTCATCGCCGCAGCTCCCCTGGAGGAAAAGTTCTGGCGGAACTTCTGCGACGCGATCGGCCTGCCGGCCGCGGCGCGCGACGACACGCGCGACGCGGATGGTGTCAAACGTGCCGTTGCTGAATGCATTCGTCGGCGGACGGCGGACGAATGGCGCGCAGCCTTCGCCGGCAAAGACCTCTGCTGCAACGTCGTGCGCTCGGTCGAGGAAGCGCTCGCCGATTCTGAGTTCGTCGCGCGCCACCTGTTCGACTCGAAGCTCGTCGCCGGCGCGCACAGCATCGCGGCGCTGCCGCTTCCGATCGCGCGTAATTTTCGCGGTGCGGAGGCGGTCGTCGGATATCCGGCGCTGGGGGAAGCGAACGCACTGTTGGATCAAAAACAGAGACAGGACGAACAACCAAGAAGCTGACACCCATTGTTCCCGTGCTCACGTTTTCCATAAACCCTTCCTCACCCTCGATCCCTCTCCCGGGGGGAGAGGGAGGGTCTCTTGTCAGGTGCAGGTGATGCGCGCGGTGGTTGTGCACCGGCACGGCTCGATCGATGCCGTGCAACTGGAAGAGTTTCCGGAGCCGCGTCCGCACACCGGTGAGGTGCTGATCGATGTTCATGCCGCGAGCGTGAATTTTCCGGACCTTCTTGTCATTGGCGGCTCTTATCAGCGCCTGCCGCCGGCACCATTCGTGCCGGGGAAGGACCTGGCGGGAACGGTGGCCGCCGTCGGCACGGGGGTGAGTCGCGTTAAGCCGGGCGATCGCGTGATGGCGCAGGTCGAGCATGGCGCGTTCGCGGAGCGCGCGGTTGCGCCGGAGACCGTCTGCCACCGGATGCCGGCCGGAATGAGTTTTGCAGACGCGGCCGCCATGGGGCTCGCTTATCTCACTGCGCATTTCGCTCTCGTCGAGCGGGCGCAGGTGAGTCGCGGCGAGGTCGTGCTCGTCACCGGCGCCGCCGGCGGCGTGGGGCTTGCCGCGGTGCAGATCGCAAAGGCCCTCGGGGCGACGGTGGTGGCAGCGGCGAGCAACGACGAAAAAGCTGCGCTTGCGCGCGGGAACGGCGCCGATCACGTGGTTTACACCAACGTGCCCGACCTGCGCGAGAGCCTGCGCACCCAGGTTTTCGCCGCTGTGGGCAAGCGCGGCGCCGATGTCATCATCGATTCCGTGGGTGGAGATGTGTTCGATGCGAGCCTGCGCGCGATCGCATGGTGCGGGCGGCTCGTCGTGGTCGGCTTCGCCGCGGGCCGCGTCCCCGAGATCAAGGCCGGCTACGTGCTGGTCAAGAACATCTCTATCATTGGACTCCAGAGCAGCGACTACCGGGACCGTGAGCCGGAGAAGGTGCAGCGCGTGCAACAGGAACTGTTCGAGCTGTACGTGCAGGGGAAGCTCAAGCCTCACGTCATGGCGCGTTATCCCCTTTCCGGTTTCCGTGAGGCGCTCGCGACGGTGCGGGACCGCCGCGTGCTGGGCAAGGTCGTGCTGGAAATGCGCGATGATGGAACGGCGTGATGACCCGCGCCACGCGGTTGCGGCGCACGCATATAATCCCGGGCTCCGGTTCTGCGTAGGTTGGGTTGAGGCGCCCATGCGGAAACCCAACGCTGGGCACCGAATTTGTTGGGGTTCGCGTCGCTCATTCCAACCTACGGAGGCATGACAAAGGGAAGGGGTGACTCATGGCATCGGTGTTGCCGCTGAAGCCCGAGGCGTCGGCGAATCTGCTAGCAGACGGCGCGAGCCTCGAGCTGTGCGAGACGATTGCGCGCCTCACCTACGAGGATCTGCCGCGCGAGGTGATCGAGATGCTGAAGACGCTCATCATCGACGCGTTCGGCGTGATCGGCGGCGCCGCTCGCGCAGCGGGGATACCGGAACTGAACGCACGCCTTTCGCGGTGGGAGACGCAGGGCTCCGCCACCGGCCTGATCGGGAAGCGGCGCTACTCGCCGCCCACCGCCGCGCTTGCAAACGGCGCCGCGTGCCACGCCCTCGACTTCGACGACCAGCACGATCCGGCGCGCGTGCATACCAACTGCGTGACGCTTCCTGCGCTGCTTGCCACCGCCGAGGACTGCGGGAGCATCAGCGGGCGCGAATTCCTGCTCGGCTACGCGATCAGCGCGGAGCTGCACGCGCGCTTGGGGCTTGCGGCGTACAACAGCCTCGGCAAAGGCTGGCATCCCACCATGGTGTTCGGTACGTTGAGCGCCGCTCTCGGCGCGGGTCGCCTGCTCAAGCTCGATGCCGCGGGACTCAACAACGCCCTGGGGCTCGCGTTTCATCAGGCAAGCGGTTCGGCACAGAGCATGCGTGACGCCGTGCTGTCGAAGCGGCTGGGCGCGGGCTTTGCCGCGCGCGCCGCGGTGCTCGGGGCGTTTCTCGCCGCGGACGGGCTGACCGGCACCCGCCGCACGCTGGAAGGCAACGCCGGGCTCGTTGCGCTGTACGAGCGCGGCGAGTTCAATCCTGGGTTTCTCTTCGAGGGGCTCGGCACCAAGTGGCGCATACCTGAGTACAGCTTCAAGCCGTATCCCTGCTGCCGCTGTAACCACACGCTGATCGGCATCGGCATCGAGCTCTACAACACGGGAATCCGCGCCGGCAAAGTGGAGTCCGCCGAGGTCCGCCTTGGCAACACCAACTGGCTCACGGTGGGCGAGCCCTACGATGCGCTGCGCGATTCGGTCGTGCACGCGCAGTTCAACGCCGCCTACAGCTTCGCGCGCGCCCTCACCGATGGTGCGGTCGGACTGCGGAGCTTCCAGAAACCCGGCATCACCAATCCGGCCGTGGTCGCGCTTGCGGCGCGCACCGTCATCGCGTCCGACCCCGAAATCGAACCGGCTGCGATCGAGCCTGCGCGCGTCAAACTCGGGCTCGCGGACGGCAGCAGCATCGAAATCAGTCGCGATACGATCAAGGGCAGTCCGCAGGAGCCGATGACCGAAGAAGAGGTTCTCGGCAAATTCCGCGGCTGTCTCGAATTTGGTCTCGGGACGCCCATGTCGCAGGCGGATTGTCTGGCCGAAGCGGTGCGGAATCTGGAAAGCGCGCCGGATGCCGCTGCAGCGCTCGTGAGCGCCTTTCCCTGATGTGCGAGGCCTGATCGGTCACGTGTCCTCAGGCACCGCGGGCGAGTCGAAATGGTAGCATTACGCTCCCACGCCTCATACCCACAAGGAGCAAACGACCATGGAACTCGGACTTAAAGGACGCACCGCGCTCGTCACGGGCGGCTCGCGCGGCATCGGCTTCGGCGCGGCCCAGGTGTTCGCCGCCGAAGGCTGCAATCTGCATCTTGCCGCCCGCAGCGCCGCCGACCTCGAAGCGGCGCGCAAGAAGATCACCGCCGCCCATCCGGTCAGCGTCACGTGCCACGCGATCGACCTGGGCGTGAGCGAGAACGCAGTCAAGCTCGCGAACGCGTGCGGGCCGCTCGACATCCTCGTCAACAACGCGGGCGCGATCCCGCAGGGCACGATTACCGCGCTCGACGAGAAGGCGTGGCGCGCGGGGTGGGAACTCAAGGTGTTCGGCTTCATCAACCTCACGCGCGAGGTATACCGCGCGATGTGCGAGCGCAAGAGCGGCGTCATCGTCAACGTGATCGGCTCGGCGGGCGAGCGGCCGAGCGCGGGTTACGTGGCGGGCAGCATGGGCAATGCCGCGCTGATGACGATGTCGCGCGCGCTCGGCGCGGACAGCCCCAAGCACGGCGTGCGCGTGGTTGCGGTCAATCCGGGAGCGACCGCGACCGACCGCGGCGTCGAGCGCTGGCGCAACGACGCGAAGCAGAAACTGGGCGACCCCGATCGCTGGCCGGAGCTTACCAAAGGCATGCCGTTTGGCCGGCCGGCAAGCGTGGAGGAGCTGGCGAACGTGATCGTGTTCATGGCCTCACCGCGCGCCTCTTACGTGAGCGGCACCGTAGTGAGCGTCAACGGCGGGGCAAGCTGGCGGCCATCAGCGTAATCTCGCCTGTTCACGCGCGGCGCCGCTGGCGCCGCCACTGCCCGGTGTCGTGCTGCGAGCAGCAGTTCTCGGCGAGCCAGCGCCACGCAGCCGCCGGCGGGCGACCGGGATCGTTCCGGCAGGCCTCGAGTATCATCCCGGCGCGTTTGCGCCGGATGGGGCCGTGCGCAGGGCTAACCCTTCACGGCCGCGATGACCTCGGCATCCTTCGATGCCGTGGCGATCGACATCGGTGTCGCACCTGATTTTGCATGCTCCGCGTACGGATCCGCATTGCCGGCGCGCAGCATCCGCATGATCTCAAGGTGCTTGTTGGCCGTTGCCTTGTGCAGCGCCGTCCAGCCTTCCTGGTCGGCCGCGTTTACCGATGCGCCGTGGGCAATCAGGGTTCGCGCAATATTCGTACGGCCGAAGGCTGCTGCCTGGATAAGAGGCGTGATCCCCTTGAGGCTCCTCACGTCGACATAGGCGCCCTTTTGTATCAGCAGTTCCGCCACCCGCGCGAAACCTCTCTGCACCGCCCAGTGCAGCGGGGCGTAGCCGCGCTTGTCGCGCACGCTCACGTTGGCGCCGGCGTTGATGAGCTTGTTGGCCGAAGACTCGCTCCCCATGAAGGTCGCAACCATGAGCGGCGTCCAGTCGAACTGGTTCCTGAGGTTGACGTCGACGCCCGCTTCGAGGAACAGGCCGATGGCTTTCTCGTTGCCTTTCTCGGTCGCCCAGAAAAAGCCCCGCGGCGAGAATTCGATGTTGCATTCCTTCTCCATCCGCTCCTTGAACTCGATGTTGCCCCAGACATCCTCGTCCTTCGTGCCAAGCCTCATGTTCCTCAACTTGTCGTGCAGGCGGGAAAGGAAGAGGATGTCGCGCATCACCTCTTCGGGGAAGCCCTGGCGGGTGCCGCGATTGTCGTAGAACAGGTCCTCGAAGGTCGCGTCGCATTCCGTCGTTCCCCAGGTGCTCATGATGCTGCTGAATATCCGGAGGTACTTGTCTTCGAGGTGGTGCGGATACTGATGCATGTATCCCTCGAGAATTCTTGCCAGCATTGAATGCATGATCGCTACCGCTTCACGTCCGTTGAGGTTTCGACAACCATCAGCATCCGCCGGTCATCCGTCCAGCCGGCGCGCCTGCCGTAGTATAAAGCCCCGCGCTTCGGCGCAAAACTGTCAGCCGCGCAGCCCGAACCAGCCCCGCCACGAGCGCCCGAACGCGTTCAGGTCGTAGGTGTGGCTGAAGGTCGCTGCGACCTGGTCGAAGCCGCGGGGATCCAGCCATTCCCAGATGCCGAGCACCACGCCCATATAACCCAGATTCAGGAGCACCACGCCCACCCCGAGCTTGGGGACCCTCACGAGGAGGGTCCACACCACGCCGCCGCGGCTGCGCGGGTTGAGGACCAGCAGGAATCCTGCGCCGGCGAGCAGCAATCCGGCCACGATCAATGCCGGACCGGGCCGGCGCACGAGATAGTCTGTCGCCGACCCCCAGGAGCCTTGCGCAAGGAGATAGGCCGACCCGATCACGGCACACCCCGCCGTGAGCAACATGAGACCCCACACCACCGCCGGCGCGCCGGCATAGGCCTCGCCCGAATCGCCCGCCCAGCGGAATCCACTGCGCCCGGTGAAGATCGACTCAAGGCCGCCCAGTACGATGCCGGCGCCGATCACGGACAGGCTCAATTGAAATCCCTTAGGCTGGTCGAACGTGTGGCTCGCCAGCATCCCGAGCCCCCCCACGACCAGAGCGGCGTACTCGAGGAATCCGGCAATGCGCATTCAGATCATCCGTTCCAGCGGCAACTGGAACAGCCGTATCTTGTCGTCGGTGCGTTGGATCTGGTGGTTCGCCGCGGTTATTTCGCGGATCAGCGCATCGAGCGGACCGCTCTCGGGAAACGCGATCATCAACACCGAATTCATGCTCGGGAATCCACCCGAGCCCAGATGCGGCTCCGTGCCGTGGCCCTTGCCCTTGACGTGCTCCCAACGCGTGTAGTAATCGATGCCCGCCGCGCGCAGGATCTCCATCACGCTGGCACTCTGATATTGAGTATGAACGACGAATGCGATTTTCATTGCGCCTTCCTTCCGTTTTCGTCTTCGACGCAGCAGGGGATTTCGGCCGCGGTCCCTCTCCTGAATTCGCGCAGGAGCTTGCCGATCGTGAGTGGGTCGTGTTGGACTCGAACCAACGACCAACGGATTATGAGTCCGCTGCTCTAACCGACTGAGCTAACGACCCGGCCGCCGAAATTATACCGGAGCAGGTCGCGCAGGCATCGTTGTCACGGACTGCAGGAGTGCCCCGCAACGCGACCGGCGGTGAAAATTGCAGGCCGTTCGGGCGGGCGCGAGGTTCAAGCGCGTGAAGCAAGCGCCTCGTGAATGGCGTGAGCGGCACGCTTGCCGGCGCCCGCCGCCAGGATCACCGTAGCAGCGCCAGTGACCGCATCGCCGCCGGCGAACACGAGCGATTTCGAGGTCAGCCCGGTTTTTTCGTCCGCCACGAGGCAGCCCTTCTTGTTGGTGAGCAGACCCGACGTGGTCCGGGTCAACAGCGGATTCGGGGTCGTCCCGATCGCCAGCACCACGTTTTCCACCGGAATCACGAATTCGCTGCCCGCGATCGGGATCGGCCGTGCGCGGCCCGAGGCATCGGGTTCGCCCAGTTTCATTCTCTGGCACTTGAGACCGCTCACCCAGCCCGTGCCATCGTCGATGACCTCGAGCGGGTTGGTGAGCCAGTGGAACTTCACACCTTCCTCGATCGCGTGGTGGTACTCCTCGACACGGGCGCTCATCTCCTTGTCGCTGCGCCGATAAACGATCATCGCCTCCTCCGCGCCCATGCGCAGGGAGGTACGCACGGCGTCCATCGCGGTGTTCCCCGCGCCGATCACCGCCACCCGCTTGCCGACGCGCACCGGCGTGTCCGCCTCCGGAAATTCGTAGCCGCGCATCAGGTTGATGCGGGTGAGGAACTCGTTCGCGGACATTACGCCGTTCAGGTTCTCGCCGGGAATTCCGAGGAATTGCGGGAGCCCCGCGCCGGTGCCGATGAACACGGCCGAGTAGCCCATCCGGTTGGAAAGATCGTCGAGCGTAAGCG
>JACQGN010000157.1 GCA_016199545.1 Betaproteobacteria bacterium | reverse complement strand
GTGAGCGGCGACAGCAGCACCGCCGGGTCCGGCACGCCATGCAGAATGCCGTCGTAACGGGCGAGCGCCCGCGTCGCCCGCCCGATGGCGGGCAGCAGCCCCTTCCAGTCGAGGCCGGCGCGCGGCAGCGGTTTCGGGACGAAGGGCCTGACGGGCGGCATACGGGTGCAGTTTACACCGGTTCCGGGTTGAGTAAATCAAAACGCTGTTTCCTTTACTCAACACGGCCTTGAGTAAAGCCGGCTTTACTCAAAGCCGTCCTGATCGCGGCGGCTCCCGCGACGCTCACAGGCCAGGGCAAGCGTCAGGACTTGAGCGCGGCGCCGACCCGCGCGAGGTTGGCGCGGATTTCCTCTTCCAGCCTGCGCGACTCGGCGAACTGCGTCTCAAGCTCGGCGACCAGCTTGGGAAAGCGCTCCTCGAACGGCGGGTTGGCAAGCAGGTAATCGGCTTTCAGCGTGGCGAACCTGTCGTCGAAGTACGAATCCCCGAGCCGGCTGTCGCCCTCCCGGCCATGGATGATCAGGTTCATCCGGCACAGGCGCTGCGTGAAATCCTTGCTTTCCTGGCCACGGAACGAGAGCTTGCCGCTATGCTTCGTGAACGCGTCGTACTGGACGAACATGCCGCCTGACCCGCAGCACGGGTCGAACACCACGCCTTCCTTCGGTTCGAGCATCGCCACCAGCGTCTTCACGATCGAGGCCGGCGTGAAGTATTCGCCGCCGCGCTTGCCCTCGCTGGAGGCGAACTCGCCGATGAAGTACTCGTAAACGCGACCGATCACGTCCTCGCCGCCGTGGTCGGGGCGGAAGATGTCCTTGGAGAACAGATTGATGAGCCCGCGCAGGTTCTCCGGGTCGAGGTTGGAGCCGGCGTAGATCGGAGGAAGCAGGCCGCGGAGTTTCTCCGGATAGCGGTCCTCCAGCAGCCGCAGCACCTCGTCCATCCGCGCTTTGACGTCGTCGCGCCGCGCGATGGCGCCCGAGATGTGATCCCAGCGCACCTCGGGCGGGACGATCAGCGCGCCCACCAACGCATATTCGTCGGGGTCGTCCAGTGCCTTCTTGTCGCGGTAGTACTCGCCCTTCGGTTCCGCCACGAGCGTCGCTAGTTCAGCGTGACGCTGCTCGTAACGCATGGACAGAAAGCGCAGGAAGACCAGCGGCAGAACGTAACGCTTGTAGTCCGCCGGCTCGATCGAACCGCGCAGCGTGACCGCCGCCTGCCAGAGTTCCCTTTGCAGATCGACGATGCCTCCATTGCCGTTGCTGGCTGACGGTTTCTGCTTTTTCGCGGGTCTTGCGGCCGTGCGTCAGGAGTATTCTTCGTTTTCGCTCAACAAACGTGTGATGGGCCGCTCAGTATAATCTCAAAGGCAAGGCCGCAGATCGCGCAAATCAACACTCTCACGAATAGTCTCGGGGTGACACCATCCGTCACGCGTTACTGAGCATCGCAGTCCCATGCGCGGTCCTGGTTGCCGCGTATCTCGTCGTTCCACGCCTGTCCGAATTGCCGGCAGCACTCACTGCACTCGGCGTCCATGCAACCTACGGCATTCTCGCGCTGGCGGGGATCGTGAGCCTTGCGTTCAGGCGCGGCAGGGTGGTATTCGCACTGCTCACGCTCGCGATCGCCTACGCGGCGTACCGCCGCTACCTGCAACCCGCGGTCCCCCAGGACATTGTGTTCGCAGTCTTCGGCGCGCTGTGCCTGTTCGTGCCGTTCAACCTGGCGGCACTGAGCCTCGTCAGGGAACGCGGCACGTTCAACCGCCACGGGCTCCTGCGTCTCGCCGTCATTGCGCTGCAAGCAGTGCTGGCGGCGTGGGCTGCGCTCCCCGGGAACTCCGCGACGCGTGAGTGGCTCTACGCCTCGCTCGTCAGCCACGCGCCATGGGGCGCGACGGCGGTGCCGCAGATCGGCCTCGCGGCGATCGTATTGAGCGCGCTGGTCGCAGGCATCGCGTGGTACCGCACGCGCTCTGCGGTCGACCTCGCACTTGCCGGTGGGGTCGTCGCGTTCGGGATAGCCGCGCATGGCGTCACCACGCCCAACATGTTCGGGGCCTTCCTCGCTGCGGGGGCGCTGATACTGGCGATCGGCGTGCTGCAGGACACCTTTCGCATGGCGTTCCGCGACGAACTGACGGGACTCCCCGGCCGGCGTGCATTGAACGAGCGCCTCGCAGGGCTCGGCCCGCATTACGCCATCGCGATGCTGGACGTCGATCACTTCAAGAGCTTGAACGACACCCACGGTCACGATGTGGGCGACCAGGTGCTCAAACTCGCCGCAAGCCGGATCGCGCGCGTGCGCGGCGGCGGCGAAGCCTATCGCTTCGGCGGGGAGGAGTTCACCGTGATATTTCCCGGCAGGAGCGTCGAAGAGGCCGCGCCCCACCTCGAAGCGCTGCGCGAGGAAATTGCCGGTTACCGAATGGAAATGCGTCATTCCGCCCGCGAAAGTCAGGGCAAGCCGGGCAAGCAGCAGCGCGCGGCGCGGAAAGGCGAACCCACGCTCTCGGTCACGGTGAGCATCGGTGTCGCGGGGAGCGGCAGTCGGCTCGACACACCGGAAGCAGTGGTGCAGGCCGCGGACAAGGCGCTGTACCGGGCGAAGGACAAGGGCCGCAACCGTGTGAGCCGGTGACGCCGTGCGAGCGGGTAGAATTCAATCATGAACCCGATGACCCGGCTCCTGATCGCCACCGCCGCTTTCCTCGTGGCGCACTACGTTTCCAGCACGCCGCTGCGCGCACTGCTGGTACGACTGCTCGGAACCAACGGCTACATCGTGCTCTACAGTTCTGCCGCGGTCGCCACGCTGGTGGCGATGGTCTGGGCCTACCTGCGCGCGCCGTTCATCGGGCTGTGGCATATTCCGGCGCTGCGGTATGCACCGCTCGTCATAATGCCGGTCGCGCTGTTCCTGGTCGCAGCCGGGATTATGACGCGTAACCCGACCGCAGTCGGGCAGGAGCGGTGGTTGCACGAAAACGCGCCCGCACGGGGCATTCTGCGCGTCACGCGTCATCCGGTGATGTGGGGTATCGCGCTGTGGGCAGCCGCACACATGCTCGCGCGAGGTGACGCAGCGTCGGTGATGTTCTTCGGGGCCTTCCTCGTGCTCGCGTTGAGCGGAACGGTGCTGATCGACCGCCGCAAGCAGGCCACGGTCGGGGAGAGTTGGCGGCATTTTGCCGCGGCCACGTCGAACCTGCCGTTCGCCGCCATCGCCGGTGGGCGAAACCGCTTCCACGCCGGCGAGATCGGCTGGCCCGCTCCGGCGATCGCGCTCGCTGCATACGCGGTTCTCATCTGGTTGCATCCTGTCCTGTTCGGCGCGCGGCCGTACTGAACCACCCCGGCGCATCCGATCGCCGCGCCGCCGGGGCCCAAAAAACAACGGCCGGTCGCCGCTCCCGCGGCGCCGGCCTGATGCTTGCGAGAGGATTGGGCTTATTTCAGGTGTTTGCTGACGAGTTTGGTCATCTCGAACATCGAGACCTGCCGCTTGCCGCCAAAGACGTCCCTGAGTTTCTCATCCGCGTTGATCATGCGTTTGTTCTTGTTGTCCTGCAGACCGTTGCGCTTGATGTAATTCCAGATCTTCTTGGTCACTTCAGTGCGCGGCATGGGATTACTGCCGATGACCGCGCCGAGCATTGCGCTGGGCGTCATCGGTTTCATGAATGCGGCGTTCGGTTTACGTTTCGCGCCGCCTTTCTTCTTGGCGGACTTGCCGGACTTCTTCTTTGCAGCCATTGAATGTCTCCCGTCTGTGGTGTTATGTTGCTAGCTGGTTGGATCGCCTTACCGGTACCGTGGGCACGGTCACGCAAGAATGCCGAGAGGGAATCCACTTGTCAATGACTTTTCTCATAGTGATGCGCCGTGGCGACAAATTTTTTCTGCCCTGATGCGGGGCATTTTCCGCCGCGCGGATTGCCGCCGGTTTGCGCCCCGCGGCCGACCCGCTCACCATAGCGCGCCATGAATCGAATGCGCCCATGCACCTCACCGCACAAGAGCAGCAGCAAATCAATGAGCTAGTGGCCGAAGTTGAAGCCGCGAGCGGAGCCCAGTTCATCGTGGCCGTGATCGGCAAGGCAGACGCTTACCCCGAGATTCCATGGAAAGCGTTCGCCTTGGGAACGGTGAGCGCCGCTCTACTTGTGGCATGCGTGGAATTCGGGCTTGTGAGTTGGCCAGGCCTGCGCGCGGCGGTGTTCGGTCTGATTCCTGTTCTCGCCGCGGGCATGGTGTTTGCTCTCGTGACGGTGTTTGTGCCCGCCGTCGGGCGGGCGTTGCTCGACCGGGTGCGCGCCCGGGCAGAGGTGGAGCAATATGCGCGCGCCGTGTTTCTTGAGCGCGGCATGTTCCAGACGCGGCACCGTGTGGGCGTGCTGGTGCTGATCAGCCTGTTCGAGCGCGAGGCGGTGATCCTCGCCGATACGGGGGTGCGGCAGCATGTCACCGAGGGGCAGATCGAAGCCATCGTCGCACAGATGGCGCCGCTCATCAGGAAGGGCCTTGTCTTCGGCGCCTCCCGGACCGCCCTCACGACGCTGGCGGCGCTGTTGCGGGGAAAACTCGGCCGGGTCGCGGTCGCCGACGAACTCTCGGATACGCTGGTACAGGAGCGCGGCTCATGAGCCTTGCAATCAGGCTGCTCGCGGCAGCGGTACTGCTGCTTGCCCTTGCCCCCCTTGCGCCTGGCGCCGATGTGCCCTACCTCAGCGGTCGCGTCGTCGACGATGCGGAGCTCCTGTCGCGGGAGACGTTCGACCGGGTCGGAGCGCTCCTGCGCGACCACGAATCGCGCACCGGCAATCAGATCGCCGTGCTTACCACGCCAAGTATCGAGGGCGAGAGCATCGAGGAATTCGCGCTCAAGGTGTTACACACCTGGAAACTGGGGCAGAAAGGAAAGGATAACGGCGTGCTGGTCGTGATCGTGCCGCGGGAGCGCAAGATGCGCATCGAAGTCGGCTACGGACTCGAGGGCACGCTCACCGACGCCGCCGCGAGCCGCGTCATTCGCAACGTCATGGCGCCGCTGTTCAAGGCGGCGGACTTCAATGCCGGGGTCGAGCAGGGCATCACGGCGATCGTCGCGCAGCTCGAAGGCAAGGAAACACTTGCCGCGGGAGCGCCAGCGCCCGATCACCCGTCGCCGCCCGATATCAGCCCTTCCGCCTTTCCGGAACCGGACCTGCCCCTCACCGAGCGCATCCTGTTCGGCTCGTTCATCTTCGGGATCATCGGCTTGTTTACGGTGCTGGGCGTGCTCACGCCGGGCATGGGCTGGTTTCTGTACTTTTTCCTGATTCCATTCTGGGCCATGTTCCCCATCGTCGTGGTGGGCACCGATGGCGCCCTGAAGCTGCTGGTCACCTACCTGGTGGGGTTTCCGGTGGCGAAGATCCTCGTCGCGCGGAAACCTTGGTACAAGAACGCCCAGCATGACCTCAAGACCAAGGGCAAGGCGCGCATCGGCGGGTTTACCCTCGGGGGCAGTAGCGGCTCGTCGGGGTCGTCGTAGAGTTCGAGTTCAAGTTCCGACAGCTTCTCCGGGGGCGGCGGAAGCTCGGGCGGCGGCGGGGCCTCAGGCAGTTGGTAGATTCAACCCTTGTCACCATGCCACTGAAGAGCGAGCGCCGGTACTAAGCGGCCTCGTTCCTCATCAGTTGAGAATCCCCGTCAGCGACGGCAGTTGCCGGCATGGGCGCTGCCGGCACAAGCCGCTGGGCCGGAAAACGCGCGATGAAGCGGCTGCCGGCTCCGGGGGTGCTTTCGATCTCCAGCGTCGCGTCGTGCCGGGTGAGCGCGTGCTTGACGATCGCGAGTCCCAACCCGGTGCCGCCGGTCTCCCGAGAACGGCTGCGGTCGACGCGGTAGAAGCGCTCGGTGAGCCGCGGAATATGCTCGGGCTGGATGCCGATTCCCGTGTCGGCGACGGTAAACGCGGCGCCCTGCGCCGTCGCCTCCCAGATCAGGCGCACTTCACCCCCTTTGGGCGTGTAGCGCACGGCATTGCTCGCGAGGTTGGAAAACGCGCTCGCGATCTCCGATTCGGCGCCCAGCAGATCGAACGGGCCGCGCACCTCCAGCACGACCTGGTGGCGGCCGGCGGACAACACGTCGGTCTCGGCGCGCATGCGCTCCAGCAGGCGCGAGATCACGATGCGTTCGTCAGTCGGCGCCGGTGGCGCGGATTCCAGGGCCGACAGGGTGAGAAGGTCTTCGACAATGCGGCGCATGCGCAGCGCCTGCGTCTCCATCAGGTTGAGATAGTCGCGCCGCTGCGAGGGATCGAGCTTCAATTCCCGCACCGTTTCGAGAAAGCCCACCAGCACCGTGAGCGGCGTCCGCAGTTCGTGGGAAACGTTGGCGACGAAATCGCGCCGCACCGCCTCCACGCGCTCCGCCTGCGTCACGTCGCGCGAATGCAGCAGCTTCTGCGACTCACCGAACGGGATCAGGGTGACCGAGAGCGTGGTCTCGCCGCGCGGCAGGCGCAGCCTCAGGCGCCGCGCGTAATCGCCCGAGGCAAGATAGGAAACGAAGTCGGGCTGGCGCACGAGATTCGCGATCGGATGCCCGGCATCGGTGGAAAAATCGAGATCGAAGTGGCGTTCGGCGGCGACGTTGCCCCACACGATCTGATTTACGGCGTCGAGCACGACCACGCCGTCGGGGAAAGCCTGCACCGTTTCCCGAAACCGGGTAAGGGTGAGCGCAAGTTCCTGTTCGCGCTGCGCGGCATCGCGCTCGCGGCGATACAGCGCTTCGAATACGTCGCCCCAGAGCCCATCGTCCTCGGGTACGGCGCCGCGATCGGCGCCCTGCAGCCATGCCCTCAACGCCCGCAATTGACGCAGGTGGTGGGCGAGCAGTACTACGACCACGCAGGAGAACACTGCCCAGCCCGAGCCCGCCCCCAGCAGCGCGGACACGGCAAGCGACGCCGTGGCGGCAGTAAGCAGGACGAGTAGAGTACGCAGAACCAGCGGCTCCATCGGTTCAGCCTAGCACATCCGCTATTCGCAGGGCCGGCCCGGCGCGCAGCCAGGCGCCGGCAGTCGGGTCACGAAGCGCAAAACCGATAACCCGCGCTGCGCACCGTCTCGATCAGCCCGTCGTGGCCGGTCGGCTCCAGGGCCTTGCGCAGCCGCCGGATGTGCACGTCGACCGTGCGCTCCTCGACGAACACGTGATCGCCCCAGATTTCATCGAGCAGTTGGGCGCGCGACCAGACACGTTCGGGATGCGTCACGAAGAAATGCAGCATGCGGAACTCGGTAGGCCCCAGTTCGATCGCTTGCCTGTTTGCGGTAACCCGATGCGTGGCCGGATTGACCGAGAGTGCGGCGACCTCGATGGTCTCGTCGGTGAGGTGCGGCGCGCGCCGCCGCATGACCGCCTTCACCCTCGCAATCAGCTCGCGCGGGGAGAAAGGCTTGGAGACATAGTCATCGGCGCCGGCCTCCAGGCCAGCCACGCGGTCCTGCTCCTGCGCCCGCGCAGTGAGCATGATGATCGGGATGTCACGCGTGCGCCGGTCCGAGCGCAAGCGCCGCGCGAGCGAGATTCCCGAGTCGCCGGGGAGCATCCAGTCGAGCACCACCAGATCGGGCAGCGCATCGTGTATCGACTGCTGAGCCTCCTCGGCGCTCGCCGCGCGCAGCACGCGGTGGCCCGCGTGCTCCAGATTGACGGCGATCAGCTCCTGGATCGCCGGTTCATCCTCGACGACGAGTATGCTGCTGCCGGGGGCCATCTCAACCCAGCGCCGTTCGTTCCACGTTCGCCATGTCGGTGTGCCGCACGTCGGCCCCCTTCACGATGTAGATGACCTGTTCCGCGATGTTCTTGGCGTGGTCGCCGATGCGCTCCACCGCCTTGGCGATCCAGACCACGCCGATCGCCCTGCCGATGATGCGCGGCTCCTCCATCATGAAAGTAATGAGTTGCCGCAGTATCGCCAGAAACTCGGCGTCGATCGCGGCGTCCTCCTTGACCACGCGCGCAGCCTCGGCCGCATCGCTGCGGGCAAACGCATCGAGCGCGCGATGCAGCATGGACAGCGCGACGTTGGCCACGTGCCGCACGTCGACGAATTTTGGCGGCGACATCTGGTTGCTCTCGTACAGCTGCCGGGTCATGCGCGCAATCTTCTCGGCCTCGTCCCCCATGCGCTCGAGATCGGTCACGATCTTGCCGATCGCCATGATCATCCTGAGGTCTACCGCCGCCGGCTGGCGCCGGGCGACGATATGGATGCAGGCGTCATCGATGCCGACTTCGAAGCCGTTGACCCGCTCGTCCTCCTCTATGACCCGCTCCACCAGCGCCGCGTTGCCCGACGCGTAAGCATCGAGCGCCGTCTGGATCTGCGACTCGACCAACCCCCCCATCTCCAGCACGCGCGAGCGGATGGCGTCGAGGTCCTGGTCGTATTGTTTCGAGAGGTGCTCGCTCTGCGGCATGCCGGCTCCTTGCGGCTATCCCATGCGCCCGGTGATGTAGTCCTCGGTGCGCCGGTCCCTGGGTTTCACGAAAATATCGTCGGTACGCCCGAATTCGACGAGCTCACCCAGGTACATGTACGCAGTGTAATCCGAAACGCGCGCCGCCTGCTGCATGTTGTGGGTGACGATGAGGATCGTCACCCGATCCTTCAGCTTGTGGATCAGTTCCTCGATGCTGCCGGTGGCGATGGGATCGAGCGCGGAAGTCGGCTCGTCGAACAGCAGCAGCTCCGGGTCGGTGGCGAGGCAGCGCGCGATGCACAGCCGCTGCTGCTGGCCGCCGGAGAGGTTGAAGGCGAGGCTTTGCAGCCGGTCCTTGACCTCGTCCCACAGCGCGGCGCTTTTCAGCGCCTGCTCGACCTTGTCGTCGATCACGCGGCGCGCTCGCTCGCCGCGCACGCGCAACCCGTAGGCGACGTTCTCGTAGATCGTTTTGGGAAACGGATTGGGCTTCTGGAACACCATGCCGATGCGCATGCGCACCTCGATCGGATCGACCTCGGGCGCGAGCAGGTTGGTGTTGTCGGGAAAGAGCCGAATCTCGCCCTCGTAGCGGTTACCGGGGTAAAGATCGTGCATGCGGTTGAAGCAGCGCAGGAAGGTCGACTTGCCGCAGCCCGAGGGCCCGATCAGCGCAGTGACCCGCTTTTCGTGTATCGGCACGTTGATGTTTCTGAGCGCGTTTACCGCGCCATAATAGAAAGACAAGCCGCCCGCGGCCGCCTTGATCGCCCCGTCGGCGGATCCGGTGAATCTCTGCACTTCAGGTCGCGCGATTTCCACGTTGCTACCTTTTCCCCGTCACCAGTTGATGTTGCGGCGTAGGCGATAACGCAGCCAGATGGCGAGCCCGTTCATCGCGAGCGTCATCAGCACCAGGATGAAACCCGCCGCAGCCGCGTTGACCTGAAACGCCGCCTCGGGACGTGACGTCCAGTTGAACATCTGGATCGGCATCACCGTGAACGGCGCGAACAGCCACTCAAAGGACAGGAACGGCGGCTCCGGCTGGAACGGGGGGGACGGCAGGAAGGCGATGAAGGTAAGCGCCCCGATGGTGATGATGGGGGCGGTCTCGCCGATGGCGCGCGCGAGGCCGATGATCACACCGGTGAGAATTCCGGGCATCGAATAAGGCAGGATGTGGTAGCGCACCGTCTGCCATTGGGTCGCGCCGAGGGCGTAGGAGCCCTCGCGCATCGCGGCCGGTATGGCGCGTATCGCCTCGCGCGTGGCGACGATCACTACCGGCAGGATCAACAACGCGAGCGTCAGCCCGGCCGCCAGCACGGATTGACCGAGGCCGAACTGGTAGACGAAGAGTCCCAATGCGAGCAGACCGTAGACGATCGAGGGAACCCCCGCGAGGTTGGTGATGTTGATCTCGATCACGTCGGTCATCCAGTTGCGCGGCGCGTATTCCTCCAAATAGACTCCTGCCGCCGCCCCGATCGGCACCGCGGTGACTGCGGTCACCACCATCACCAGCGTGGAGCCGACCCATGCCGACAGTATCCCGGCGCTCTCGGCGCGGCGCGACGGGAAATTCGTGAAGAACTCCAACGATATGCGCGGCAAGCCCTTGACGGCCATGTCCACGAACAGCGCCGCCACCGTAAGGAGGCCGATCATCAGGCACACGATACCAACGATGGCGAACACGACATCCCAGCGCTTGCCGCGGGCGATGACCGACCGGATTTCCCGAACACGCGGCGCATCCATCAATACGACTCCCGATAACGCCGCCGCAGCATGTGACCGAGGATGTTGAACATGAGCGTGATCAGCATCAACGTCAGACCCGCAGCAAAAATGGTCTGGTAGCCAATCGAGCCATGCGGGAGGTCACCCAAGGCGACCTGCACGATGTATGACGTAATCGTGGCCGCAGGTTCCATCGGGTTCCACGTCAGATTGGGCTGCATGCCGGCGGCGACCGCAAGTATCATGGTTTCTCCCACTGCACGCGAGATACCCAGGATGTAGGCCGCGGCGATCCCCGAAAATGCCGCCGGGGTCACGACCTTGAGCGCGGTCTGCAACCGGGTCGCTCCCATCGCGTAAGAGCCCTCGCGCAGCGCGGCGGGCACTGCGCGCATCGCGTCCTCGGACAGCGACGCCACGGTCGGCACAATCATGATGCCCATCACCAGGCCGGCTGAGAGCAGATTGAAGCCCGGCAGCGAAGGAATCAGCCATTGCAGGATCGGCGTTACAAAGAGCAAGGCAAAATACCCGTATACGATGGTCGGAATGCCGGCCAGCAGTTCGAGTAGGGGTTTTGCGAACTCGCGGATGCCGGGTGTGGAGAATTCGGAAAGATAAATCGCAATAATAGTGCCCATCGGCACGGCGAGGGCGAGGGCGACGATCGAACTCACCAGGGTGCCCGAAACCAGCACCATGATGCCGAAATGCGCATCGTCGAATAGCGGCGTCCATTGCGTGTCGGTCAGGAAGTCGATGACGGGCACGTGCCGGAAGAACGCCACCGATTCGCTGACGAGTATGTAGACGATCGCGAGCGTGGTAAAAACCGATAGAGACGCCGCGAGAAACAACATGAATTCGATCGCGCATTCGCGCAGGACGCGCCCGCGTCGCGTCGCCAGGCGCTTGCTTATAGCGGCGGGCAAGGTCATTGCAGGATTATCGAGCATCGGATGCCGTACCTCAACCCGGCGCACGCCTTGCGCGTGCCAAAAAAGTTGGAAGCAGTCCGGCTTCCAGCCATACACCCTACGGGACTACAGCTTGCCTTCGCGCCTGATCAGTTCTTCGATAGTGACGCCGACTTCGGCGACGCCGCCGAATACGGTGCCAAGCTTCCGTTTCGCCAGGTGCTCAAGGTTGGCTGTATACGCCTTCTCGGGCAATGGCACATATTTCACTTCCTTCGCGAGTTTCGCGCCGTGCTTCATGTAGTACTCGGTGAACTCGCGGACCTCGGGCTTGGCCAGCGACTTGGCGTTGACGTAGATGAAGATCGGACGCGCAAGCGGTTGATAGGTACCGGCGAGCACCGCGTCCATCGACGGCGCGACCGGCTTACCTTTGTCGTTCACGATCGGCACCGCCTTGAGCTTCGCTTTGTTCTCAACGTAGTACGCGAAACCAAAGAACCCGAGCGCATTTGCGTCGCGCGAAACGCCCTGCACCAGGACGTTGTCGTCCTCGGATGCCGTGAAGTCGCCGCGCGAGGATTTCGATTTGCCGACGATGGCCTCGGTGAAGTAGTCGAACGTGCCCGAGTCCGCGCCCGGCCCGAAGAGCTTCATCGGCTGGTTCGGCCACTGCGGGTTCACCTGGTTCCAGTGCGTGACCTTGCCCTGCGCCGCCGGTTCCCACATTTTCTTCATCTCCGCGACCGTCAATTGCTTGATGAAGGTGTTCTTGGGATGAATTACAACCGTCAACGCATCAAACGCAACCGGAAGTTCGTAGTACTCGATGCCGGCCTTCCTGCACGCCTCCATTTCCGACTTGAGGATCGGACGCGAGGCATCCGAAATGTCGGTCTCGCCGCGGCAGAACTTCTTGAATCCGCCGCCGGTGCCTGATATTCCTACGGTTACTTTGTACTTCCCTTTCGTTGCCTTCTGGAAATCCTCGGCGACCGCTTCCGTCACCGGAAAAACGGTGCTCGATCCATCGACTTTCACCAACTGTGCGCTGGCGACCGCCGCCGCGCCAAAGCACGCCGCCCCGAACACTGTCGCTGCAAGCTGACCGGGCTTCATCATCTGTCTCTCCTCGTCCGTTGGGTTGAGGCGAGCAGTATAGGCAGGCAATGTTACGCTTTTGTTAAGGCGGGGCGCGTAATCAAGGGCGCGGGTCGGACGCGATCTCCGGTGGCGTCATGCTGTATTGGCGGGCTTTTTCTTGAGCTTATCGAGGAACTGCTTGCGGAACTTCTGCACCTTCGGCGCCACCACGGCCCGGCAGTACGGCTGGTACGGATTGCGGGCAAAATATTCCTGGTGATACTCCTCGGCTTCGTAAAACGCACTGGCAGGCGCGAGCTCCGTAACGATGGGTGCACTCCAAAGCTTGGCGCCGTCGAGCCGCGCGATTGTCTCTTGCGCCGCCCGCTTCTGTTCCGGGCTGTGATAAAAGATCGCCGAGCGGTATTGGGTGCCGACGTCGTTGCCCTGGCGGTTTAGCGTGGTGGGATCGTGCACCACGAAGAACGCCTCGAGAATTTCCTTGAAGCTCACGAGCGCCGGGTCGAACGTGATTTGAACGACCTCGGCATGCCCGGTGCGCCCCGAGCATACTTCCTCGTAAGTCGGAGTGGCTGTCTGGCCGCCCATATAACCCGACGCGACGGACGTCACGCCCTCCAATCCATCGAACACCGCTTCCAGGCACCAAAAGCAGCCGCCACTCAGTGTGGCAATTTCACGGACGGCCGTGCGGTCGTCAACGGTTGCTGTCATCGCTTTCTCCTGCCCCCGAGGGGCACGGCTCCGTGTAAGAGACGATTGCACTCACGCCTCCGAGGGCGCACCAGAAAACGCCCATCGGTGGTGTGGCGCCGCGTAACCTTATCTCGATTGCGCGCCTGCCGCCAGCCGGGGCGCGACCATCCCGCGTGCGCTCACCGGCCGCGGGCTGGAAGCCGCCGGAACAGCGGGCAGATCGCGTGCGGTCAACCACGGCTTGAAGAGCAAGCGCTGCGCCAGCCCCAGGGGAAGGTTGCGGCGCACTACGCAGGCGAGACGGGCGACGAAATCGGCGTAGGTCAGTTCCTGGAACGGAACGCTGCCATACCAGTGGCTTCCGTTGAGCCGGCTGAACACGAGCTGCACGTCGACGTCGCGCGCCCGGGAGGCGCAAGAAACGATGGTACGGTAGCTTGCCAGCATCCCAAGGTGTTCGCGTTGGCGGTGACGCTCGTAGCAGCAGCGGAAGTTTTCGAAATGCGCGGCCTCGTCCGCGGCCATGTCCTGCAGCAGATGCCGCAGTTCCGGGTCGTCTGCCGCAGCGCCCAGGCCGCGGTAAAAGACCGCGGCTTGGGCGGCGGCCATGCTGCAGGCAAGCGCAACCTTCGCAATGCCGGCGCCTGTCCCGGCCGTCCGTGTCAGCCGCCGGTGATCCGCCGAGAATTGATCGCAGGCGGCCGCCCATTCGAATTCGGGCCACATCGCTTCGACGTAAGCGCGGGTACGCTCAGCATGCGCCCGCTTTGCGGGCAGCCAGACCTGCTCGATCCAGCTACGCGATTGCGCGTCCGCGCCGAGTACGGCGAGCAATGCCGCGCCGCAGGCAGCGCCGGTCGTCTCCAGGAGGGCGGCGGCGGCGATGCCATAGAACATCACGGGATTGTGGCGGGTCACGAGTTGTTGGGATGAGGCTTGCCGGCGGAGCGGACGCGTGCTGCCCAGGCTGTTCGGTGTCATGATCTCCTCCTGATCGATGAGATGAAAAGCGCGGTGTGTCAAGGTCATTTCACCGCACCGGTGGCGGCGCAGCAAGCGCCTCCGGCAAGGTTGCTGCCGGTTTACCCGCGGGTATTAACATGTGATACTGCCCGTCCCGGCAGCTTCCCGAAGACTGCGATGACGGCCAGCGCTGCATTGATCGATGCGTTGAAGCACACGCTCCGGGCGCGTGGCCTCACCTACGCGCGCGTCGCCCGCCACCTCGGCATGAGCGAGGCGAGCGTGAAGCGGATGTTCTCCCAGAAAAACTTCACCCTCAAACGCCTGGACTTCATCTGTGATCTTGCGCATATCGAATTCTCGGAACTGGCGCGCGCGCTGCACGCGAACGAAACCCAGCTCTCGCAGCTGACTCCCGAGCAGGAGAAGGAAATCATCGCCGATCGCAAGCTCTTTCTGGTCGCGGTGTGCGCGTTGAACCAGGTGACGTTCGAGCAGATCGTCGGCACCTACGACATCTCGCGCGCCGAGTGCACCCGGCTGCTGCTGCGCCTGGACCGCCTGAAGTTCATCGAGCTGCAGCCCAACAACCGCATCCGACTGCTGGTTTCCCAGGCATTCTCCTGGCTGCCCGACGGCCCGATCCAGCGCTTTTTCAACCAGCAGGCCCATACCGAGTTCTTCCGCTCGCATTTCGACCGCTCCCACGAATTCATGGTGGTGGTGAACGGCATGTTGTCCAGGGCGTCGAGTGCCGCCATCGTGTCCCGGCTCAAGCGCGTCGCGAAGGAGTTCTCCGAGATGCACAACGATGACGTGCACCTGCCCCTTGGTGAACGCTCGGCGATGAGCGTGCTGGTGGCAATCCGGCACTGGGAACTGCAGGCATTCGCCGAGTTGCGCCGCCACCGCAAGTAGGCGAAGATGGCGCGGCGGCGCAGGCCGTCCGCGGTCTGTAAGGCCCGGGCGGGCATCGCGACCAAGGCAGCACATCATACGGACATGCGAGGACGACCATGAAGAAAATCGCTTACCTCTTTGCCCTTGCGGCGGCGGCGCTGGTGGGCGCCATGAGCGGCCCCGCTGTCGCCCAGACCGTAAAGCCCGTGGCGGAGAAACCGGTCACGGCGAGAGCGACGTTCGCCGGCGGCTGCTTCTGGTGCGTGGAGGAGGCCTTCGACAAAGTTCCCGGCGTGGTTGCGACGACCTCCGGCTATTTGGGGGGCCACACCAAGAACCCCACCTACGAACAGGTGTCGGGGGGACGCACCGGGCATGCTGAAGTGGTGCAGGTCGAATACGACCCGAAACGGGTCAGCTACGAAAAACTGCTCGAGGCGTTCTGGCGCAACGTCGACCCGACGCAGAAGGACGCGCAATTCTGCGACCATGGCTCGCAGTATCGCAGCGGCATCTTCTATCACGACGCGGAACAGCGCAGGCTCGCCGAGGCGTCAAAGGGGGCGCTCGCGAAGAACAAGCCGTTCAAAGGCGAGATCGTGACCGAAATCACCAAGGCGTCGGAGTTCTACGCCGCGGAAGGCTACCATCAGGACTATTACCAGAAGAACCCGGTGCGCTACAAGTTCTACAAGACCGGCTGCGGCCGTGAGGCGCGGCTGAAGGAACTCTGGCGATAGAAGTTTGCCGGACTTAGCCCCGACAAACTCCTATTGGCCAAGAGAATTTGGTAACAAAATGAGTCAATGAAATTAACCGTCGTGTGGCGAGCCTCGTCGAGGATCGAACTCCGCCTGCAAGACCTACCCTACACCGCCTCGTCGGTCTGAGGCGGAGCCTCGTTAGGAATTTGTCGCACGTCAGTGCGACAGATTCCTGTGTGGTAGCGGGTGACGCGCTCGACTTCGTTCCTCGAGCCCAGGATCACGCCCACGCGCTGGTGTAGCGCGGAGGGCTGGATATCGAGTATGCGGGCGCGCCCGTTGGTGGCCGCGCCGCCCGCTTGTTCCACGATTAGAGACATCGGGTTCGCTTCGTACATGAGCCGCAGCCGGCCTTCCTTGTACTTGGAGTCCTGCGGGTACATGAAGATGCCACCGCGCGAGAGGATGCGGTAGACGTCGGCCACCATCGAGGCCACCCAGCGCATGTTGAAGTCCTTGCCGCGCACGCCGGTCTTGCCGGCGAGACACTCGTCGATATAGCGTTTCACCGGCAGATCCCAGTTGCGCGCGTTCGACGCGTTAATGGCGAACTCCTGGGTGTCCTCGGGAATCACGATGCGCTCCTGCGTCATCACGAAATATCCCAGTTCGCGATCGAGAGTGAAGCCGACGACGCCGTTGCCCACGGTCAGCACCAATATCGTCGCGGCGCCGTAGACCGCGAATCCGGCCGCCACCTGGTTCACCCCGGGCTGCAGAAACGCCTTCTCGTCCGGCTCCATCATGCCTTCGGGACAGCGCAGCACGGAGAAAATGGTGCCCACGGAGATGTTCACATCGAGGTTCGACGAGCCGTCGAGCGGATCCATCGTGAGAAGAAAACCGCCTTTGGGATAACGATTGGGAATCTTGTACGGCGCCTCCATCTCCTCGGACACCATGGCAGCGAGGTGCCCGCCCCACTCGTTTGCCTCGACCAGCACCTCGTTCGCGATCACGTCGAGCTTCTTCTGGGCCTCGCCCTGCACGTTCTGCGTGCCGACCGCATCGCCGATCCCCGCGAGCGGCCCCTTGCTCACGGCATGGCTGATCGCCTTGCAGGCGCGCGCGATGATCTCCAGCAGCAGCCGCAATTCCGGCGAAACCTTGCCGTGCTGACGCTGTTGTTCAATGAGGTATTGTGTCAGCGTGACTCGGCGCATGATGGGTCCTCCGGCAGTCCGGTTCTAGAATGCCAGATTATCCGGTTTCCGCGCGCTGTTTGCATCTTTCACGCATTACCACAGCCCCGTGAAGCAACTCCTTCTCCTTGGCGGCGGCCACAGTCACGTCGAGGTCATCCGCCACGTTGGAGGCGGCGCAGGTGGCGTGGAACTCGCTCTCGCGCTGCATTACCGGCTCGCGCGCTGCCGCCCATCGGCACCCGCACGGATTCACGTTCTCACCGATACCGCGACGATCGTGCCCGGCCATGCCCCCGGGGTGGTCAGGTTCGTGTACCGCATCCTCACGGCGCGCGGCATCGCCCTTCACGCGCAAGGCAAGGCGGTCCGCGTCGAGCCGGAGCGGCTCCACACCGGGAGCGGCGCTGTCGTCGCGGCAGACCAAATTATCTGGGCCACCGGCGCTTCATGCGCCGATACGCTGCTTGACAGGCAACGTTCCGGGGATGCGGTGTCCGGCGGTCAAACCACGTGGACGCGCGCGAACTTGCGTTTGCCGACCTGCATCACCACGGTCGTCCCTCTTGCGACTCGCAGTGCTTTGTCGCTCACCTTTTCGCCGTTCAGCCTGACGCCGCCCTGCTCGATCATGCGCAGCGCCTCGGAAGTGCTCGGGGTGAGGCGCGCCTGCTTGAGGATCCGCACGATAGTGAGGCCGTCGCCATCGGATTCGAGGCGTACTTCCGGGATGTCGTCAGGAACACCGCCTTGCTTGAAGCGTTTCTCGAAGTCGGCAAGCGCGGCCCGCGCCGCCGGCGCGCCATGGAACCGCGCGACGATCTCCTGGGCAAAACCGACCTTGATGTCGCGCGGATTACGCCCGGCGTCGACCTCACGCTTCCAGCCGCGCAGGATGGCGGGCGGCTCGAACGAAAGCAGTTCGATGTAACGCCACATCAGGTCGTCGGACACCGACATGAGCTTGCCGAAGATTTCGGCGGGCGGCTCGTTGATGCCGACATAGTTGCCGAGCGACTTGGACATCTTGTTGGCGCCGTCCAGCCCCTCGAGCAAGGGCATGGTGAGTATCACCTGCGGCGGCTGGCCGAAATGCTTCTGCAGTTCGCGCCCCATCAGCAGGTTGAACTTCTGGTCGGTGCCGCCAAGCTCGACGTCGGCCTTGAGCGCGACCGAATCGTAGCCCTGGATCAGCGGGTAGAGAAACTCGTGAATCGCGATCGGCTGGTTGCCGTGATAACGCTTGCCGAAGTCGTCGCGCTCGAGCATGCGGGCCACGGTATGAGTCGCGGCGAGCTTGACCATGTCGGCAGCGGAGAAGCGGTCCATCCAGGCCGAATTGAATGCAATTTCGGTACTTGCCGGATCGAGTATCTTGAAAACCTGATCGGTGTAGGTCCGTGCGTTGCGGGCGACCTCCTCACGCGTGAGTGGCGGACGGGTCGTGTTCTTGCCGGTGGGATCTCCGATCATCCCGGTGAAATCTCCGATCAGGAACAGGACATGGTGTCCGAGGTCCTGGAACTGCCGCAACTTGTTGATGAGCACCGTATGCCCGATGTGGAGATCGGGCGCGGTCGGGTCAAACCCGGCCTTGACGCGCAGGGGCCGTCCTGCCTTGAGCTTGTCCCGGAGCTCGTTTTCCAGCAGCAATTCGTCGCCGCCGCGTCTGATGATTGAGAGTTGTTCGTCGACCGGCGACATATATCACAGCCCGTTTTTCACGATGTGAAAACCGGGGTTGCCAATACGAGGGATTCTGCTAAGCTTGCTGCTTCCAAAAAAGCCAAGAAATCATGCAGCAAGGAAACAGGAGGATTCTAGCGCAATTTCTGCGTTGGCTCGCCGGCTATCCCAAGCTCCGCGCGTTCATGCTTCTGGCTGCATTGCCCTTCATGGGCGTATTCGCGGCCTTCGGGATCGCGCCGGACACCGTAACTGAGCTTCCGCCGGTCGCAAAGGTTATTGAAGAGATCACCCTTCCCGCGGTCGAAGCCATCCGGCATCTCGACGAAGGCTACTGGCAGGAAGAACGCATCCAGCGCGGCGATACCTTCGCAAGCCTGCTTACCCGGCTGGAGGTCGATGATCCGGAGGCTGCCCAGGCGCTGCGGGGTAATCCCGACACCCGATTGCTCTATCAGATGGTTCCCGGGAGAACCGTGCGCGCCAAGGTAACCGCCGAAGGGCGGTTGCTCGCGCTGCGCTATCTCGCCGGCACCAACCTCCTGGCCGTGGAGCGGAGCGGAGACACGCTGTCAGTGTCGAATCACCCGGCGCCACTTGAAACTCGAACCGTGATGAAGACCGGCGAGATCAGGAGCTCGCTGTTCGCTGCCGCGGACGCGGTCAACCTGGCGGACGCCGTTGCGATGCAGGTCGCGGACATCTTTTCCACCGACATCGATTTCCACCGGGACCTGCGCAAGGGCGACCGGTTCTCGGTGGTGTACGAGGTTTTCTACCATCAAGGCGAGCCGGTGAAATCCGGGCGCGTTCTCGCCGCCGAGTTCATCAACCAGGGCAAGACCTATCGTGCCATCTACTTCCAGAATGCGGAGGGCGAAGGCGGTTATTACACCGCGGACGGCAGGAATATCCGCAAGGCGTTCCTGCGTTCACCCATCGAGTTTTCGCGCATCACTTCCGGCTTCACCCGGGCGCGATTCCATCCCATACTCAAGCAGTGGCGGGCGCACAAGGGGATAGATTACGCCGCGCCCGCCGGCACGCGCATCCGGGCAACCGCGGACGGTGTGGTGGAATTTGCCGGGCGGCATCAGGGCGGCTACGGCAACCTCGTGGTGCTGCGTCACCAGTCGAAATTCACCACGTGGTACGGGCATCTCTCGGGCTTCGCGAGCGGCATCCGCAAGGGCGGGCGCATCGCCCAAGGTGACGTAATCGGATACGTCGGCGCCACCGGTCTCGCGACCGGACCGCACCTCCATTACGAGTTCCGCATCAACGACGTGCACCACGACCCGCTGCGCGTGGCGATGCCTGCTGCGCCGCCGATCACGGCGGAGAATCAGGCCGCCTTTGCCGCGACCGCCCAGCCCCTGGCAATGCGCCTTGAGCTGGTGCGCGGCACCAATCTCGCGCGGTTCGATTAGCCGCACCGCCCCGGATAGTAAAAAGGCGGCATGCGCCGCCTTTTTTTGCAACAAGAGGATCCGCTACGCGGAAAAGGACGACCCGCAGCCGCAAGTCGAAGTGGCGTTGGGATTCTTGATGACGAACTGCGCGCCTTCGACGTTTTCCTGGTAGTCGATTTCGGCGCCCATCAGGTACTGGAGACTCATCGGATCGATCAGCAGCGTGACGCCGCCGCGCTGCATGGCGGTGTCGTCCTCGTTGGTCGTCTCGTCGAAGGTGAATCCGTACTGGAAACCGGAACAGCCGCCGCCGGTCACGAAGACCCGCAGCTTGAGTTCGGCATTGCCCTCCTCATCGATCAACTGCTTCACCTTGTTGGCGGCGTTATCCGTGAACACCAGCGGATCGGGTATCTTTTCGGTTACTGCATTCATGTCACGCTCCCGCAAAACCTGAGGCCCGCATTATCCTGTGCGCAGGCATGGGGGTCAATCGTTCGTGGCCGGCTTCAAGCGCACCACCTTGTCGGATTTTCCTTCATCCTGGTTTGAGAGCCGGCCCTGCACCACGGCGCCCAGGTGCATCTCGATCGTCTTGTAATGCACGTCACCTGTGACATTTGCCTTGGGTTGCAGTTCAATGTACTCGGAGGCGTGCACCGGCCCGGTCACCGTGCCATTGATAACCGCGTGGGAAACGCGGATTTCGCCCTCGACCTGTGCATGCTCTGAAACCACCAGAGTGCCTGCCTCACCCTCGGCCGCCGCCACGTTGCCGCGCACCCGGCCATCCACCCTTAGTCCCCCGGAAAACGTGATGTTGCCATCGATCGCGGTGCTCGCTCCGATCAGGCAATCGATCCGGCTTTCCAGTTTCTTTGCCTTGTTTCCAAACATGGTGACCCCTCCTCACGAAATCTTCAACGTCTGGGTTAGTTTAGGCGCTTTGCTGCCGTTCTCAAAGACCCTCAACTGCATGGTGTTCACCACCGCATCCGGCGCCAGCTTGAACGTCCCCTCCACCCGCTGGAAGAGCTTGAAGTTGAGCTGAAACTCCCTGGCGCCCTGCTCGCCGGGCTGGGGCAGCGTCAACACCAACGGCCTGCCGTCCTGCGCCACGTTCAGCACGAACTGGAGGCTCCCCCGGAACTCCTTCACGCGCGGGCCCGCATACACCAGGAGCAGCCGGTAGCGGTACTCGCCCGGCATGCCGCCGGGTTCGAGGCGGAAACGGTTGACGCTGAGCGCCCCATCCGCCGCTGCCACTGGCATCAGCGACTGGAAGAAAGCCAGGTCCTCCTTGAGCGTCGCGTTCTCTTCCGTCAGCGCTTTCACCTGCTTCACCACGTCGCCGTGGGCCGCGCGTTCGATCTCCAGCTGGCTCTCGGCCTGTCCAACGCGGCTCTTCAATGCACCGATCTCCTGCTGCTGGCGCGCGATGGTTTCGTTCAGCTTTGCGAGTTCCCGGTCGGCCTCCATCTTGCGAAAGCCGGCGAAGGTCATGCCGAAATCATAGGTCGCCCAGCCGATGCCGACCACCAGCGCGCCGAGCGCCACGATGCCGAGCCAGCGCCAGTACCACGGCATGTGCGTGCGCACGGCGACGCGCGGCGCCGCGATTCCGAACTTGCGCTTGAGCGTGCGCCACAGCGGCATCGTTCCCCTCGGCGCTCAGGGCAGCAGGGCGATCTGCCCGAGCCCCGCGGTTTCGGGCAATCCGAACATGATGTTCATGTTCTGAACCGCCTGGCCGGCGGCGCCCTTCACCAGATTGTCGATCACGCACAGCACCACCGCGATAGCGCCGCCCTGCGGCTGGTGCACCGCGATGCGGCAGAAATTCGCTCCTCGCACCGAGCGCGTGTCGGGGTGGCTGCCGGCGGGCATGACGTCGACGAACGCCTCCCCGGCATAGCGCTTCTCGAAGAGCGACTGCAGGTCGGCGGGCCCGGTAAGCCGCGCGTAGAGCGTCGCGTGGATGCCGCGGATCATCGGCACGAGGTGCGGCACGAATACCATCCTGAGGGGCACGCCGGCGATCTGCTGCAGCTCCTGCACGATCTCCGGATAGTGCCGATGTCCGAGCACGCCGTAAGCCCTGAAATTGTCCGATGCCTCCGCCAGCAGCGTGTGGACTTCGGCCCGGCGGCCCGCACCGGAAACGCCGGATTTCGCGTCGGCGATGAGGTGATCCAGATCGACGATGCCGGCTTCCAGCAACGGCAGAAATCCGAGTTGCACCGATGTCGGATAACACCCCGGGTTGGCGATGAGCCGTGCCCCGCGTATCCGTTCGCGGTTGACTTCGGGCAGGCCGTAGACCGCTTCGGCCAGGAGTTCGGGACAGGCATGCTTCATCCCGTACCACGTCTCCCACACGGCAACATCCCGGATGCGAAAATCGGCGGCAATATCGATCACGCGCACGCCGGCATCGAGCAAAGCGCGTGCCCCACCCATGGCGACGCCGTTGGGCGTCGCGAAAAACACCACATCGCAGCCGGCGAGCGCCGTCGCAGAGGGTTCGGTGAACCTGAGCGTCACGCGGCCGCGCAGGTTGGGAAACATGTCGGCTACCAGGGTGCCGGCTTCCGTGCGCGAGGTGATCACGCGCAGTTCCGCGTTCGGATGCTGCGCGAGCAGGCGCAGCAACTCCACACCGGTGTAACCGGTGCCGCCCACGATGCCTATGCTGATATTCCTGGCCGCCATAACGCGTTATTGATGCGCCCTTCGCGCCGACAAGTCAATCGGTGCCGGTCACCCCTATAAACGACAAAGCCGCCCGCAGGCGGCTTCGATCCGCGAGGAGCTTGTCGAACATCGTCCCGACAAGCTCCTAACGCAAAACCGTTCCATGACGGACAACATGAAAACAGCCTCGAAAAAATGAGTTAGAACCCACTCCAGTCGGCACCATCGGCCAAGAGAGGTAGGGCGTCACTCAGCTAGACTGCAAATTTCCGGGCGGTCTTGTCCAAGGATTTTGCCGGACAGGGCACCGGCAAAATCCTAGCAGCCTGTCGGACTTAGCAGTCAAACAGGATGCTATAAGCAAACCCGGCTGACCATTCCGAAGAAAAACCAACAGAAGCTGCCGGCATGAGGAAAAACAGGCGTGAATTCATCTATCCGCCAT
>JACQGN010000164.1 GCA_016199545.1 Betaproteobacteria bacterium | reverse complement strand
GCACCCAGCCGCTGAAAAAGCTTGCTCATCGGTTTCACCCTGATTGCCGCCGTCAATTCATCTGGAGCTTGAGACCTGCCGTGACCTTGCCCCATTTCCGGATGTCGTCGCGCATCACCGCCGCAAATTCATCCGGCGTGCCGCCGATCACCTCTGCGCCCTGGGACAGGAGTCTTTCCCTGGCGTCGCCCGTCTTCAGGATGGCCACGACTTCGCGGTTGAGCCTCGTCACGATCTCGACCGGCGTGCGTGCGGGTGCCAGAATGCCATACCAGACATCGGCCTGGTAACCCGGCAAGCCCGATTCCGAGACCGTCGGCAGATCCGGATAAAGTCGATGGCGCTGGTACGACGTGATCGCCAGCGCATTGAGCTTCCCCGATTTGACGTGCGGCCGCGAGTTGATGGTGTTGCTGATCATCAATTGCACGTGACCGCCCACCAGGTCGATCAACGCAGCCGAGCCGCCCTTGTACGGCACGTGCACCAGCTTGATCTGCGCCATCGACTGGAACAGCTCGAACGCAAGGTGCGTGCCCGATCCGCTGCCGGCCGAGGCGAAGTGGAGTTCTCCGGGCCTGCGTCTGGCGAGCGCAATGAGTTCTTTCACCGACTTCGCCGGCACGCTGGGATGAACGACCACCCAATATGGAACCGTCGCCACCTGGGTCACCATTGCGAAATCATTCACGGGGTCGTACCTCAGATCCTTGTGCAGGTTCGCATTGATGGCGTGGCTGTTGGTGACCATCAGCAACGTGTAGCCGTCAGCGGGCGCCCTCGCCGTCAATTCCGAGGCGAGCATTGTCCCCGCTCCCGGCCGATTGTCCATGACCACCGGTTGCCCGAGCGCCGCGCTGAGCGCCTGCCCGACCATGCGCGCGACGGTGTCGACCCCACCTCCCGGACCCGCGGGGACGATCATGCGTATCGAGCGCGAGGGATACTGTTGCGCCGTGGCGGCAGATGCCAGAGTCAGCAACATCAGCACCGTCGCCCCTCGCCGCAACGTCAACTGCATTCGTGTCTCTCCGCGATTCTCCATTATGCCGCCCGGGGCGTCACCGCCCGCACGACGTCCGTCACGACCTGCATGGCATCCCCGCGCGCGACGAACTCCGTGCCAAATTGGGCGGAGCGTTCGCGCACCAGATCAACGACATCGCGGCCCCGTTCCAGGTCCAGTGCGCCCGGATTCAAGTCCGGGTCGCAGCGGGCGGGGAGGAATTCGACCGCGTGCAACTTCCGGTCACGAATGCGGCAACAGATGATCATCGTCTCCAGTTCATGGCCTTTCGTGGCATCGTGTCTCGCGAAGGTGAAGTTCCCAAGGGAATAGAAGATTGCGCGCCCGCGACGTACCTCGACGCCCTGCGTTACGTGCGGATGGTGACCGAAAACCAGGTCCGCGCCCCCATCGATCGCATGGTGCCCCAGTTCGACCTGGTATTCGGTGAGCTTCTTGTGGCCGGCCGAGACACCCCAATGGAAGGTGCAGATGACGATATCGGCCTGCTGGCGTGCGGCGGCAATGTCCGCGCTCAACTGCGCCTTATGCTCCGGTGCGACCCACGTATGGATGATCGGCGGCGTGCCCGGCGCTTCGAAGTAGCGGGCCGGCGGCTGATAAGACGTGTGCGCGCGCATCACCGCGAGCCCGGGCGACTGCGGCCCGGCTTCCCAGCCTTCCATGAAGACCGATGTATAGCCGAGCAGCGCCACCTTGCAGCCCTCGCGCTCGACGATCGCAGGCGCGTGCGCTTCGGCGAAGTTGCGCCCGCCGCCGGTATGCCTGATGCCGATGCGGTCGAGATTCGCCAGCGTCTCGAGCAGCGCCTCCTCGCCGTAATCCATCATGTGATTGTTGGCGACCGTCATCGCATCGAATCCTACGGCTTCGACCGCAGCGATCTGCCGTGCATCGGCTTTCCATGCGACCGCGCCGGCCTTCTCGCGGACCTTGCCGCTGTCGGCGACCGAGCCTTCGAGGTTGCCCAAGGTAAAATCGGCTGCGCGCAGCAGTTTCTTCACGTGCTGAAATACGCTCGGCGGGTCGTCGCGGCGCACGAACACATCGCCCACGATGAGCATCGTCATTTCCCGGTTCCCGGTCATCGCTCACTCCTATACAGGTCAGACTGCGTTTCGAGTTGCGCAAAGCTTGGGCGATACGGCACCCCAGCGTCAGTTGAGGTGCGCACGTATGCGACTATAATTCACCGATTGCAACGGAGCGGATACACGGCATGGCGAAAGTGCGCGACAAAGAGGCGACCCGAGCGCGAATCGTCAAAGCGGCCCTGAAGGAGTTCGTCGAGAAAGGCTATGAGGGCACCACGATTTCGAGGATCGCCCGCAGAGCGCGCCTTAGCAAGCAACTGCTCAGCCATCACTTTCCCACGAAGGAACGACTTTTCCAGGAAGTGCACGACCTGCGGTTTCGCGATCCCGTCGGCGAAATCCCGCCGTCGAGCGCCACGGACCTGTTCGCGCAGCGTTTTCGGCTGCGCGCGCAAGACGTCGATTACGTTCGCTTCCTCACGTGGGAGGCCGCGAGCGTGCGCAGCAGCAAAGTCCCGGGGCGGGAAGCGCGTCTGCGCCGTATCATCGACAAGGGCTCGACGATCAGGCGATTCCAGGCGCGCGGCGAAATCCCGCCTCATCTCGACCATAAACTCATGCAACTCGCAATCACCTCTCTCGCCACTTACCCACTTGCCTTCGGCCAGATCACTCAACTCATCACCGGCCGTGATCCGATCGACGCGCAGTTCCAGGAAGACTGGTACCGATTTCTTCAGGCGATCGGGCGTATGCTTTTCGAGCAGGCCGATAACGGCGCGCCAGGGGATTAGCTATTTATCGGTCCTGAGACCCGCCTTGGAAGCGAGCTGCGTCACTTTCGCGAACTCGGCTTTGCGGTAGCGCGCAAACTCCTCCGGTGTGCTGCCTATGGGACTCGCGCCGATGCCAAGCAGCTTCTGGCGCAGATCGGGCTTGCGCATCATCGTTGCGATCGCACCGCTCAGCGTCGACACGATCGTGCGCGGCGTACCGGCCGGCGCGAGAATCGCCTGCCAGCCGGTGAGTTCGTAACCCGGCAGGAACTCCGCTAACGCAGGCACTTCCGGCAGCACCGCAGAGCGCTTCGCACTCGTCACGGCAAGCAATCGCGTGCGCCCGGATTTAGCCATGTTCAAAGCGGTTGTGATGACGGAAAACGACATCTGCACGCGCCCTGCTTCGATATCAGGCACGGCGAGTCCGCCGCTCTTGTAGTTGATGTAGACGATATCCACGCCGGCCATCGCTTTGAACAATTCGCCCGACAAATGCAGTGAGGTCGCGTAGGACGAAGCATAATTGAGCTCACCGGGCTTCGATTTGGCGAGCGCGATCAGCTCGGGGACAGAACGCGCCGCGAGCGATTTGTGGACTACGAGCACGTTCGGTACCGATACCGCGAGCGAGACCGGATCGAGATCCGTTATCGGATCGTACGTAAGCTTCCTACCGAGGTTCGGATTGACGACGTGCGCGAGCGACACCAGCAGTATCGTGTAGCCGTCCGGCGCCGATCTGGCGACAAGCTGCTCGGCGATCACGCCGCCCGCTCCGCCACGATTGTCGATGACGAACTGCCGCCCGAAAGTTTCGGAAAGGCTCTGGCCGATTAGGCGCCCCATGAGGTCGGCATTGCCTCCGGGCGGGAAAGCCACGACGAATCGCACGGGTTTGGCCGGATAGTTCGCCGCGTGCGCGATTAAAGCGAGGAAAGTCCATCCGACGACTAGAGCCAGGCGGCGCATCAGCGGGTTTTCGTCCTCGATTGATATGGGGAAACAGAGCGTGACTGATGCTACGCGCCTGTTTGACTGTTGTCAAACAACACTGCACTCGTCTTGCCGTTTCTCATCACCCATTACCCATTTCTCATTACCCGCTAGAGCAGACCACGCTCGGCAAACGACAGCGCGGCGCCGCTGCCCACGACGAAGTGGTCCAGCACCTTCACGTCCACCAGTGCCAGCGCCTGCTTCAGGGTCTGCGTCAGCATTTCGTCCGCGCGGCTGGGCTCCGCGATGCCTGACGGATGGTTGTGTGCAAAGATCACGGCGGCCGCGTTGTGGCTGAGCGCCCGCTTGACGATCTCCCTGGGATAGACGCTGGTCTGCGTCAAAGTGCCGCGAAAGAGTTCCTCGACGGCAAGCAGCCGGTTCTGCGCATCGAGGAACACGCCGACGAACACCTCGTGCTCGAGTGCCTGCAGCCTGAGCCGCAGGTAATCCCGCACTGCCTGCGGCGAATTCAGCGCAACGCCGTTCGCGAGCTTTTCTCTCAGGGCGCGCCGCGCCATCTCCAGTACCGCCTGCAACTGCGCATACTTCGCTTCGCCCAGTCCCGGGCTGGCGCAAAATGTGCCGCTGCTCGCGCCGAAAAGAGCAGTCAGCGAACCGAAACGGCCCAGGGTTTCGCGGGCAAGATCCACGGCACTCTTGCCCTTGACGCCGGTGCGCAGGAAGATCGCGACGAGTTCGGCGTCCGACAATGATTCCGCACCTTTGGCGAGCATTTTCTCGCGTGGGCGGTCGTCGATGGGCCAGTCGGTAATAGCCATATCGGGGTGATGTGTGATCGGCGATGGGTAATGGGGTTTTTGCCTCAACGGCTCACTGTCGTTTCCCGTTTACCGCTTGTTGCGCGACCGATTTTGGTGCAGTGCCGTAAATGGTTTACACTGCACCGTGTACATGACCGGGCTCGCAGCGTGACCGAAACATCTCGCAAGAAAGTGTTGCTCGGATTGACCGGCGGGATCGCGGCATACAAGTCCGCAGAACTTGCGCGCCTGCTGATCCAGGACGGCGTTGACGTCCAGGTAGCGATGACGCAGGCCGCGTGCGGCTTCATCACCCCGGCCACCATGCAGGCCCTGTCGGGCAAGCCGGTTTTTACCGACATGTGGGATGCGCGCGTGGCGAACGCGATGGGACACATTGAACTGTCGCGGGGAATGGATGCAATCATCGTCGCCCCCGCCACCGCTGATTTCATTGCCAAGCTGGCTGCCGGGCACGCCGACGATCTGCTGTCGACGCTCTGCCTTGCGCGCGAGTGCCCGCTGCTCGTCGCGCCCGCGATGAATCGCCAGATGTGGGGCAACGCGGCGACGCGCCGCAACGTCGCGCAACTGCTCAAGGATGGAATCGTCGTGCTCGGCCCTGCCAGCGGCGACCAGGCATGCGGCGAAGTCGGCATGGGGCGCATGCTCGAAGCTGCGGAAATTGCAGCAGCAGCGATTGCTTGCCTCGCGCCCAAGACGCTTCCCGGCGTACGCTTTCTGATCACGGCCGGGCCGACGTTCGAGCCGATCGACGCGGTGCGCGGCATCACCAACCGCAGTTCGGGAAAGATGGGCCATGCCCTGGCCCGCGCGGCCTTGGGCGCCGGCGCCAAAGTCGCCCTGATCTCCGGGCCGGTGACCCTGCCGGCACCGGCGGGGGCGGAAATCACGCACGTGGACACCGCGGCGCAGATGTTCGAGGCCGTCAAACGCCACGTGACGCGCGCGGACATTTTTGTCGGCGTAGCGGCGGTCGCGGACTACCGCGTGGACAAACCGCGCCGCCATAAGATCAAGAAGACCGACGAGTCCCAGCTGCAAATCAAGCTCGTACCCAATCCGGACATACTCGGCTGGGTCGCCGCACAACCCAGGGCGCCGTTCTGCGTTGGCTTCGCCGCCGAAAGCCGCAACCTCGATCAGTACGCCGATGAGAAGCGGCGCCGGAAGAAAGTACAACTGATGGTCGCCAACCTGGCGCAGGAAGCGATTGGTTCTGACGACAACGAAGTCTCCCTGCTCGATGATTCGGGCACACGTCGCCTCGCGCGCGCGCCCAAGGAGGTCGTCGCCCGCCAGATCGTCGACCACATCGCGAAGCTTTACGGCGCAAAGCGCCATAAAACCAAGTGAAGGAGTGAATGCGTGAAGACGTGAATGGGCGAGAGCGCTCGTACTCGTTCACTCTTTCACTCATTCGCTCATTCACTGCGAAGCATGAGAACGCTCGACGTCAAGATTCTCGATGCGCGGCTGCGCGATCACCTCCCCCACTATGCGACGCCCGGCTCGGCGGGGCTCGATCTTCGCGCCTGCATCGATGCGCCGCTCACCCTGCACCCGGGTCAGGCCGAACTCATTCCGGCGGGTCTTGCCATCCACCTTGCCGATCCGGGCCTCGCGGCGGTTATCCTCCCCCGGTCCGGTCTTGGCCACAGGCACGGCATCGTCCTGGGCAATCTCGTCGGATTGATCGACTCCGATTATCAGGGGCAGGTTTTCGTCTCGACGTGGAACCGCGGCGCGGCGCCGTTCGTCATCCAGCCCATGGAGCGTCTGGCGCAACTCGTCGTGGTGCCGGTGGTGCAGGTCGCGCTGAACGTCGTCGACGACTTTTCCGCAAGCAGCCGCGGCGCCGGCGGGTTTGGCAGCACCGGGAAAAGGTAACAATGATGAATGCGGAATGCGGAATGCGGAATGTCACAAGCCCGCAGAGAATGCTCCGCCAATCCGCGGCGTCATTCATCATTCATCATTCATAATTCCGCATTTAGCGGCATGCCCACCACCTCTTCAGCCCTCATCCTGTTCGCTCACGGCGCCCGCGATCCGGCGTGGGCGGTGCCGGTGCGCAGACTGCAGGGCAAGGTCGCGGCGCTGCGGCCGGACCTGGCCGTGGAAGTCGCGTTTCTGGAGCTGGACGCGCCCCTGCTACCGGAGGCGATCGAGAACCTGGTGGCGCGGGAGTATCGCCGGATCGCCATCGTGCCGGTGTTCCTGGCGCAAGGCGGCCACCTCAAGAAGGACGTGCCGCGGCTGATCGAGACCATGAAAGAGCGATTTCCCGGGGTAACGTTTGATCTCTGGCCCGCTCTGGGTGACGCCGACCCCATACTCGACGCCATCAGCGCGTGGATCGTCAACAGGACGGCGCGCTGAGCGTTGAGCTTGGTGTGCCCTCTGCAACTTTGACACGCACCCTTGTTGTCGCCACGCTGACGCTGGTTTGCAGCTTCGCGCGCGCCGAGCCGTCCGAGATCACCCTGACCATCAACGAGCACAAGCTCACGGCGGAGGTTGCGCACACCGAGGCGACGCGCAGCCAGGGGCTCATGCACCGGCGCATGCTGCCTGAACATCGCGGCATGCTGTTTGTGTTTGACCGAATCGACCGGCACGCGATGTGGATGATGAATACCTACATTCCACTCTCGGTCGCATTTCTCGATGCCCAAGGAGTCATCATCAACATCGCCGACATGGCGCCGCACACCACCAACGCACACGGCGCCACCCGGCCCGCAAAATACGCGCTTGAGATGAATCAGGGCTGGTTTCGCAAGCGCAGGATCGGTCCGGGCGCGCGGGTCGAGGGAGTCGAAAAGGCGCCACCCGCCCGCTAGAACCCTCTAGTCGGCTTTTTGCAGGTCGGCAATCATTGCAGCGATAAAGCGACCCGCTTCCCCGCCCGTCACGGCGCGGTGATCAAAGGTCAACGACAGCGGCAGCATGCGATGCACGACGGGCCTGTCGTCAAGGGCAACCACTTCCTTGCTCACGCGCCCCGCGCCGACGATTGCGACCGTCGGCGGCACGATGATGGGTGATGCGTAGCGTCCCGCAATGGAGCCGTAATTCGACAACGTGATCGTGTTGCCGCGCAGGTCGTCGGGCGGAACCTTGCGGCTCCGCGCATCCTGGATCAGTTTTGCAAGAGAGATTTTCAGATCCTCGGGGGACCGTCTCTCCACGTTGCGCAGCACCGGCACCAGCAGGCCATCCGGTGTATCGACTGCAATGCCGAGGTCGACGTGCGTGAGCATGCGCCGCCCCACCGCCTGGCCGTCATACCACGTGTTGAGCGAGGGTTCCACACCGCACGACGCGACCAGGGCGCGGATCAGCCGCAGCATGATGCTTTCGCCTGCGCGCCACGCATCGATATCCGCATCGTCCATGATGGTGGCGGAGGCGACTTCGGCATGCGCGAGCGTCATGCTTTGCGCCATCGCCTTGCGTACCCCGCGCAGCAGCTCCTGCGGCCCGGCCGCAGCGAGCACCCGCGCTGCGCGCTGCACGTCGTTGGCGGTGATCAAACCCTCCACTCCGGTCGGCGTCACCATCGCCAGGTCGACATCGAGCTTGCGCGCCAGCGCGCGCACCGCCGGCGTGGCCTTGATGCCGTGCGCGAGCGGTGGCGCCACGGCCGGGGCTTCAGACAAAACTTTTTGACCGACTTCAACCTTGCCCACGACGGTGCCGGGATCCGCGTCGTCACCGCCTTCGAACGCGACCAGCGGCTGGCCGACATGCGCGACATCGTGCATACCACCATAGAGCCAGGCAATCTTGCCCGCATAGGGCGCCGGAATGTCGACGATGGCCTTCGCGGTCTCGACAGAAACCAGCTGCTGGTCCAACGTGACCTCGTCGCCGACCTTGACGTGCCACTTCACGATTTCCGCTTCCTGCAGCCCTTCGCCGAGATCGGGCAGTCTGAAAAGTTTCATGATCTATCTCAAAATCAGTTAACCGCAGATAAATTCTTTTCAATACTCCCTTGAGGGTACGCCGATTAACGACCGCTCCTACGCGAATTCGAGGGTCTTTCTCACCGCGGCGAGTATTTGCCGCTTGTCCGGCAGGTAATGATGCTCGAGACGCGGGAACGGCACCACGACGTCGGGCGCCGTGACGCGCTGCACCGGTGCGAGCAGCGTCAGCAGACCCTGTTCGGCAAGCGTAGCGGCGATTTCGGATGCGATACTGCAGTGGTGCGGCGCCTCGGTCACCACCACGCAGCGGCCGGTCCTCGCCACCGATGCAAGGATGGTGTCGAAGTCGACCGGTTTGAGTGTCGCCACGTCGATCACTTCGATGGCGATGCCCTGTTCGGCCAGCTCGTCGGCCGCCTGCAGCGATTCATGGACCATCGCGCCCCACGTCACGAGCGTGAGGTCGTTTCCTTCACGCAGGGTGAAGCACGTATCGAGCGCCAACGCTTCGCCGCTGTCGGCGACCTCTTCCTTGAACAGCCGGTAGAGCCGCGTCGGTTCAAGAAACACCACCGGATCAGGGTCGCGGATCGCCGCGAGCAGCAGCCCGTAAGCCCGCTTGGGCGAAGACGGGTAGATCACGCGGATGCCGGGAATATGGGCGAACATCGCATCGGGACTCTCGGAATGGTGCTCGGGCGCGTGGATACCGGCGCCGCACGGCATGCGCATCACCATGGGGCAGGCGAGCCGACCCTGCGTGCGATGCCGCATGCGCCCGGCGTGGTTGAGGAGTTGGTCGATCGTGGTATAGGCAAAGCCGGCGAACTGGATCTCGCATACCGGCTTCAACCCTTCGACCGCCATGCCTATGCTCATGCCAACGATCAGGTTTTCGGCGAGCGGCATGTCGATCACGCGCTCGGAACCGAACTTTTCGAGCAGGCCCAGCGTCGCGCGGAACACGCCGCCGTCGCGGCCTACGTCCTGGCCCAGCACGACCACCTCGGGATCGCTGGCCAGCGAGCGTGCGAGCGCGAGATTGACGGCTTCAACCAGCGTGATCTGGGCCATGCTCCGAAGTCACACCGAGGATGGCCGCGCGCCGTGCAGCATAGGCGCCCGGCAGTGTCGCGTACAGATAATCGAACATCTGGCGTGCCGGCGGCGCGGGCGTATCCAGGTACGCCTGGGCTTCGGCCTGCACGTGCTCGTTGCAGCGCCTCAGCAATCCCTCCTCCTGTTCCTTGCTCCACACCCTGGCTTCGAGCAGGTAATTGCGCAGACGCAGCACCGGTTCCTTCTTCCACGCATCGGCGACTTCCTCAGCAGGGCGATAGCGCGAGGCATCGTCGGCCGTGGTGTGGTCGCCCAGGCGGTAGGTCAGCGCTTCGATCAGGGTCGGCCCGCCGCCTGAACGCGCCCGGGCGAGCGCTTCGCGCACGGCATGATGCACGGCAATCACGTCGTTACCGTCGATCTGCACCCCGTCGAAGCCCGCGGCGATGGCCTTTTGAGCGAGTGTCTGGGCTGCTGTTTGACCCCTGCGCGGCACCGAGATCGCCCACTGGTTGTTGGTGAGGACAAATACCACCGGCAGCCGCCAGATGCCGGCGGCGTTGACGCCCTCGTAAAAGTCGCCTTTCGAGGTTGCGCCATCGCCGAACATGCACACCGCGACCCGCGGTTGCCGGCGCAGTTTGATCGCGTAGCCCACCCCCGCCGCGTGGAGGCACTGCGAGGCGATGGTGACGCAGGTCGGGAAATCGTGACGCGGGCCAGAGAAATCACTGCCGCGCTCGTCACCGCCCCAATACAGGAAGAGTTCGCGCACCGTCACGCCGCGCATGAGCTGTACGCCGTTCTCGCGGTAGGTGCAGAGCAGCACGTCCTCCTTCGCCATTGCGGTACCGACAGCCGCCTCCACCGCCTCATTGCCGAGCAGGGACGCGAAGGTGCCGAGCTGCCCGGTGCGTTGCAGCGCGATCGCCTTGGCATCATAGGTGCGCATGAGGACCATCGCCTCGTACAGCGCTATCAACGCAGCGGGATGCTCGGCAAAGGCAGGAAGGGGCCTCACGACCCTGCCGAGCGGATCGAGGAATTGCTGGTACTCGACCTGAAATTGCGCTGCAATGGTCATGATTGCGGGTCTGCCGGCTACCTAAATGGTAGCGCGGTTTTCGGTTACGGCGCCTGTGGGTATGATAGTCTTTCTGTCGCATGGGTTCGTTGCCGCGTTATCTCATCTGATAACGTCAAGATGCTCTTGCAATGCGTGCGATCCTGCCCATTTTGGCGATGCCCGATCACGGCCTTTGACCCGATGAACCTTCCATCCCTGGATTTCGGCCTGGGGGAGACGATTGCCGCGTTGCGGGAAACGGTCGCGCAGTTTGCCGCCCGTGAGATCGCGCCGCGGGCGGCGGAAATCGACCGCAGCAACGATTTCCCCCGCGACCTGTGGCGCAGCCTGGGCGAGCTTGGCGTGCTCGGCATAACGGTCGAGGAGGACTATGGCGGCGCCGGCATGGGTTACCTGGCGCAAATCGTGGCGATGGAGGAATTGAGCCGCGCATCGGCCGCCGTCGGTCTCTCATACGGCGCACATTCGAATCTGTGCGTCAACCAGATCCGGCGCCATGGCAGCGAGCCGCAAAAACGGTGCTATCTGCCCCGGTTGATCGCCGGGGAGCACGTCGGCGCGCTGGCCATGACCGAGCCGGGCGCCGGGTCCGATGTCGTCAGCATGAAGTTGCGTGCCGACAGGAAAGGCGATCGCTTCGTCCTCAATGGCACCAAGATGTGGATCACGAATGGGCCCGACGCCGACACGCTCGTGGTTTATGCCAAAACCGACGTCAATGCCGGCGCGCGCGGCATCACCGCCTTCATCGTTGAAAAAGGCTTCAAGGGTTTCTCAACCGCGCAGAAGCTCGACAAACTCGGCATGCGCGGCTCCAACACTTGCGAACTGGTGTTCCAGGATTGTGAAGTGCCCGCGGAAAACGTGCTCGGCCCACTCGGCAAAGGCGCCGAAGTGTTGATGAGCGGGCTCGATTACGAGCGTGCCGTGCTCGCCGCCGGTCCCCTCGGCATCATGCAGGCCTGCATGGACGTGGTGCTGCCGTACGTGCATGAGCGCCACCAGTTCGGTCGAGCCATCGGCGAATTTCAATTGATGCAGGGAAAGCTCGCCGACATGTATACGACCATGACCGCGTGCCGGTTGTATGCCTATGCGGTGGGCCGTGCATGCGACGACGGCAAGATCACCCGCAAGGACGCGGCGGGCGTCATCCTCTACGCCGCCGAAAAAGCCACCTGGATGGCGCTGGAAGCGATCCAGTGCCTGGGCGCCATCGGCTACACCAATGACTACCCGGCCGGCCGGTTGCTGCGCGATGCCAAGCTCTACGAAATCGGTGCCGGCACTTCGGAAATCCGCCGCATGCTGATCGGCCGCGAACTGTTCGATGAAACGCGATGAGCGCGCCATGCAGAACGACCCGGTAGTCATCGTCGGGATAGCCCGCACCGCGATCGGCGCATTTCAAGGCGCCTTCAAGAATGCGACTGCCGTGGACCTTGGTGCGTCGGCAATCAAGGCAGCCGTCGGGCGTGCCGGCCTGAAACCGGAGGACGTGCAGGAAGTCATCATGGGTAACGTGCTCTCAGCCGGCCAGGGCCAGGCACCGGCGCGCCAGGCCGCACTGGGCGCGGGACTGCCGACCAGCACCGGCTGCACGACCGTCAACAAGATGTGTGGCTCGGGCATGAAGGCGATCATGCTCGCCAACGACCTGCTGCTTGCCGACACCAACAGCGTGATGGTCGCGGGCGGCATGGAGAGCATGACCAACGCGCCCTACCTGGTGCCCAAAGCGCGTGGCGGCCTGCGGCTTGGCCACGCCGAACTGAAAGACCATATGTTCCTCGACGGCCTCGAGGATGCCTACGACCGCGGCCGTCTGATGGGGGTCTTTGCCGAGGCCACCGCAGCCCAATACGGCTTCTCGCGCGAAGCGCAGGACCGGTATGCGATCAGCTCGCTCGAGCGAGCCCGACGCGCGATTCACAACGGTTTGTTCGCATCCGAAATCGTGGGGGTTAGCGTCAAGACCGGCACCAGCGCGACCGTGGTGGACACGGACGAGCAGCCGCTCAAGGCGAACCCCGACAAGATTCCGCATTTGAAACCCGCGTTCAAAGAGGACGGCACGGTCACTCCTGCCAATTCGAGCTCCATTTCCGACGGAGCCGCGGCGCTGGTGCTGATGCGGCTTTCCGAAGCGCACAAGCGCGGAGCCAGTCCGCTCGCGAAAATCATCGCGCATGCGACGCACTCGCACGAACCCGGCTGGTTCACAACCGCGCCGGTTGGCGCGATGAAGAAGCTGTTCGCCAAAACCGGCTGGAACCCGTACAACGTAGACCTCTACGAGATCAACGAAGCATTCGCGGTGGTGGCGATGGCGGCGATGCAGGACCTCGATCTGCCGCACGACAAGGTCAACGTGCACGGTGGTGCGTGCGCGCTCGGCCATCCGATCGGCGCCAGCGGCGCGCGCATCGTGGTGACGCTGCTCGCCGCGTTGGAAAAACACGGGGTCAAGCGCGGCATCGCAGCGCTCTGCATCGGCGGCGGCGAGGCGACCGCGGTGGCAATCGAGCGGCTGTGACGCCCTCATGAGCGTGCTCAAGTCCGGTATCAAGACCGGCAGCGAGGAATTCGCGGCGGCAGCGGCGCGGATGCGCGCCCAGGTTGACGACCTCAAGGAGAAACTCGCCCTGGTACGGCAAGGCGGCTCTGCCGCCGCACGCGAGAGGCACAACGCGCGCGGCAAGCTCCTGGCGCGGGACCGCATCAAGGCGCTGCTCGATGCGGATGCGCCCTTTCTCGAGCTCTCGCCCCTCGCCGCGTGGGACATGTATGACGGTGAGGTGCCGGCGGCCGGACTCATTACCGGTGTCGGGCGAATAGCGGGCCAGGACTGCGTGGTCATCGCCAACGATGCGACCGTGAAGGGCGGCACTTATTTCCCACTGACAGTCAAGAAACATCTGCGGGCACAGGAAATCGCGCAGTCGAACCGCCTGCCATGCATTTATCTGGTCGACTCCGGCGGCGCGCACCTGCCGAGCCAGGACGAAGTTTTTCCCGATCGCGATCATTTCGGCCGCATCTTTTACAACCAGGCGAACATGTCGGCGCTGGGCATCCCGCAGATCGCGGTCGTGATGGGATCGTGCACCGCCGGCGGCGCCTACGTGCCGGCGATGTCAGACGAGACCATTATCGTGAAGAACCAGGGTACGATATTTCTTGCGGGGCCGCCGCTCGTCAAGGCTGCGACCGGCGAAGTCGTCACCGCGGAAGCCCTCGGCGGGGCCGACGTCCATACGCGCGCTTCGGGCGTCGCCGATCATCTCGCGGAGAACGACCAGCATGCGCTGGAACTGGCGCGGCGGGCGGTGGCGAACCTCAATCGCGTCACGTCCGTGACGCTCGCCCTGCGCGAACCGCGCGAGCCGCTGCTGCCCGCCGCCGAACTGTACGGCGTGATTCCGGTCAATCCGCGCCAGCAGTTCGACGTGCGCGAAATCATTGCACGCGTGGTCGACGGTTCCGAGTTCGACGAGTTCAAGGCGCGCTACGGCACGACGCTGGTCTGCGGTTTTGCCCACATTGCAGGCATCCCGGTCGGCATCGTCGCCAACAACGGCATACTGTTTTCCGAATCGGCGCTCAAAGGCACGCATTTCATCCAGTTGTGCTGCCAGCGCGGCATCCCGCTGGTATTCCTGCAGAATGTCGTCGGTTTCATGGTCGGCCAGAAGTACGAGGCAGGCGGCATCGCCAAGGACGGCGCCAAGATGGTGACCGCGGTGGCGTGCGCGCGCGTGCCGAAATTCACCGTCATCATCGGCGGCAGCTACGGCGCCGGCAACTACGGCATGTGCGGTCGCGCCTTTGATCCGCGCTTTGGCTGGATGTGGCCGAACGCGCGCATTTCGGTGATGGGCGGGGAGCAGGCGGCAAACGTGCTGGCGCAAGTGAGGCGCAAAGCACTGGAAAAATCCGGCGCGGCGTGGAGCGAGGAGGAAGAGCGCGCATTCAAGGCGCCCCTGCTCGAGCAGTATGAACGCCAGAGCAGCGCTTACTATGCCAGCGCGCGGTTATGGGACGACGGCGTGATCGACCCGTGTGACACGCGCACCATGCTCGCACTTGGCCTCGCGGCGAGTCTGAACGCGCCGGTGGAAAAGTCCACCTTCGGCGTGTTCAGAATGTAAGGGAACCCACCGGGTTCAGTTCGCAGCCCCTCGCCGCCTCGCGCGCCGAGAATATTCCATAGCCTTGCAGGCTATACGCGCAACTGATGAAGGACATCAAAGATGGATAAGGAGCATTTCGACCAGTTGGTCAAAGGCGTGCGCGAAATGAAACGCCACATGGCAGGCAGGAGTGTGCGGGGCGCAAGAACGACTGAGCTGCCAGCGCCGGATGTGCGCGCCATCCGCGAGGCGGCCAGGATCAGCCAGAGCCAGTTTGCGAAATTGATAGGCGTGAACTTGCGCACACTGCAAAACTGGGAGCAGCAACGCACGCAGCCCACCGGGCCGGCCAGGGCGCTGCTCAAGATCGTTGCTTCAAACCCGAAGGCGATTGAGGCGTTGCACGGGTAAAGCGATTTCCGCTTGGGCAACAACGTGGCCAGTCTCCGATGGCGCCCCACGAAGAATGTTCCGGAAAGGTGACTCTGGCCCCAATGGCACTTCTTGGTTTCCCAGTTCTTCGGTCGAATTTGATCATCGTCAATCTGCGTGGATACCGGGGATGGAGTTGGGCATAATGCCCGCATGAAAGCCAAGGTCTTGATCTTATGGAAACCTGGAATGACCCCATAGTTGCGGAGGTACGCGCTGCACGCGAAGCTTATGCCGAGGAAATGCGCCATGATCTGACCGCCATTTGCGCGGACCTGCGCAGGCGGCAGGCACAACACCTTGAGCGCGTAGCTGCGTTCCGGCCAACACCGCTGTCGGACAAATTGCAGGCAGCGTAGGCGGCGTGCTCGATGGGCTCCGCCGCAAGGACATCATGAAGGCGGCGCGTTACATCGCTTGTCAGCCAGAGCCCGTTTGCAAAATTGATAGGCGTGAACCTGCGCACGCTGCAACACTGGGAGCAGCGGCGCACGCAGCCCACCAGCCCACCCAAGGCGCTGCTCAAGATCGTTGCGTCAAACCCGAAAGCCATTGAGGCACTGCACGGAAAAATCTGATCTGTTCCCAGGAGGGGGAAGTCATATGCTTGTAAGCGGCGATCGCGGCGATCGGGGTCAGGGCGATCGGCAGGGCGATCGGGCGATCGGGGTCAGTTCTTGACCTGGCGATCGGGGTCAGTTCTTGACCTTGTATACAGGAGTGTCAAGTCAAGAACTGACCCCTCACACGCACTCACAGGCCGCGCGCAGAATTTCTGCGCCGACTCCGATCACGGACGGCCAGATTTTTCGCGTAGGCCTCACGCGCTTGCGGTTGGGCCCTACCAAGGGCGAAAGCGTCTCAACTACCCCAGCTGCGGCCAGCGCTACACGATCCTGAGTTGCCAGGCTCGTGGCTGGAAGGCATCGAGAAAGCCCCGGCCGCCCGCTAGAAACGCAAACGCCCGGCTTGACCGGGCGTTGTCGCTGCGAAACTGCTTTCGCGGTCTACGGGTTTAGAGCCCGGCGTTCTGCTGCGCGACCATGCAGAACAGCATCGGGATCGACAGCATGGTGTTGATGCGCGAGGTCATGCCCGCGAGCTTGGCCGCCGCTGCCTTCTCTTCAGCCGAAACCTGCACGATGCCCAGCGCCTTCTTCTGGTTGGGCCAGATGATGAACCACACGTTGAACCACATGATGATGCCAAGCCACATGCCGATGCCGATGGCGTGGACGCCCTTGGTCAACATGAGCGCCGACAGCAGGTAGCCATTCATCAATCCCAGGATCAGGCCGGTGATGATCGTCGCCATTGCCGCCCAGCGGAACCAGAACAAAGCGGCCGGCGCGATGACCTTGCCGATCGCGGGCTTCTGCTCGTCCGGGATCTTCGGCATGGACGGCGTCTGCACGAAATTGAAATACCACAGGAGCCCGATCCACATCACGCCCGACATGACGTGCAGCCAGCGCATGAGAAATGCCCACCACGCGTGGTCGCCCATCTTGGCGCCCGCGCCCCCGGTGGCGAGGATGAGGATGATCAGAAGGACAAAGCCCGCGGTGATCGTCTTGCCGAGTGACTGGAATATCGCCCCCATGGTTATGCTCCTTCCCTTTATTGGTGAGATGACGACTGCGGGAAATTCTAGCACAACGCGCGACCGCGCTGATTACTCGACATGGCGGCAGGGACATGGCGCTCCGGTGGGCGATCAGCTTGGCATGGACACCGGATTAGTGTGGGTCGGGCAACACGCCCACCTGAGGCATCCTCGCGAGACCGGTCGCGCGCGCGTGGTCTTCGAATCCCTTGTTTCGCCAGAAGAACGCGCCGGGCATGGTGGTTGGAATCACCAGCACGTAGAACAGCGCGCGCCCTACCAGCGCCGTGGCGACGATCAGCGCGGCTGCGAGTGCCCACGCGGCGAGGCCGACGGCACCGTCGGCAGCGACGAGACCAAGTGTCACGACCAGCACGAAACCCGCCGCGAGGCCGGCATTGCGCAGGATGTACGTCTTTCCGAAGGTGGTGCGCTGCTCCTGGCGCGAGGCGGCCGCTTCCCCGCCACGCGCCTCGAGGTGGCGCGCGTGGGCGGCGAGACCCAGGCCTTCGATCGCGAGACCCAGCGCCATCGGCCACGCAAGCACTGCGAGCAGGTCCGAGTGTGATCTGCCATGCGCCGTCAACACGGCGGCGTAGATCACGCCGACGAGGAGCGCGCCCAAGGTCAGCGTGGAGCCGTAGCAAGATGTCGCGACCTGCCAGTGGTCCCAGTACGGGCGCGCCTTGATGCGGTAGATGCGGGTCATGGCGTACAACGCGACTGGTCCGCTCGCCACCGCGACCCCGCCGGCGAACGATTGCAACCCGCGCATCACGCCCGCGGGCAGCAACCATGCGAACAACCACGGCATCGCGGCAAGGAGCGTGTAGGCGCCCATCGCATTGTAGAACACGGCGATGGCGGCAACTTCGCGGCTGACCGGCGAGTAGCGCAGGTTGTAGAACGCACGATAGAACCGGTGCGGCTTGCCCAGATGCGTGGTCGAGACGGCAAGCGCGAACGTTTGGATCGCGACCAGCCCGAACAGCAGACCAGTGTGGGCCACGGGATGGGAAGCTGGTGCAAGCACGTCAAGCCCCGCGAGCGGCCCGATGAACAGCGTGAGGAAAGCGCCGATCACGGCCTGCGTCATGAGCGTAAACAGCACCAGCGGGTCCTCGCGCGAGCGCAGCTTGTTCCAGCTCCACTGGGGCGCCTGGGGCCGGCCCGCCGCCTGCGGGCGGTAGCGGATCCCGTCTGCGTCCTTCTTCGACACGTACACGAGCGGCATGCTGTCGGTGCGGCGCATTTCACGCGGCAGCTCGCGCACCTGTTGGAAGCGGATGTTGGGCTGCGTGATCCCGGGATCGGGGAACCCGGGCATGACAAGCTTGGCCTGCACGCGATTGGCCGGCGGTGTCTCGATCACGCCGAAATCGAGCGCCCCCGCGAGGCAGGCGGACACGCATGCAGGCTTGAGTCCCACTTCGAGGCGGTCGACGCACATGTTGCACTTTGATACCTCGCCCTTGACCGGGTCGAGCTGCGGCGCGTTGTACGGGCACACCCAGGTGCAATAGCCGCAGCCGAAACAGATGTCCGGGTCCTGCAGCACCGCTCCGTACTCGGCGAACTTGGTATAGGCGCGCGTCGGGCAGCCCTTCAGGCACACCGGGTCGTCGCAATGATTGCACGCCATCGAGATGTTGACGCGGTGGAAATCCGGGTAGGTGCCGCCTTCGACGTAGCCCACCGAGCGAAAGCTGATGTGTGCCGGGAGATCGTTCTTTTCGCTGCACGCGGCTTCGCAGGCGTGGCAGCCGATGCAGTTGTCGGCGGTGAAATGAAAGCCATGCTGCTTGTAGCGCTCGGGGTTGGTGCCGACGGCGCTGCTGTTGTTGATTCTCAGGCTTTGCCCGGCGAGCGGATCGCTCTCGTCCACCAGTTGAATGGTTTTGCCATACTGGTTCACCTTGGCGCCGTTCGACGGCGGCAGAAGCGCGTAGGCCGGTTCATTGGAACGCGCCTTGAAGGCGGGCGCGGCGCTCAGGCTGCCGCCGCACCCGCCGCTGCCGGATCCTTCAATGAAAGCCAGACCTCGTCCGTCGACCTGCACCTCTAACATGCCGGACCCTCAGTAACTGCGCGCGGCGACGTTGGCCGCAGCAGCCGCCAGTTGATCGGTCGCCGGTTCGATTTTCACCGCGCACTGCTTGTATGCAGGCTGGCGCGAATATGGGTCGAGCAGGCCCAGCGTCAGGCGGTTCACGCACTCGTGGAAATGGAACGGAATGAACACCATGTCGGGAGGCACGCGGTGCGTGAGTTGCACCAGCACCACCGCGTAACCGCGCCGCGATATCAGCCGCGCATAGGTCATGTGGCCGATGCCTAGCTCTTGCGCGGCATCCGGGTTCATTTCCATGTACGGCGTCGGTGAGAACTTGTTCACATTGCCGATCTTGCCGGTGCGAGTGCGGGTATGGAAATGCTCGACCACGCGGCCGCTGTTCAACCAGAACGGGAATTGCCGGTCCGGCCGCTCGTTGTTATCCACGAATGGCAGCGGAATCAGTTTGGCCTTGCCGTCGGCGTGCTGGAATACGCCATCGGTGTAGAGCCGCGACGACCCGCTCTCGGCGCCTTGGGGGCACGGCCATTGGATCCCGCGCTGCGCCTCGATCTTGTCGTGGGTCATCCCGGAGCAATCGAGCATGCGCCCCGTGGAGAGTTCGCGCATTTCGTCGAACACCTCGGCGGAGGTCTCGGGAAAGATGATCCTGCGTCCCTGCTCGAAGCGCTTCGCCATCTGGTTGAAGATCCACAGGTCGG